>LJHX01000033.1 GCA_001295935.1 alpha proteobacterium AAP81b
CCCGCCGGCAGGCGCTCGGCTTGCCGCCGATGACCTTCGGCATGGCGGCCTATGCCATCGTCCGCGACACCGAGGCCGAGGCCAGGGACGAACTGCGCCGCATCACCACGCTCAGCGGTGCGCCGCCCGCGGGCTATGACAATTTCGACCAATGGCTGTCGGGCACGCAGTTGGAGCGTGAGCTGAAGATCGCCGAATATTCGGTTTCCAACCGCGGCCTGCGCCCCGATCTCGTCGGCACGCCCGAGCAGATCGCCGAGCGCCTCGTCGCCTATGAAGCCGCCGGCGTCGACCTCGTCCTGCTCCAGATGAGCCCCCAGGCCGAGGAAATGGCGCGCTTCGCCGCGAGCGTCATCGCCCCGGCGCGAGCGCGAAGTCTATATAATTATCAAGAAGATAAGCCTCCGGCGGCCAGGGGCTGAGCCCCTGGACCCACCTTTGTGGAGTCGTCGCCTGTGCCGGCAGGTCCAACAAAGTCTAGCAAGTCTACGCTTGTGAGCGTCATTCCTGCAGCGGCGTTTCCGGGCCGACAAGGGCGTCATAGGCGGCGCCGAAGGCGTCGGCCTGGCTGGCCAGGCCGGGGCCGGCCTGGCGTTCGACATGGGTCAGCATGAACATCAGCAGCCGGTCATTATAGCGGGTGCGCGAGCCGCAGAAGCGGCCGTCCTTGTAGATATCCTCGACCGTGCCGCGGATGGCGCGGCTCATGGCTTCGTCGTGGAGGCGGGCATAGGCGAGGCGCAGCGCTGCCTCCCAAGCGGCGCGGAACTGCGGGTCGCGGCCGCGCAGGCGATAGGCCGAGGTGATGTGGCGGCCGCATTGGGCAGCGGCGGCACGGACGCTGCCGGACATGGCGAGGCTTCTGATGAAATCCTGGCGGACCTCGCGGGTCCAGCCGTCGCTGCGGACGGCGCCGAGATCACGCGCGGCCTCGGCGGCGATGTGGTCGACGACGATGCCGGGTTCCGGCGCTTCATCGAGCGCCCCGGCGTGGCGGCTGGCGACCGCGGCATCGAGCGCGGCATAGAGCGGGGCGGGATCGCCGGGGCCGGCGAGGATGGCGTCGACATCGACGCGGGCGGTGGGGGTGAGAGGGTGCCTGGTCATTCGGCGACTATAACCGATATGGTTCGTGTAGGACAGGCTATTCCAGCATGATGCCAGGACGCCGATGGGGCATCGGCGGGCCGGGCGCCTTGCTGAAATCGCCTCGCGCTCGATCCAGCCGATGTCACCGGCGCGGGGCAGGCAGGTCAGGCTTTGAGGAACGCCAGAATATCCGCATTGATCACATCGGCATGCGTCGTCGCCATGCCGTGCGGGAAGCCCGGATAGGTCTTCAGCGTCGCATCGGGCAGCAGCTTCGCCGCCAGCGGCGCCGACGCGACGATCGGCACGATCTGGTCGTCCTCGCCGTGCAGCACCAGCACGGGCACGGTGATCGCCTTCAGATCCTCGGTGAAGTCGGTCTCGGAGAACGCCTTGATGCACTCATAATGGGCATGGGCGTCGCCGCTCATCCCCTGGCGGAACCAATTGGCGCGGATCGCCTCATTGACCGCAGCGCCGTCGCGGTTGCAGCCGTAGAAGGGGATCGGCACATCCCAGAACAGCGTCGCGCGCCCGGCGGCGAGCGCGGCGCGGAAACCGTCGAACACCTCGATCGGCTGGCCGGCGGGATAGGCGTCGGTCTTCAGCATGATCGGCGGCACCGCGCCGATCAGCACGGCCTTGGCCACCCGCCCGGCCTCGGCGCGCGCGACATAGCGCGTCACCTCGCCGCCGCCGGTCGAATGGCCGATATGGACGGCGCCTTTCAGATCGAGCGCCGCCGCGAGGTCGATGACATCGGCGGCATAGGTGTCCATCTCATTGCCGTGCGTCGTCGCGTCGGAGCGGCCATGGCCGCGGCGATCATGGGCGATGACGCGGAAACCCTGGTGCAGGAAGAACAGCAGCTGGGCGTCCCAATCGTCGGCGGTCAGCGGCCAGCCGTGGTGGAAGACCAGTGCCGGCGCGTGCTTGGGGCCGAGATCCTTGTAGAACAGTCGGGTACCGTCGCGGGTGGTGACAAAGGCCATGGCGCACTCTTTCGGTTCAAGCGTCCGTCCCCACCGCGCGCCGCAGCAAACCACGGACGCCGGCGATTCGACAAGCCGCCTGACGGGCCTGGCGCTCTTGCCACGCCGATGCCGCCCGTCGCAGCATCGGCGCTGATGCGACGGCCCCCGCTGAAAATCTTCTTCGACGGCGGCTGCCGCCCCAACCCCGGGCCGATGGAGATCGCCGTGGCGTTGCGCGGCGCCGTCCACATCGACCGCGACCTCGGGCCGGGCACCGGCATGGACGCCGAATGGCTGGCGCTGATCGCGGCACGGCGGCTGGCGCTCGCCGAGCCGGGCGAGTGCGTCCTGCTCGGCGATGCGCTTGCCGTCATCGACCAGGCGCAGCGCCGCGTTCCGGCGCGGGGGCGCGCCGCCGACCATCTCGCCGCCTTCGACGCCCTTGGCCCCGGCCCCGTCCGCCTCCGCCATATCGGTCGCGCCCAGAATCTCGCCGGCATCGCGCTGGCCCGCTGGCGGCGCTGACCGCCGCCTGCGCAAAAGCGATGGCGTTCGGCGGCTTTTCCAGCTATCAGGAGCCTTTATCGCCGCTGACGAGATCGGCCGGCCCGGCCCCGATCCCGCCCCTCCGGCGAGCCCCTGCCGCCCGATCGCCTCGCCGCCGCGTCCCCCCACGCCGCCACGGCCCCATCGAGTTTCCTGCCGCCATGACCTTCCCGACCCTGCCGCCGTCGCTTGCCGACGCCCTCACCGAGCGCGGCTATGCCGAAGCCACCGACGTCCAGGCCGCCGTTCTCGAAGCCAATGCCTTCGGTCGCGACCTGATCGTTTCGGCGCAGACGGGATCGGGCAAGACCGTCGCCTTCGGTTTGGCCTTTGCCGCTCAGCTGCTTGGCGAAGACGGCGCGCTGCCGCGTCCCGGCCGGCCGCTGGCGCTGGTCATCGCGCCGACGCGCGAACTCGCCATGCAGGTCAGCGGCGAACTCGAATGGCTCTACGGCAAGGCGCGCGCCCGCATCCTTGCCTGTGTCGGCGGCATGGACCCCGCCAAGGAACGCCGCGGCCTCGCCGCCGGCGTCCATATCGTCGTCGGCACGCCGGGGCGCCTGCGCGACCATCTCGAACGCGGCGCCCTCGATCTCTCCGAGCTGCGTGCCATCGTCCTCGATGAGGCCGACGAGATGCTCGACATGGGCTTTCGCGAGGACCTTGAGGAGATCCTCGACGCGACCCCCGACAACCGCCGCACCTTGCTGTTCTCGGCGACGATGCCGAGCCCGATCGTCGCCCTCGCCCGCCAATATCAGAAGGATGCGGTGCGTATCGCCGCGGTCGGCGGGTCGCGCGGCCATGGCGACATCGCCTATCAGGCGGTGACCGTCGCGCCGGCCGACATCGAATCGGCGGTGGTCAATCTGCTGCGCTTCCACGAGGCCGAGACGGCGATGCTGTTCTGCGCGACGCGCGACAATGTCCGGCGCTTGCATGCAACGCTGCTCGAACGCGGTTTTGCCGCGGTCGCGCTGTCGGGCGAGCATTCGCAGTCGGAGCGCAACCAGGCGCTGCAAGCCCTTAGAGATCGTCGGGCGCGGGTCTGTGTCGCCACCGACGTCGCGGCGCGCGGCATCGACCTGCCGTCCTTGAGCCTCGTCATCCATGTCGAGACGCCGCGCGACGCCGAAACGCTCCAGCACCGCTCGGGGCGGACGGGGCGCGCCGGCAAGAAGGGCATCGCCGTGCTGATCGTGCCCTATCCGCAGCGCCGCCGCGTCGAGGGCATGCTGCGCGGCGCGCGCATCGAAGCGACCTGGGGCACGCCGCCGACCCCCGAGGCGATCCGCGTCCAGGACCGCGAGCGCCTGCTCGCGGCGCTGCTCGAACCCCATGAATTCGACGACGAGGACCGCGAACTCGCCGCGCGGCTGCTTGCCGAACGCAGCCCTGAGGACATCGCCGCCAGCCTGGTGCGCGCCCATCGCGCCCAGCTGCCGCGCACCGACGAACTGCTCGATACCAGCACGCGCGCGACCCCGCAGGAGCGCCACCGTCCCGGTTTCGACGACATCGTCTGGTTCCGCATGGATGTCGGCCGCCGCCAGAATGCCGATCCGCGCTGGCTGCTGCCTTTGCTCTGCCGCCGCGGCCACATCACCAAGAACGAAGTCGGCGCCATCCGCATCGGCAATTCGGAAACCTATTTCCAGGTGCCGCGCGCCATCGCCGGGCGCTTTGCCGAGGCGCTGGCGCGCACCGCCGGCGGTGACGCTGGCGATGGCGAGGACAGTATCCGCATCATCCCGTCGGACAGCGGCCCGCCCGAAGGCCGCTCACCGCCGCCGCGCGGCGACGAGCGCGGCGGCGCGCGCGCCGAAGCACCGCGGCGTGGCACGCTGCGCCCGGCAGCGATTCCCGGCATCGTCACGCCGACGCGTCCCGGCGCGGCGCGGCCGCAGCGACCGTTTCGCAAGGGCCCCGAAGGCAAGGCCGGCGGGCCGCGGCGCGACAAATAGCGGTCGCCGCGGCCACGGCGCGGGGTCGGCATGTCGCCTCAGGCCGCCATGTCGAAAACGAGCACCTCCGCCGCCTCGCTGCCTTCGATTTCCAGGGTGTCGATATCCTTCAGCGCCGCGCCGTCGCCGGCCACCAGGGTCTCGCCGTTGAGGGTGATGGCGCCGCGCGCGACCTGCACCCAGGCGATGCGGTCCGGGCGAAGCCCATGGGAAGTCCGCTCGCCGGGGTCGAACTGCCCGGCATAGAGATCGACATCGCGATGGATCGTCACCGCGCCGTCGCGCCCGTCGCGCGCCCCGACCAGCCGCAGCCGCCCGCGCTTGTCCTCGGGCGAGAAGGTCTTCTGCTCGTAGCTCGGCGCGATCCCGGCCGCTTCGGGCAGGATCCAGATCTGCAGGAAGTGCACCGGGTCCGATTTTGATGCGTTGAACTCCGAATGCGCGACACCGCTGCCGGCGCTCATCCGCTGCACGTCGCCCGGCCGGATCACCGAGCCGGTGCCGATCGAATCCTTGTGCTCCAGCGCGCCCTCGAGAACATAGGAGATGATCTCCATGTCACGGTGGCTGTGGGTGCCGAAGCCGGCGCCGCCGATCACCTTGTCCTCGTTGATGACCCGCAGCGGCCCGAAGCCCATGAAGCGCGGATCGTGATAGCCGCCGAAGGAGAAACTGTGCTTGCTGTCGAGCCAGCCGATCCTGGTCGGGCCGCGCTCGTCGCTCTTGCGAACATACATCATGTCTGCCTCCATAATCGGGGGGGATGGGATGCCGGCGAGATAGGCGACCTGTCGCGACGGCGCTTCCATCGCCGTCGCCGCCGCCTTCCGGCCGCTGCTCGCGATGTTCGACAAGTCGGCCAAGAGCTTCCTGGTCAATGGCCAAGCCCCGGTATCGCTCTACGGTCACCGCCTGCCACAGCCGGCACTGGCCGATGCGCTGGAGGAAATCGGCCGCGATGCCGGCATGTCTTTCTACAGGGGCGATGTCGCGCGCGCGATCGTTGCCGATGTCGCCGCTGGAGGCGGGCTGCTGTCGCTCGAAGACCTCGGCAGCTACCGCCCGATCGTCGGCCAGCCGCTGTGGGGCAGTTACCGCGGCCGGCAGATTGCTGTTCCCGCCTCGCCTTCCGGCGGGTGGACGGTGCTGCAAGCGCTCCACATCCTCAACCGCTTTGATCTTGCGGCCCTGCCGCGCGACGCGGGCGAGCGGTTTCACCTGCTGATTGCTGCCCTGCGCCATGCCTTCGCAGATCGGTACGCCTGGGCGGGCGATCCGGCGTTCGGGCCGGTGCCGCTCGAGGCGCTATTGTCCGACGCGCATGCCGAGGCCATCGCCGCGCGGATCGACCGGGCCGCTCTCGATCCGGCGCTCGTCACCGAACGTGAACCTTGGGTCGCCTATGGTGAAAAGCCGCTCCACGACCCCTGGCCACCGGGCAGCGGAAGCACCCCGGCGCCGGGTGCCGGCGCCGGGGTGCGGCATGGCACCGTCCATGTCACTGCCGCCGACAGTCGTGGCATGCTGGTCAGTTGCACCCATACCGTCGGTGACATTTTCGGCGCCAAATGCGTGGCGGGGCCGGGCGTCCTGCTGAACAGCGGCATGCAATGGTTCTCGCCACGGCCGGGCGGGCCCAATTCGATCGCGCCGGGCAAGCGCCCGCTGGCGAACATGGCCCCGGCCATGGTCTATGAAGACGGCCGGCCGACGATCGCCACTGGCGCCTTTGGCGGACGCCGCATCATCAGCGCGATTGTTCAGATCGTCTCCGACATGCTGGATCATGGTTTCACCGCCCAGCAGGCCTGCGAGGCGCCGCGCATCGACGCCAGCGAGCGAACCACGTTCGTATCGGATCGCCTGGGAGAAGCACTTCTGCAGGAACTGGACGCTCTCGGCCACCCGGTGCAGGCCGTCCGCGAGGACCACCACCTGCTTGGAATCGAATTTGCCAACGCAACCGCCATCGCACTGGGCAGCGATGGCCGGATGCATTGCGGCGTGGATGCCATCCGGCCGTGCGAGGCGGTGGGTTTCGATCTTTGACCGGCACCGTCGGCCGACTGCGCGCATCGGATGATTCGAAGCAGCTGTAACGGAGCGGTCGGCGATGCCGACACAAGCGCCATGCCCCGACCCGGGCGCGAGACCCGGGCCGGGGCGCTTGTCAGCGCTGGCAATCAGAAGTTGAAGCCAAGACCGGCCAGCACCTGGTGGCGCCGCCAGTCGCCGCGATTCTCATCGAGATTGCCGTAGCGATATTCCAGCCGCGCCGACAGGTTGCGGCTCAGCGCATGCTCCACACCGCCGCCGACATGCCAGCCCTGAAAATTCTGGTTGCTGCGCAGCCGGCTGCCGCTGGCCAGTGTTTCCTGGCGGCCAACGCGGACGTTGGAATAGCCGCCGCGCACATAGATCAGCGTGTTGTCACCCGCGACCACCCCGGCGCGCGCGCCAAGATCAAAGCTGAACTTCGGGTCGAGGGTGTAGGCCAGGCCAGCCTTGCGGCCCTGGAAACTGTCGTTGAGGTTGACACTGAAGCCGGCTTCCGGGGCCAGCACGATCCGATCAGCCACCCGGATGTTGTAGCCGCCATAGACGCCGAGTGCTGCCGAATTCTTCGACACGCGCCGGTCGAGCAGGTTGGTGGCGTCGAGCCGGGCACCAGCCTGGTCGCGATTGAGGCCCAGCTGGACGCCCACATAGGGGCCATCGAAGCTCCGGTCAGCCTCTTGCGCGGCGGCAGGAACGGCCAGTGCGGCAGCGATCAGGGCAGTGGCAAACATGGTCTTCATGGATCTTTCCTTTCAAGGTTGCGTTGGGAGTTAGGGGGAGGAAGCGGAGCGCCAGGCACAGCCGGAGACACTCCGCGGGTTGAGCCCGCGGCCAACGTCAGTCTGGAGGGGGGCTCAGCTTGACGGGGTCGTGGGCGTCTCGCTGCGCCAGCCGGCGCCGAGAGCGAGATTGGCGATCGCCCAGGCATCGCGCTCGCTCGCCTCTGCGGCGGCCTGTGCGGCTTCGGCGGCAAGGCCATCCGCCTCGGCCCGGGCGAGTTCAAAGGGGCTGGACAGCCCGGCGCGGTGGCGGGAGCGGACGGCGTTCACCGCCACCGACGCTGCGCCGCGGGCGGCGCGGGCGGCGTCAGCACTGCGTCGGGCGCTCAGCCAGCCATCGAGGGCGCCATCGGCCTCCTCGACGGCCGCCAGCAGCGTCTGCTGCCAGGTCGCCGCGGCGGCCTCGCTGCCGGCATCGGCAGCGGCGATGCCAGCCTTGATCCGGCCAAGATTGAAAATGCCCCAGTTGAGCGACGGCCCGATGGCAAAACGGAAGGCGCCGGCGTTGCCGAGATCGACGGGGGTCGCCGCCAATCCCGCCGAAGCCCCCATCGACAGGCTGGGATAGAGCGCTGCGCGCGACGCGCCGGCGCGTTCGAACGCCGCCTGCAGCTGTTGCTCGGCCCGCTGCACATCCGGGCGCATCCGCAGCAGCGCGCGCGGATCGTGGACCGTGAGCGTGGCCGGTGTGCGGGCGTCGGTCGTGACCGTCGCCCCGCTACCGACAAAGCGGATCGGGTCGGCGGCGGTGAGTACCGCCAGCCGGCGCAGCGCATTGCGCTGGGCAAGATCGAGCGCCGGCCGTTCGGCCGCGGCCTGCGCGTGCACCTGCTCCAGCGCCGCGACGTCGGCCGCCGTGCCGCCGCCACGCGCGACGCGCAAGCGTGCCATGGCGATGAGCCTGTCGAGCGCCGCAAGCCGTCGGTCGATCACCACCGCCAGCTGCCGGCTGCGCCCCAGATCGAGCCAGGCCCGCACCACCTGCGCGGCAACCGCCGCTTCGACCTGCCGACGCTGCCACCGCGCCGCCTGCGCGTCGGCCAGCGCTGCCCGCGCCGCCTTGGCGCGGCCACCGACAAAATCGAGTTCCCACGAGAGATCGCCGCCGAAGCTGGCGATGGTCATGTCGGGAAACGCCTCCGGCGTCCGGAAGATCGGCGGCTGGGTTGCCGATGGCTCGCGCAGGCGCTGCACGCCGGCCGAGACACCGCCCTGTGGCAGCCGCTGCGCGCGCGCTTCTCGTGCGAGGGCCCCGGCGGCCTTCAGATTGGCATCGGCCGCCGCAAGTTCGAAGTTGGCCGCCAGCGCCTCTGCAACAAGGCGATCAAGATCGGCCGAGCCAAAGGCCGTCCACCAGTCGAAGTGCAATTCGCCACTGGCCAGCGCGGGGTCGCTGGCGCTCCAGTTGGCCGAGGGCGGCGCCGGCACTGGCTTGGGCGGCGGCGCGCCGGCACAGCCGGCAAGCAGCGCGGCCAGCGCAAATGTTGCAAACAGGGATCGGGTCACGGTCAGTCTCCGTCAGGCTGCGGCCGCCGCCTGCCGTTCGCGGAACAGCAGCGCATAGAGGGCCGGGATGAGGACAAGGGTGATGAGGGTGCCAAGCGCCAGGCCGCCAATCATGGCAGCGCCCATCGGCCGCCACAGATCGCCGCCGAACAGATAGAGCGGCACCAACCCCATGATGCAGGCCAGCTTGGTCATCACGATCGGGCGCAGGCGCACGGCGGCGGCCGTCGCTACAGCCTCGTTCAGCGCCAGGCCGGCATTGCGCTCCTCCTGGATGCGTTCCAGCAGCAGCACGGCGTTGTTGACGATGATCCCGGCGAGCGCGAGCAGCCCCAGGGTGGCGGTGAAGCTCATCGCCTCACCGCTCAGCTTCAGGCCCAGCGACGCGCCGATCAGCACGAAGGGGATCGAGGCCATGATGATCGCCGTCTTGCGCACCGAACCGAACTGCCACAGGAACAGCGCCGCCATGCCCATCAGCGCGATCGGGAAGTAGCGCTCGATGCCTTCATTGGAGGTGCGGCTTTCCTCGATCTCGCCGCCCAGTTCGAGTGCATGGCCGGGCGCCAACGCCAGCCGGTCCACCGCCGGCGTGACCTGATCGACAATCTCCTGAGACGCGAGGGTGGGGTGACGCGCCGACACCGTGATCACCGGGCTGTGATCGCGGCGCATCAGCACGCTCGGCTGGCTTGCCAGGCGCACGGTGGCGATCTGGCCCAGCGGCACGCTGCCTTCGGCACCGAACACCGGCAGCGCCGCCAGCCTTTCGGGTGCCGTGCGCTCGTCTTCCGGCGCGCGCAGCACCACCGGCACCAGCACATCGCCCTGGCGCAGCACGGTCACGGGCATCCCCGCCGTTGCCGCTTCCAGCGAGCGGGCCACCGCGCTGGCCGACACGCCGGCCGCCATTGCCCGGGCGTGATCGATATCGACCACCAGGCGGGTGATGCGGCCTTCGGCATCATCGCGGATGTCGGCAATGCCGGGGATGGCCGCCAGCGCCCGCTTCAGTGCCATGGCACCGCGCTCCAGCTCGGCGCGATCGGGGCCAGCCAGACGAAACACTGCCGTGCCGGCTTCGGAGGCACCCAGCGAAAAGCGCTTGGGCTCGATCAGCGCCTCGGGAAACCGGGCGGCCAGAGTCTGGCGCAGCTTGGCCAGCACGGTCTCGCTGTCTGCATCCTTGGTCAGGTTCACCACCGCATAGATGCGGTGCGGCGCCGGCGCCGGTGGATTGAGGCCCAGGATGAAGCGCGGGCCGCCGTCGTTCACATAGATGGCGTTGCTGGTGAGTTCAGGAAAGCGCTTCCTGTCGGCGAGCACGGCGGACATGTCGGCCGCCAGCCGATAGCTTGCCCGCGTCGAGGCACCCGCCGGCAGCTCGACCGGGATCTGCAGTTGGGGCCGGGCCGAAGCGGCCAACAGCTGCGGCGGAATGGTGGCAAAGATCGCGAAGGACGCAAGCAGCAGCCCGACCATCGCCGCCACGATGGTGCGCGGTCGGCCCACGATGACGCCGACCCGGCCTTCATACCAGCGCCGCACGCGGGCCAGCCAACCCTTGTCGTCATGCGCGGCGTCATGGGCGCCGGCATATTGGCGCGACATCAGCGGCGTGACGGTCAGTGCCAGGAACAGCGACAGCAGCAGGGTGATCGCCATCACGATGGCAAGGCTGCGCATGTATTCGGCGGTGTCGCTGGTGCCGGCCGCCAGCGGCGCAAAGGCGAAGATGATGGCAAGGCTGGAGGTCAGCAGCGGCGCCGCCATGCTGCGGCCGGCGGCTTCGGCGGCCACATCGGCGGCTTCGCCTTCGGCCAGCCGGCGCTGATAATCCTCGACCACGACAATACCGTTGTCGACGAACAGGCCCAGCGAGATGATGATCGCCGCGATAGAAACCATGTGCAGCTCGATGCCGAGGAGGCGCATGATGACCAGCGTGCCCATCACGGTGAGCGGCACGATCACGCCGGTCACCAGGCCGGCACGCCAGCCGAGGAACATCACCACCACCAGCATCACCACCGCGACGGTTTCCAGGAAAGTCTGGCCGACCTTGAACAGGTCCTTGGCCACCACCTGCGACTGGTCGGTGATGGTCGTCAGCCTCATGCCGGCCGGCAGCGCCTGTTCCACCTCGGCCACGCGGGCATCGAGCCGCTCGGCGAAGGAGAGGACATTCAGCCCGGTGCGCATCGACACGCCCAGCACCACGGCCGGCTGGCCATTGACCACCACCGCGGTCTGCGGCGGATCGACGGGGGCCTGGCGGATGCTGCCAAGTGCGCCCAGCGGCATGCTGCGGCCATCGGCCAGCGGGATCTGCACGCCGGCCAGCGCTGCCAGGCCGGGCAGGTCGCCGCTTGGTTCGAGCGCCAGCAGCCGGCGGCCCGTATCGATCTCGCCGGCCGCCGCCACGATGTTGCGTTCGGCCAGATGGCTCGCCACCTTGTCGAAGGACAGGCCGGCCGCCGCCAGCTTCGCCGGAGCGAGATCGACGAACACCCGCTCCTCGCGCACCCCGTGCAGCGAAATGCGCTCGACGCCGTCCACGGTCTGCAAGCGATCACGGGCGATGCGTGCCCAATCCTGCAACTGGCCGGCGCTATAACCCTTGCCGGTCAGCGCCAGGCTGCGCACCGCCACACGGGCGAACTCGTCGTTGATGACGATCGGGCTGATGCCTTCGGGCAATTGTCCGCGCACCTCGTCCATCTTCACGCGCACGCGCTGCCAGATCGCCGGCAACCGGCCGGCCGCGGTGCCATCGTGCAGCGTGACCGAAATGAACACCGATCCGGGCCGCACGACCGTCTCGATGGTCTTGACTTCGGCAACCTCGCGCAGCCGCTCCTCGATCGGCCTGGCGACAAGCTGCTCGGTGCGCTCGCTGGTAGCGCCGGGCAGATAGGCCTCCACGGTCGCGGCGCGGACCTGGACAAAGGGCTCTTCGGTGGCAGGAAAATCCAGCAGCGCCGTCAGGCCCGAAAGAAACAGGGCGATGGCAGCCACAAGGGTGAACCGGCCCCGGCGGAGCGCGGCGGCGGTGATCGACATGGGGGAAGATCCTTGCTGGGCAGCGCCGGCGTCAGCGCACGGCGACATGGGGGCGGACACGCATGCCCGCCTGGAGGAACTCGCCGCCGGCCGCGACGACCAGATCACCGGCCGCCAGCCGGCCCCGGACAAGGGCGCTGGCGCCTGCAAGGCCGAGCAGTTGCACCGGTACATCGTGCAGGCGGTTGTCGGCGCCGACGACGCGGATGGTCTGGCGGCCATCGCGGCCTTCGAGGACGGCGGACTGCGGAACGCGTGCCGACGCGGTCTGCAGGGCAGCCGGCAACAGCAGTTCCACAATCGCCCCCGGCGCCGGCGCCCCGGCGATGACCACGAAGCTGGCATCGCGGCCACCAGTGCCATTGTCCCGCGTGCTGATCCCGGCGAGCCGTGCGGTGCCGGTGATGCCATCATGCTGGAAGCTGATCCGCGCGCCTTGCCGCAACCGGGCGGCAACGTCTGCCGGCAGTGCCGCGCTGATCAGGCGATCACCCTCGCCTTCGATCTCGAACGCCGGTGCGCCCGGCGCCAGCATCGCCGACAGCATGGCCGGCCGCGCCGCAACCACGCCGGCCGATGGCGCGCGCAGCAGGGCCAGCGTCTTGTCCCGCCGGGCCTGGCTGGCCTGCACATCGGCTAGGCTCTTGGCCGCACGCGCCGTCGCCGCCTCGGCCCGCGCGGTATCGAGCTCGGCCGCCGAGGCGGTGCCGTCGGCCACCAGTTGCGCCACGCGCTCGGCATTGCGCGCGCGTTCGGCCGCCGTCGCCGCCGCACGGGCCGCTTCTGCCATTGCCGCGCTCACCCGAAGGTCGAGCGGCACGGTGTCGAGGCGCGCCAGCACCTGACCGGCAGCAACGCGATCACCGACATCGGCCAGCAGCACCACAACACGCCCGCCCTGTTCGGCAGACACGATATGTGTCTGCGCCGAGCGCACCGTGCCGACCACCATGTTGGCGGCAGCCGTGGCGGGTTCGGCGCGGCTGGCCAGCACAGTGCGCACCGGCGCCAGGGCCGGCGTGTCGGCGGCATCCGAGCAGGCCTGAAGCGCCAGCGCGCCAACCATCATACAGATTAGCGAGGCCTTACTCATTTTATGCTCCTGTGCAATCCTGGGGCAGCGTGAAACTGCCCATCGTTGGGGGTTTATCGCGTCGTCAGGGGGTTGGGATGGGCGGAACTGCAACCGGTGCCAGCGCTTGCACGATGAACTGGTCTGCTGCCACAATCAGGTCTTCGGTTTCACTGAGCCCGAAGGCGAAGCGGCCGGTCATGCCATCGAACAGCGAGACGATGATGCGTGCGGCGACCTCGGGTGCAAAGTCATTGCGCAGTTCACCCTTGGCCTGATAGCGCGCGATCACCGCGCCGATCTCCCGGACAACATGGTCGTCGGCCGCCTTGACCACGGCGGCAATGGCAGGATTGCGGGCCGCTTCGGCCAGGATTTCCAACCGCAGGCGGCTGTCATGGGCAACGTCACGATTGGCCGTCACCATCCTGGTGGTGATTTCCAGACCCTCCCGGAAGCTTGGCGCCTCCTCAACAATCCTGATGAGTTCGAGATCGCCCGCCAGTTCCTCCTCGATCAGCGCCCTGACCAGATCATCCTTGTTCGGGAAATACTGGTAGAGATTGGCAACGCTAACCCTCGCCTCGGCGCTGATCTCGGCCGTGCTCGCGGCATGGAAGCCCTTGCGCAAGAAGCAGAGCCGGGCGCCAGCCAGGATCTGGTCCCGTCGAAGGGCGCGCGCTTCCTCGTTGACCGGGCGGCCAAGGTGCGATTGAGTTGATGTCTGAGCCATAATGCGAGTTTAAATAAGCGCGCGCTCACTTATGTCAAGTTCACATCGACGCGGCCGCTTAGAATGACTACATGCTATTGAATATATTCGAATTTGCCTGAAACCAACCTGGCAGAAACCGCTCCGGCGCGCGACTTGGCAGTGCGAATCAGCAACGACAGCGTGCAATAGCGCCCGCTTGGGCGGCATCTGTCCGGCACCCCAGCATCCCAACGGGGCAAAGATATCGCTGGTTTGGGCAATGCGGACGGAGCCGGATATCCTTCGGCACCTATTGCAACGGGAAAGTCGTCGATTCCACGCCGGAATACGCTTTCACATCCGCAAAAACGCCCCGTCACTCCCACTCGATTGTTCAATCTGCCCATAAGTCATTGTTTTTATTTGATATATTGCCATTCTTCGGTGGCCCAGCCCGCCCCAAGGCCCGTCATTTGATTATCCTATTGAAATAATTGATTAAATAGATACGAAAATTTTTTCGCAATTCCAGTATCTATCGACACCTCTTCTGCCTTTGCAGTCGATTTCGATTGCGCGACCTTACGCCCCACGAAGCACCAGAAAAATACCGTCACCGACCTCCTTCGGGAACCGGCCAGGCAGGCAAGTGGCGCACCACCACCTGCGCGATCACCAACAGCTTGCACGCCCTACGCTTTTGCGTCCCAGCAACGCAAAGGATTACCGAGGAAGAGTGCACATCGGGTCACTTCGGTTGCCGAAATCCAGAAGCCGTCAGCCGTGACCGTGCGTGGTAAGCCGTCTTTGCGGTCGCGCGCCGCCTCGCCGATGGAGACGGTGCCGCCCACGTTCCACGGCATCTTGCGCCTGGCGATCCCGGCACGAGAAGGCGCGGTGGCGGTCGATGGTCCGTGCCCGGACTCAGCCGTGCAACTGGCCGGCGGCAGTGCAAGCGAGGAAAGATGCGTCGCCTTGCCGATCATTGCTCTGCCCCGCGCGACGCCGGATCTCGGAAGCGATCAGCCACAGGCGGTCCTGGCCCCACACGCACAGGTCCGGCTCCCCGTCGGCGCCACGCAGGCGATAGCTGGGAACGCCCCATAGGCCTAGATCTTCGGTCATTTCGCGCTGCCGGAGCGCGGTCAGCTCCTTCCAGTCCTCGGTGCCAAGCCGCGGCTCGGCCTCGGCCCACGCGAGCCCAGCCTCCTCAACCGCCCGCCGCAGGCCTTGCCGTTCGTGCAGTCCCACGCCCTCGGCCCAGGCAAGGCGCAGCCCGACGGACATCAATGCGATGTCCTTGCCTTGCTCGGCCGCCCAGGGAAGCAGCGCATAGAGCATGCGGGTCGGCCCGCCGATCGGAGTCATGACGGGTCCGAAATCGACACCGAGATACTCCGCTTCGCGCTTGGCATCGAACATGATGTAGGCGCCCTTTTCCCGCGTGGCGGGCACCCCCCGCATGATCATCGGCAACACCGGCTTGTGTTCGAGCCGGATCCCGCATTCGCGCGCCATCGCGATTGTGCGGTCATATATGATCGCGGTGTAGGGCGAATTGAGCGAGGGATAGAAATCGAGCGTCAGTGCGCTGGCGTCGACCCCTGCCACATCGATCGCCGGTCGCGGGCAGATGAAGGGGAGCGCGGGGTCCTTGCAGGCGCCAAGGTCGCGCAGCCATTGTTCGAGATGGAACAGCCGGTCGACGCCCCAGAACCACTCGCCCGCATAGTGGAACATGGCCCCGGAGTAATGGCCGAGCGCGGCGAGCCGTTCGCTTCCCGCATCGAGCGCGGCAGGATCGGGCAGCGTGTCCGGTCTGCTGTGCAGCCGTGATGGGGGCTCGAGGCCGTAATGCGGTGCGATCAGTTCGGCATCTCGCATTGCCCAAGCAGCAAGCATGGCCGGTTCGGGCTGGTTCTTGCCCCCGCTGGCGCGGATCTCGTGGCGCACCAGTTCGATGGCGTATCGGTCTTCGAGAGTCGCGAGGACTTGCTCGGCAAGCTGCGAATAGGGGTCATCATGCTGGTGGAAATATTCGACCCGGTGCGGCGTGCCGGCAGCGATCCGCGCTGCTTCGGCTTCGTGGCGGCGCAGCGCCCGGATCGCCGGATTGATCAGCTGTTCGAAGCCATCGCGCATGGCAAGTCGCAACGCGGCAGGCGGATCGACCATCGCCGGCGGGTTGGGATTGTGTTCGGGCTCTGGCTGAAGCGTCATTCTAAGGTGCCCTGTTGGCCGGGTCGATCTCCTGCATGGGCGCCCCGAGGTGCTGGATCATCGTCTTAATGTATGCCATTAGATCGGTCAATTCATCGCGGTCTACCGTCCCAGCCATGGTTTTTGGAGGCGGCGAACGCGATCAAGACGGCAAGGGAAAACGATGCGATTGGTTTGGGCGACAGCCAGGGTCGGCGTGCTGGGGGCCGTGCTGGTGGCCGGTACGGCTGTTCCGGCGGCCACCGCTGTGGACGCGGCTCGGCCGCGCCCAAATGTCGTGGTGATCCTCGCCGATGATGCCGGGCTGATGGATTTCGGCGCCTATGGCGGGGAAGCGCATACGCCCAACATGGATGCCCTCGCCGCGCGCGGTGCGATGTTCACCCAGTTCCGCGCCTCGCCGCTGTGCTCGCCCTCGCGCGCCATGCTGCTGACGGGTATGGACAATCACCTCACTGGTTTCGCGACGATCCCCGAGGTGCTGCCGTCCGAGCAGCGCGGCAAGCCGGGCTATTCAATGGCGCTTGAGCCCGGCGTGCTCACACTGGCTGATCGCCTGCGCAAGCTGGGCTATCGCACGCTGATGGTCGGCAAGTGGCACCTGGGCGAAGAGGCCGGGGCGATGCCGCAGGCACATGGCTTCGACCGTTCCTTCGCCCTGGCCGCATCGGGGGCGGACAACTGGGAGAAGAAGGCCTACATTCCCTATTACAAGAACGCACCATGGTACGAGGACGGGGTCGAGGCGGATCTGCCCGACAATTTCTATTCCTCGCGCTTCATCGTCGACAAGATGATCGAATATCTGCGCGAGACCGACCAATCGAAGCCGTTCTTCGCCTATCTGCCGTTTCAGGCCGTTCACATCCCGGTGCAGGCCCCGGCGGAGCTGATCGCCAAGTACAAGGGCCGGTATGACGCTGGCTGGGACGTGCTGCGGCGCGAGCGGCAGCAGCGCGCCGTGGAACTCGGGCTGGTGCCGCCGGGCGCGGCGTTGGCCGCCCTGCCGCCGGGACATCGCAGATGGGCCGACCTGAGTGACGAGGACCGCGACCTCTATGCCGCGCGCATGGAAGTGCATGCCGCGATGCTGGAAGCGATGGACATGCACATCGGCCGCCTGATCGATCACCTCAAGGCCAGCGGCCAGTACGACAACACGATCTTCGTGCTGGCCTCGGACAACGGCCCCGAACCCTCGCGCGGCGACAATAGTGGCTCGCTCAGCGCGTGGCACCGCGTCGTCGGTTACCACGTCGGGCTCGAAGGCATGGGCGGGCGGCGGAGCTGGGGCTTCATCGGCCCCGAATGGGCTGCGGCCACAGCGACGCCTGGCGCATGGTTCAAGTTCTACGCCACCGAGGGCGGGGTGCGCGTTCCGCTGGTCATCGCCGGTCCGGGCCTTGAAGCGGCGCGCATCGACAGTCCTGCGATGATGACCGACATCACCCCCACGCTGCTGCAATGGATCGGCGCGCCCGCCGATGGTGCGGGACGTGCCGCCCGCAAGATGACCGGCCGCAGCCTGCTGCCGGTCCTGACCGGCAAGGCAACGAGCGCCTATGCCAAGGACGAAGTGCGGGTGATCGAGGTGTCGGGCAACACCGCGCTCTACAAGGGCGATTTCAAGATCAGCCGCAGCGTGCTGCCCCTGGGCGATGGCCGCTGGCGGCTGTTCGATCTCGCCCGCGACCCGGGGGAAACCACCGATCTCAGCATCGCCCGGCGCCAGCGCCTGACCGACATGGTGGCTGAGTATGACGCCTACGCCAAGCGTGTCGGCGTGCTGGCGATGCCCGAGGATTATGACTCCGTGGCGCAGACGGTCAGGAACAACATCCGTCAAATGCTTGCCAACTACCCATGGCTGTACGGCGTCATGGCAGGAATGGCGCTGCTGACAGGGCTGATCGTCTGGGGTCTGTTCAGGGTGCTGCGCCGGATGTTTCGCCGCGCCGCCGCGTGATCCTGCCCAGTTCGGCGCCGGAACCAGCCCAGCCGCGGCCCCGCGGCGCCGTGCAATTTTTCTGCGCTGCTTGATCGCCCGTTAATGCATGGTATTAGTTCGCGTCGCTATGGGGGGCCGCAAGCTGACGCGTTGCCCGCCATCAAGGAGCCGAATTATGGCCTGGTTGAAAAGGATAGGACTGGCGGCACTCGCCCTTGTTCTCATCGGGGGAGGAGTGGCCTACGCGTTTCAGGCGCGCGTCGGCAGGTGGCTGTTCGAGCGCGGCACGGCGCAGCGCATGAGCGTCGACAATCTCGCCGCGCTGGGTGACGGCCTGCACGTCGGCTTGTGTGGCACCGGCTCGCCCATGCCCAATCTCGACCGCGCCGGGCCTTGCAACGTGGTCATCGCCGGCCAGCAGATGTTCGTGATCGACATCGGCGAGGGCGGGGCCGAGACGCTCAATGTCATGGGGCTTAGCCCCGGCAAGGCCGACGGGCTGCTGCTGACGCATTTCCATTCCGACCATATCGACGGCCTCGGCCCGCTGATGCTGTTCCACTGGACCCGCGGATCGAGCACCACGCCGCTGCCGGTCCATGGCCCCGCCGGGGTTGAAGCGATCGTCGCCGGCTTCAATGCGGCCTATGCGACCGACAACACGTATCGAATCGCGCATCACGGACCCAAGGTCGTCCCGCCGAGCGGCGCGGGCGGCATCGCGCGCCCGTTCGAAATGGCTGGCCCAGCGACAGTGGTGCTGGAGCGTGACGGGCTGAAGATCACCGCCTTCACGGTCAACCATGATCCGATCAAGCCCTCGGTCGGCTACCGCTTCGACTACAAGGGTCGCGCGCTCTGCATCAGCGGTGACACCAAGAAGTCGCCCAATCTTGAAGCCGTGTGCAAGGGTGTCGACATCCTCGTGCACGAAGCGCTGAACCCCGGACTGGTCCAGAAGATGGAGACGGCCGCGGGCGGGGACGGGCAGGTCGGTGCTGCCAAGATCATGCACGACATTCAGGATTACCACACCTCGCCCGAAGAGGCCGCCGAAAGTGCGCAAACCGCCGGTGCCGGAATGCTGGTCCTGAGCCATCTCGTCCCGCCGCTGCCGAGCCGGTGGCTCTACGCCGCCTTTCTGGGCGATGCGACAAGCCGCTTTTCCGGCCCGATCGTGGTCGGCGAGGACGGCATGATGTTCTCGCTGCCAGCCGGCAGCAAGTCGATCGACCGGACCCGGTTGCTGTGAGGCACCGGCCCGTCCGCTGTCGCCAATGGGCTGACCTCGCCCCCTTTCCCCCGCCCCCCACTGAAGGAGAATAACTGATGACGACGGCGTTTCGGATTGCCATCCTGCTGGCCGCCGCCGCGGCCCTCACCCCTGCGGCCCATGCTCAGAGCTATGACATGGCCCTGTCGGTGCTGACCTCGCGGTTCAAGTCCTCCGACAAGAACGGCGATGGCAAGCTCAGCCTGCAGGAAGCCAAGGATGGCGGGATGAGCCGCGTCGTGGCGAACTTCACGACGATCGACACCGACAAGGACGGTTACGTGACCTTTGCCCAGCTCAAGGCTGAGCTGGAAGCGCGCTACAAATAAGGTCTGAAGCCGTCGGGCCGCGCCGGCAGGTGATCCGGCGCGGCCCGCGCTGCGCGGTCGAATGGCGGCCCTAAGGGGCCGGAGATTCGACACGGTGCTTGAGCTGGTTGGTCAACTGAACCCAAAGACACCCGCGGCTGACACTGTGTCGTGAGGTTGGCGGTTGCACGTCCAAAACGGGCAGGTCTCGCCGCGGTCGTGATCAACGACCTGCGCCGGCTCAGCTTGGCATGCCGCTGCGGCAGGGCTGATCAGAGATCTGGCAATTGGGCGAGGATGATGACACCGTCCTTGTCCTGGTCGACCAATGCGAAGATGTCGCGCTCGGGCTTGTCCCATTCGGCGCGCGACAGCATGCCGTCGCCGTTCTTGTCAGCCATTGCCAACACCTGTTCCAGCTTTTCGGTGAATTTGCGCTGGGCAAATCGCACCCGCGGCGCGTCTCCCTGGGTCACCACGCCGTTCCCGTTGCGATCCAGCCGGGCGAAAATATCGGCACGATGCTGGTCATATTCCCGGCGGGTCACCCTGCCGTCGGCGTTGGCATCGGCCTCGGTGAGAATGTCGCGAACCTTTTCGAGCTGCGCGGCTGAGGGCTGGGCCGTGGCCGGGAACCATGCACAGGCCAGAGCGGCGGCGGCAAGGATGCGGGTGGGCTGCTTCGTCATGGTCGTGCTCCGTTTCGCCAGAGCCGTCGTTCCCCGAAACGGGCGGCCCATGGCCCATATTAATGCTATATATTATCCATGCAAGACAGTTTGCGATCCGGTGCGGCCACACCAGGGGGCAGGCTGACCTCCGAGGGGCGAGCCACGACGCGTTGCGCATTTTTGGGCTTTGACCCATTGCTCCCCATGTCGTAATGCGACATATTAATGGGAACAATCAGACTGGGCGCAGGAAGTTGGCGTGATGGCTAAGGCTCTGAATGTGGCGGTTCGCGTGCCGCCATGGTTGCTGGGGATCCTGTTCGCGTTGCTGGGGATCCGGTCGCTGACCAACCCCGATCGGGCAGCGGCGTTCTTTGGCTATGCGTTTCCAAATGGCGGGCTTGGGCTCAGCTCTCTGGTCGGACATTCGGCCAGTTGGGCGCTGACGATCGCGGTCTGCCTGTTGCTCGGCCTGATTCGCAAGGAGCGCAGCTGGTTCTACCCGCCGATGATGTTGTTCGGATTCTTCGCGCTGGGCCGGATCGCCGCGACACTGCTGCACGGCGCCCCGGTACATCCAGAACGCATGATTCCGGAACTGGCCTTTGTCGGCCTGCTTTACCTCGCGGCGCGGCAAACGCCCGCCAGCACCCGCTAAGGGTGTGCGCGCAGGCTTGAGACGATGGGAGGGGAGCAAGGCATGATCGACGCAATTCTGGTCGGCATCGGCGTGCTGGGCGCGGCAGCCGGCGCGTTCGCGATCACCCGGGACGGTTCGCTCGTCACCCCTCAGGGGTCGGGCAAGGTCGCCACCGCCTCGGGCAGTTTCGAGGGCTTCCCGCTTCCCGGCTATGCGCAGAAATTCGTCACCGCCGACTATAAGAGCTACCTGATCGAGGTCGAAGCCGGGATCAAGGTGCACGTTCTGGACGTCGGCGAAGGCTTTCCGATCTTCATGCAGCACGGCAATCCGACCTCGGGCTTCCTTTATCGCAAGGTGGTCGAAGAGCTGCCGCTCGATCGGGTGCGCGTGATCATGCCGACCCTCGTCGGGCTTGGCTTTTCGTCGAAGGTCCCGGTCAGCATGCACACGGCGGCCAATCACAATCGCTGGATCAACGCGGCGTTGAAGCAACTCCGGCTCGAACAGCTGATCTATGTCGGGCAGGACTGGGGCGGCCCGATCGGCATCGGTGCGCTGGCGCTGTCGCCCGGCCTGGTCAAGGGCATCGTCATCATGAACACCGCGATCCGCGTGACCGAGGTCAGGACGCGGCTTTCCAGGATCCATGACCTGATGAAGACCCCCATCCTCGGCGAATTCCTGGGGAACGTCCGCAATGCCATCTTCAGGGGCCTGCATCGTCCGCAGCACGATCCAGCCTCGATGCCGCAGACGGTCAAGGACCTCTATGCCCGCCCGGTGCGCGAAAGCGGCAATCACAAGGCGCCGCTGGCGATGATGCGGATGGTGCCCGACGGGCCCGATCATCCGAGCACCCCGGTGATGCGCGAGCTGGTCCCCTATGTCCGCTCGCTCGACGTGCCGGTCGAGATCGTCTGGGGGACCAACGATCCGATCCTGGGCAAAGCCGTGCCGGCCATGCTCGAAAACTTTCCCCATGCCCGGGTGACCGAGACACCGGCCGGGCACTTCCTGCAGGAGGAGGTTCCCGAGGTCATCGCCGATGCGGTGCTGCGGGTGCTGGACTCGGTCTGGCAAGACCGGCCGCAGGCGAGCGCAGCCGCCAACCTCTAGCGTAGGGCCGCGCCGCGGCGCCGCCACGCCGCTGTCCGTATCGAAGGTCCGCTTTTTGCGGACAATGCGGGGCAATGGAGGCTTGCCTCCGGCAAGCCCTGCGACTAGTTTAATGCATAGCATTAGAACTTGGTCACCCGGCTCGGCGCACATCGCCCACTAGCCCGCCGCCGGGTGCCATCCTTCGCGATCCAGAGCCGAGGCAGACAGCAATGACGACCGTTCTCGACAGGGCAGCCATCAAGCAGAAATATGCCGCCGAACGCGCCAAGCGCCTGCGGGCCGATGGCAATGAGCAGTATCAACGGCTCTCGGGCAAGTTTCAGGAGATGGCAGCCGACCCGCACACGCCGTTTGCCCGGCGCGATCCGGTGACCGATCATGTCACCTTCGCCTTCATCGGCGCGGGCATGTCCGGACTGGTCACGGGTGCGCGTCTGAAGGAGGCGGGGATCGACAGCGTCCGGTTGATCGACAAGGCCGGCGGGGTCGGCGGCACCTGGTACTGGAACCGCTACCCCGGCGTGCGCTGCGATACGGCGGCGATGATCTACCTGCCGCTGCTCGAGGAAACCGGCTATATGCCGTCCGAGAAATACGTGCGCGGCCCCGAAATTCTCGCCCATTGCGAGCGGATCGCCAGCCACTATGGCCTCTATGACAAGGCCCTGTTTCACACCGAAATCGATTCGGTCGAATGGCAGGAAGACGCGCGTGTGTGGCGCATCACCACCAATCGCGGCGACGACTTCACCGCCAAATATCTGGGCATGGGAACCGGCCCGCTGCACGTTGCCAAGCTGCCCGGCATTCCGGGGATCGAGGATTTCCAGGGCAAGCAGTTCCATACCAGCCGGTGGGACTATGACTACACCGGCGGTGATGCGCTTGGGGCGCCGATGGACAAGCTCAAGGACAAGCGGGTTGCGGTGATTGGCACCGGCGCGACCGGGGTCCAGTGCATCCCCCATGTGGCGAAGACCGCAGGCCGCCTGTTCGTCTTCCAGCGCACCCCGTCCTCGGTCGATGTGCGCGGCAACCATCCGATTGATCCGCAATGGTTCGCGAGCATTGCCAAGCCGGGCTGGCAGAAGCGCTGGATGGACAATTTCGTCGACAATATGGGGCGGGGCCTGCCGTCGGAGGACCTGATCGACGATGGTTGGACCGCGATCTCGCGCCGCATCCGGGAAAAGGTTCTGGGTGGCCGGCCGCTATGGGCAGCAAAGCTGGCTTCGCGCGCCGTCGGTGCCCTCGGCCTCTCTCCGGGGCCGGTCAGCCCCGAACGCGTCCGGGCCGCGATCGAGGACGCCGACATCGAAAAGATGGAGGAAATCCGCGCCCGGGTTGATGCTGTCGTGGAGGATCCACAGACAGCGGCGCACCTCAAGGCCTGGTATTCGCAGCTCTGCAAGCGCCCCTGCTTCAGCGACGAATATCTCGATGCGTTCAATCGGCCCAACACCACCCTGGTCGATACCGACGGCAAGGGGGTCGAGCGGATCACCGCAACCGGACTGATGGTCGGCGGCGAGCATTACGAGGTCGATTGCATCGTCTACGCATCGGGCTTCGAGTTCGGAGCCAATTTCCAGATGAAGACCGGCTTCGACATCAGGGGCCGCAATGGCCGGCTCTTGTCGGAATATTGGGCCGAAGGGTTGCGCACCCTGCACGGCCTGCACGTCCCCGGGTTCCCGAACGCGTTCATGGTGCAGATGAACCAGGCCGCCAACATGGTGACCAACATTCCGCACAACATCGTCGATCACGCGGCCACCGTGGCGCAGGTGATCGCCCATGCCGAGCGTGAAGGCTATGCCGAGGTTGAGCCGACCGAAGCAGCCGTATCCAAATGGGTCGAGCTGATCCTGACCGGCGGCGGATCCCTGATCGCTTCGACCGATTGCACGCCCGGTTTCTGGAACAATGAAGGCCAGGGCTGGAGCAAGGAATTCCGGCAATCGCAGGGCCATCCGGGCGGCGCGGAAGGCTATTTCAAGCATATCAGCGCATGGCGCCGATCGGGCGGCTATGAGGGACTGGTCTTTGTCAAATGAAGCCGCGCCAGGCTGACCGTTGGCCGCCGTCTCGGCTTGCGCGCGCTAATCTGTCGCATTAGAAAATGGGGCGCGGCTGCGCTGGGGGCGTTGATGCTGAGGAAAATCCTGATCGTCGCTTCTGGGTTGGTGCTCGTTGTCGGGGCCGTCGGCTGGTTCAACCGCAACGCCATCATGACCGCGCTGCTGATGCGCCGCATCGAAGCGACCAAGGAAGATGTCGCGCCCAGCCGAGAGATCGCGTGGGACCAGGGCCCGGCCGCCGCGGCCACGCCGATTGACCAGCGACCGCCCAATGTGGTGTTCATCCTGTTCGACGATTTCGGGTACAACGACCTTACCACCTTTGGCGGCGGCGTGGCGGGCGGCAGAGTGCCCACTCCGAACATCGACAAGCTCGCGGCACAAGGCGCGATCTATAATCAGGCCTATTCCGGAACGTCGACCTGCGCGCCGTCGCGCGCGATGCTGATGACGGGGCGCTATCCGACCCGCACCGGTTTCGAATTCACGCCGATCCCCGATGGCATGGCCAAGGCGCTGCCGATCTTCGCCGCAGGGATGGATCGCGGGGCGCTGCCGCCGACCGAGTTCAATCCCGCGTTCGACGAAAAGGCGATGCCGTTCAAGAACCAGGGGCTCCCGGGTTCGGAAATCACCATTGCCGAATTGTTGAAGGCCAGAGGCTACCACACCGTCCACATCGGCAAGTGGCACCTTGGTGAGGCGGCCGAGTTCAAGGCCAATGCGCAAGGCTTCGACGAGAGCCTCAACATGCATAATGGCATGTATCTCCCGGAAGACGATCCGGGCGTCGTCAACGCCAAGCTGGATTTCGACCCGATCGACAAGTTCTTCTGGGCAAAGCTGCAATTCGCCGCGACCTTCAACGGCAGCAAGCCCTTCGAACCGGGCGGCTATATCACCGACTGGTGGACCGACCAGTCATTGAAGGTCATCGAAGCCAACCGCAACCGGCCCTTCTTCCTCTACATGGCCCATTGGGGCGTGCACACGCCGCTGCAGGCGACAAAGGCAGACTTCGACGCGGTCGGCGACATCAAGCCGCATCGTCTACGGGTCTATGCCGCCATGGTGCGGGCGCTGGACCGCAGTGTCGGGCGGATCATGGCGAAGCTTGACGAGGAGGGCCTTGCGGACAACACCATCGTGGTGCTCAGCAGCGACAATGGCGGGGCTGGCTACGTCGGCCTGCCCGACATCAATGCGCCTTATCGCGGCTGGAAGATCACGCTGTTCGAAGGCGGCATTCGCGTGCCCATGTTCGTGCGCTGGCCGAAAGCCATCAAGCCCGGCACGCGGATCGAGACGCCGGTTGCGCATATCGACGTGCTGCCGACCCTGGCCGCCGCGGCCGGCGTGCCGCTCCCCAGGGACAGGATCATCGACGGCCGCGACATCCTCCCGCTCGCGACCGGGACCGGTACCTTCTCGCGCCCCAACAATGCGATCTTCTGGCAATCTGGCGCCTATCAGGTGGTCCGCGCGGGCGACTGGAAGCTCCAGATCGACGGAACACGCAGGAAGACCTGGCTGTTCGACCTTGCGGCGGATCCCACCGAGAAGAACAACCTAGCCGGACAGCGGCCGGACAAGGTTGCCGAGCTCAGGCAATTGCTCGTGGCCCATCACCGGGGCGCCGTAAAGCCCCTCTATCCCTTCAAGCTCGCCAGCCCGATTTTGGTCGACAAGACCGAAGACCAGACGGCGCTTCCCGGTGACGAATATGTGATCTGGCCGAACTAGCCGGAGAAAGCGCGTCCTCAACGGCCTGGCGGGGGCCAGGTATCCTGCCAAAACAGGCATTTGAGGCTCCCATAAGCGCCTCTGTGAGCCCTTCTTGTTGCAACAAGCTGGGTGCGAACTTCGCACTTGCGCAAGCGCGCATAATGTCACACATTAATGCTCCGCAGTAGGACGGGCTGGAACCCGGCGCTGCCCGATGGGGGGGAAGATGATAGAGGTAACCAATCTGCGTCTCGCAAAGCGGCGCGAGGCGGTGTTGCTGGTGGGGACGGCGCTGCCGGCCCTGTTGCTGGGATTGGCCACACCAGCGTCTGCTCAGGAGCGCGCCGCGCCGCCGCAGGAAGACCCTGGGTCGTCGTCGCGCGTGCAGGAGATCGTGGTCACCGCCAGCAAGCGCGCGGAGACGCTGCAGGACACCCCGATCGCGGTCTCCGTGGTGGAAGCGCAGGAGATTGAGCGGGCCGAGATCCAGGACCTGCTCGATCTGCAGACACTGGTGCCTTCGCTTGCCATTCGGCAGGGACAAACATCGGGCAACACCAATTTCTTCATTCGCGGCTTTGGCAACGGTCAGAACGCCATCGGGCTTGAGCCATCGGTCGGGGTCTTCATCGACGGCGTCTACCGCTCGCGCTCGGCCGCCGCGATCTCCGACCTGCCGAACCTTGAACGCGTCGAAGTCCTGCGCGGCCCGCAATCGACCCTTTTCGGCAAGAACGCCTCGGTGGGCGTGATCGCAGTGACCACGCGCAAGCCGCAATTCAAGCTCGACGGCCATGTCGAAGCCAGCGTCGGCAATTATGGTCTGCACCGCTTCGAAGCTTATGTGACCGGCCCGATCTCTGACTCACTGGCTGTCGCATTGGGCGGCAATGTCAACCGGCGCGATGGCTATGTCCGGGACCTCGGGACGGGAGGCCGCTACAACGAGCGTGATCGATGGAGCATTCGCGGCGATATCCTGTGGGAAGCCTCATCCAATGTCAGCTTTCGCCTTATCGCCGACTATGACAAGATCGACGAGAATTGCTGCATCGTCGCCAATCTGGTCGAAGGCCCGACCGGCGCCAGCATCAGGGCGCTGGGCGGGCAGTTCGTCGCGCAGGACCCCTACTCCTACAGCGTGTTCTACGACATCGCGCCGCGCAACCGGATCGAGAATTACGGCGTATCCTTGCAAGGTAATGTCGAATTCGGTTTTGGTACGCTGACGAGCATTTCGGCCTATCGGCACAATGCTGTCGATTCACAATTCGATCCCGATGCCACCAATCTCAAACTGTTCTCGACCAACACGGGCCAGTCGGAAATCGAGACCTTCACCCACGAACTTCGCCTGCAGTCCGACGGGGCGGGCAAGCTGTTCGACTGGATGATCGGCGGCTTCTACTTCGATGAGCGACTGAAATCCGGCAACGATCTGCTCTATGGCGCTGATTACCGACCCTATCTGGGCCGGCTGCTCGGCAACCCGGCCCAGGTTGGCATGTTCGAGACCTTTGCCGGCGTGCCAAGCGGGACATTCGCCGCACCCGGGCAGGGCATTTCAGAGCGCAGCCGGCAGAGCAACACCGCCTGGTCGGTCTTTGGCAATGTCGATCTGCACATCACCGACCGCCTGACCGCCAGCTTCGGGATCAGCTATACCGAAGATCGCAAGAACGTCTCGGTCACTGCGCTCAGCACCGACGCGCTGGCCGCGGCCAATCTCGATCAGCTGGGCTATACCGCGACCCTTCGCACCTTGTTGGCGCAGCGCGGCGTGAATTTGCAGAATCCGGCTTCAGTGGGGCCGTTCGTGGCCGCCAACCCGGCAATCTATGGGCAGATCCAGCAGCAGGCGCTGGCGACCGCACTCGGCACCGCCAACCCGTTCAACGCCCTGCGGGCGCTGCAGTTCTTCCCGCCGTTCCTGAATCTCCCCAACGCGGTGGAGGATGGACGTTCGCGCGACCACAGCACCGATTTCACGGTCCGCCTCGCCTATGAGCTGAGCGACCGGCTGAGCGTCTATGCGTCCTATGCCACGGGCTTCAAGGCGAGTTCGTGGAACCTGTCGCGCCAGAGCCGGCCACCATCTGCGCTGCTTGTGCCGGGCAATCCAGTGGTCGATCCGGTCACCCGACAAGTGCTGCGGGCAACGCCGTCTTCGCCAGTCACCAGTGCCGGGCTGTATTCGACCAACCTTGCGCCCGGAACGCGCCTCGCCTCGCCCGAGGACGCCGAAGTCTATGAACTGGGGATCAAGGGCACGTTCGATAACCTGGCCTTCACCTTCACGGTCTTCAATCAGACTCTGAAGAATTTCCAGACCACCGTGTTCACCCAGAACGGCTTCGTGTTCGCCAATGCGGCCAAGCAATCGACCTTCGGTGTCGAGGTCGACTTCCGCTGGAGCCCGCTCGACGGGCTGTTCTTCACCGGTGGCGCGACGTTCCTCGATCCGGTCTATGACAGCTTCCCCAACTTCGGCCCCGGCATCGACATCTCGGGACAGCAGCCGCAGGGTGTCGCCGAGATCCAGTTCACGCTCGGCTCGAGCTACAATTTCTCGATCGGCCGTCTCGACGCCTTTGTGCGGGCGGATTGGCAGCATATCGGCGATTCGCCGTTTCTCGATAATCCCAATGAGGCGGCCGCCGTTGCCGCCGCCGGCTATTCCCGCGAGCAGAACCTGGTGAACATGTCGGTCGGGATCAAGACTCCAGGCCAGTTTGCGGTCTCCCTGTGGGCACGCAACCTGCTCGATGATCGGTACATCGTCTTCGCCTCGCCGGCTTTGGCCCAGGCCGGCACGTTCAATGGTGCGCCAAACCAGCCCCGCACCTTCGGCGTTACCGTGCGCAAGTCGTTTTAGTCCGAAAGCTGTGGCAGCCCCGGGCCGCGGTCCGAGGGCTGCCTCAGGCGGCAAGCTTCCTGAGGTTCTCCTCGTGCCGGGTCTTGTCGATGCTGTAGGTGGCAATGACCGCGATCATCGCAAGCCACAGCGCCAGCACGATCGGCACATAGTAAGCCCCCATCCGCCAGATTGCGTCGGCGCTGACAGCCTCCGGCTTGGCGCCCGGCGAAAGGCCGGCGAGCGTTATGATCGTCGTCGCGGCCATCACCCCGATGCCGCGCACAGCCTTGTCGATGAATGTCTCGGCGGCGATGAAGACGCCCTCCGATCGCCGGCCCGTCTGCACTTCGCTGTCCTCGACCAGGTCGGCCAGCATCGACGCGAACAGGATCTGGAAACTGATGATCAACCCGACATCGATGATGTTGGTGAGAGCGACGAACCAGAAGATGAAGGGCGTCCCGTTGGGCGGCAACAGGTCCACCAGGCGCAGGATGATGGGCACCGGCGCGCCGACAAAGGCCACCAGCCCGACAATGATGGCGCCGCGTTTTTTGCCGAACCGGCGCGAAACGCGTGGCGCCAGAACCAGCCCGATCCCTGCCGCCAGGAAGGTGCCGATGAAGATCGCCCCGGTCTGCCGCTCGTTGAAGCCCCAAAAATAGGTGAGGAAGTACAGCGACAGGCCGGCGGCCAGCCCGCCCGCAATGGCGGCCAGCATCGCCGCGATGAACAAGGAAGCAAAGGAACGGTTTGAAAGCGTCTCGATCAACTCGCCAAGGATAACCCTGAAGGTCAGTTGGCGTTTCGGCGGCGCTGCCTTCAGGTAAGGAATGCGGCCATGGGTGCCGATGGCGCTGACGAGGATCGACAGCAGAATGGTCAGCGCCCCGACCAGCCCGTAGACCGGGTAGGCATCGCGGTTGAACCGCCCGTCGGCTATGGTGGTGGTCACAAACATCGGGAACAGGACGAGGAATGTCCAAACCGATAACGCGCTGCCACCCACCCAGGCGAGAAAATACCTCAGGCTGTAGAGCGAGGTGCGCTCATGATAGTCCGGCGTGAGTTCAGGAACGAGCGCGCTGGCAGGTGTGCGGTAGAAGGTAAGTGCGGTCCGGACGGTCACGGACAGCGACAGCAGGTACCAGAACAGCATTGTCTGGCTGGCATGCTCGGGCGGTGTCCAAAGGAAGTAAAAGCTCGCCGCCAGCGGGATCGCCGAGGCATAGAGTGAAGGATGACGCCTGCCCCAGCGTGAACGCAAGTTGTCTGACCAATAGCCGACCACGGGATCGCTGATCGCATCGCATACGAGCGAGATCATGAGGGCCAGACCGACCAACCGCGCATCGAGGCCGACAACTTGACTGTAGAAGATCAACAGAAAAAAGTCGAATGCCGCCGCCGTTACGCCCGGAGCGATCGCACCGATACCGAATGCCAATTTGGTGGGTTTCGAAAGCGGCGGCGAAGCGGCGTCCCACTGTGCTGGATAGGTTGCTTGTCGCGGATCGGGCGGGCGCGACGATGCAGGCGTATCGGATTGAGACTGCATGCATTCGCTCCCTCCGCCAGCCAGTGGCGGTCGCCACCCGGGCGCGCAGCGTTCGATCTTTGCGCTCGGTCAGAGACTATGGTATCCCATGAGCTGCATTAATGTGCAATATTAGATGCGAAAGACATGTCCCGATCCGCACACCAGGACACGCGAGCCGCCCTGCTTCAGTCCGCCCAGCGTCTCATCGCCGAGCGCGGCTTGGGGACGGTCTCTGTCAAGGACATCACGCGGGCCGCCGGTGCGCGCAATCCGAGTGCGGTGCATTACCACTTCGGCAATGTGGAAGCGCTGATCAAGGAGGTCTTCGCCCAGCGCTACCGGGCGATTGAGCAGGAGCGCGCCCTGCGTCTTGCCAAGGTTGATGAAGCGCATCCGGAGCGCCGCCTCGTTGCGCTGATGGCTGCGGCAATTGCCCCGTTCATGGAGGCCTGCCTTGACGAGGATGGCCGGCTCTACGTCAGGTTCTGCCTCCAGTTCTCGTCCGATCCGCGCTTCAACCTGCTTGAGGTGGTGACCGAATTTGGCATGCCCAGCCTGATTTCGTTGCGCGCCCAAGTGGTCGAATGCGTGCCCGACATTCCCGAGACTGTGTTGAACGCGCGGTTGCGCCAGGCCTTTTCCATCTCGCTCGTGCAAGCGGCGGACTTTGCGCGGCAGTTGGAAGCAGGTCTCCAGATTGCGGCCGATGTCGCTGTGAGCGAAGCGTCCGCGACATTGGTCGGCTATATCAGCGCCAAGGTCGGATGAGAGCGGGATTGGCAAATTGACAGGCGGCCCGTCGCCACCGTCATGAAATCCCCCGAAAGAATGACCGCTTGCTCGCGACAGCGCCGGGATGCGGCCGTTCCACTTTCATCCCATATGTCGTACGAACCAAGCGATACTGTGAAACATGCTCCTGCAATTATCGCCAACTATCGAGAACCCGGTCTGCGCCTTTGCCCGCTAAGGTCGCCTATTGCCCCCGCTGACGTGCCCCGTCACTCCCACTCGATCGTACCGGGCGGCTTCGACGTATAGTCGTAGACGACCCGGTTGATGCCGGGGACTTCGTTGACGATGCGCGTCGCGCAGCGCGACAGGAAGGCGGCGTCGAAGGGGTAGATGTCCGCCGTCATGCCGTCGACCGACGTGACGGCGCGCAGGGCGCAGACCTTGTCATAGGTGCGGCCGTCGCCCATCACGCCGACCGTACGCACCGGCAGCAGCACGGCGAAGGCCTGCCAGATCGCGTCATAGAGCCCGGCGGCGCGGATTTCCTCGAGATAGATACTGTCGGCGCGGCGCAGCGTGTCGCAGGCCTCGCGCGTCACCTCGCCGGGGATGCGGATGGCGAGCCCCGGCCCCGGGAAGGGATGCCGGCCGACGAACGCCGGCGGCAGGCCGAGCTCGACCCCCAGCCGCCGCACCTCGTCCTTGAACAGTTCGCGCAAGGGTTCGACCAGCGCCATGTTCATCCGCGCCGGCAGGCCGCCGACATTGTGGTGGCTCTTGATCGTCACCGACGGCCCGCCGGTGAAGGAAACGCTCTCGATCACATCGGGGTAGAGCGTGCCCTGCGCCAGGAATGCCGCGCCGCCGATCTTCTTCGCTTCGGCCTCGAAGACGTCGATGAAGGCGCCGCCGATGAACTTGCGCTTCTTTTCGGGGTCGGTAACCCCCGCCAGCCCGGCGAGGAAGGTTTCGCTGGCGTCGACATGCACCAGCGGGATGCGATAATGTTCGCGGAACAGCCCGACGACCTGCTCGGCCTCGCCGGCGCGCAGCAGGCCGTGATCGACGAAGACGCAGGTCAGTTGGTCGCCGATGGCCTCGTGAATAAGTACCGCCGCGACCGCCGAATCGACGCCGCCTGAAAGCCCGCAGATCACCTTGCCCGCACCGACCTGCTCGCGGATCTCTCCGATCTTGGCGGCGCGGAAGCCCGCCATGCTCCACCCCGGCGCGATGCCGGCGACGCGCGTCACGAAATTCGCCAGCAGTCGCGCGCCATCGGGGGTGTGGACGACCTCGGGGTGGAACTGCACGCCGTAGCGGCGGCGCACGTCGTCGGCGATCGCCGCGAAGGGTGCGCCTTCCGACACCGCGACGGCGCGGAAGCCCGGCGGGATGGCGTCGATGCGGTCGCCATGGCTCATCCAGACCTGGTGACGCTCGCCCTTGGCCCAGACGCCGGCGAACAGCGCGCTGTCGTCGACGATGTCGATGAAGGCGCGGCCGAATTCGCGATGTCCCGATGGGCCGACGGCGCCGCCGGTCTGGTGGCAGAGCGCCTGTTCGCCATAGCAGATGCCGAGGATCGGCACATCGGTGGCGAGCACGCCGGGGGGAATTTGCGGCGCGCCCGCATCGGTGACCGAAGCGGGGCTGCCCGACAGGATGACGGCGCGCGGGGCGAGGCGGGCGAAGGCTTCGTCGCCGCGGGCGAAAGGCACGATCTCGGAATAGACGCCCGCCTCGCGCACCCGGCGCGCGATCAGCTGGGTCACCTGGCTGCCGAAATCGAGGATGAGGACGCTGTCGCCGGCCGTTGGGTTCGTCATCGGCAGCGCTTAGGCAGCGGCGGCGGCGCTGTCCAGCGGGCGCAGCAGCGGGGTGAGCGCGGCGCGCCACGCCTCGGGCAAGGGTGCCGGCCGGCGGCTGGCGCGATCGACATAGACATGCACGAAAAACCCCGTCGCCGCGGCCTCGTCGCTGTCGGCGCCGAACAGCCCGACTTCCCAGCGCACGCTGGAATTGCCGAGGCGGGCGATGCGGATACCGGCGTCGACGGTTTCGGGAAAAGCGAGTGAGCGATGATAGCGGCAGCCGGTTTCGACGACGAGGCCGATGGTGGCGCCGTTGGCGATGTCGAGCAGCCCGGCCTCGACCAGCCAGGCGTTCACCGCGGTATCGAACCAGCTGTAATAGACGACATTGTTGACATGGCCGTAGGCGTCATTGTCCATCCAGCGCGTCGGGATCGCGCGCCAGGCGGCGTAATCGGCGCGGCTCATGCGCGCCGGGGGTTGCCGAGGCGGGGCGGCGCTGGCGGCGCGCCGGCGGGCACGGGCGCGGCGGCGACGCCATGCTTTTGCTGCCACGTCAGGCCAACGATGAAGCCGAGCAGCGCGAAGGCGAGCGGGATATTGCCTTCCGAGCTGAGCACCGCCTTGATGACGACGAAGTTGAACAGCCCGATCGCCATCGGGATGGCAAGTTCCTGCTCCTTGGTACGCGCGTCCATATAGACGCGGTAGCCGAACCACATCGGCAGCGAGAACAGGCCGAGGAAGGTGAACAGCCCGAGCAGGCCATAATCGAGCAGGCAGGACAGATAGAAGGTGTCGATCGTCAATTCGCCGTCGAGATTGGTATAGCCGAGCACCTCGCCCGACCGCGCCACACCGTGCCCGAGCGGATGGCTGAAGACCTTGGGCCAGCCCGAGGTCCATTGCGCGTCGCGGGCGTCGGAGCTCGCCTGGTGCTGGCCGCCGCCCAGGATCATGACATGCGCGCGCCGCCAGAAGATGACGAGCAGCGCCACCACCACCATCGCGGCGGGATAGCTGAACACCCCGGCGGTCGACGTCACCGAGGTCGGGTTGCGGTGCCGCGCCCGCCAGACGGTGAAGAAGGGATAGATCACCGCCGTCAGCAACAGGCCGACCATCGCCGATCGCGCATTGGTTTCGTACATGACAACGACGGTACCCGCGAGCGCGAAATACAGCGCAAGCTTGCGCATGCCGGTGCTGTTGATGACGAAGTAGATCAGTGTCGGCACCAGCATCGCCAGATATTCGGCGAAATACAGGCTGACCGCGAAGGTACCACGAACGCGATAGACATCGGTACCGGCGCGTGCCTGGGATTTGGCGACGCGTTCGAGGAATTCGGGGTCGACCTGCAGGAAACTCGGCAGATAGGGCAGCCAGAACACCTCCTGCAGCCGCGCCTCGTTGATGCCGACAATCACGGCCACCATCATCGCGACAATCATCACCTGCGCGGTGCGATAGACGAAGCCCGGTCGGCTGCCGAAATAGGCCGCCATCAGGAACACCATCGTCCAATAGACCTGGTTGTTGAAATACTTGTTGATCGAGAAACTCAGCGATGTCGAAAACACCAGGGAAATCGTCGTACAGGCGAAAAACGCCCAGAACAGCCGGTTGAGCGCCGGCGCCGCATTGATCCGCTGCCAGATCTCACGCCGCCACCAGGATGACATCGACAGGTTGAGCAGCGCCAGCAGGATCATCACGCCGATGGCGACGCGCGACGGCGTGATCCACGGCAGGCCCGGCAGATCGATCGCGACATAGGAGGGCCAGACGCCGAACATCCCGAGATACCAGATCAGCCCGCCACCGACACGATCGACATTGACCTCGCCGATATCCGGCAGCAGCCAGAGGCAAAGCGCCGTCATCAACAGGATCGGCACCGCCGGCACCATGATCAACTGCATCGGCATGACGCTGCACATCAGGCCGTAAAAAGCGGCGAGCGCGATCAGCCCGGCGCCGGCAACAAAGCGCGAAATCGGCCCCGGCTCGCGGCGCCGCACATAGGGCTTGAGGACCAGAGTATTCGCCACGTCCGCCTGCCTCGTTCCGTCCCTCGTCGCGCACTCCGCGCCCAGCCACGCCCGGGCTCATCCGCGTTTACGGCGCCGCGCGGCGCGAGGCAAAGTCTTTCGCTGCATCGCCGCAATCGTTGCCGCCGGCGCGGCAATCGCCGCGGCAGGGGTTGACTCGGGGAGCGGGGCTTTCGAAGTCGCGCGCGGTGACCGCTCCCTCCGCCTTGATCCTTGCCGCCGACGGCCATGTTTCCGCCTATCTTGCCCGGCTTCTCGACGCGCGCGGCCTCGCCGTCGCTGCATCCGACGTCGGCCCGGCGATGACGGCGCTGGGCCTGGCGGACAGCGTCGAGGCGGTTGGCGATACGCTACCCGCTGCCACGGCGATCTTCGCCATCGACGACGGCAGCGCCGCCACCGACGCGCGCATCGACGCGGCGCTGGCAGCGCTCCCCGGCAGCAGCGCCCGGCTGGTGCATGTCGTCGAGGCGGCAACGCTGGCCGAGCGGCCGGTGGCGCGGGCGCGGCTGCGCGACATCGCCGTCGCGCGCTCGGAGCGCGGGCTCGCCGCATCGAGCGTCGTCCTGCACCGCCATGATTCGCGGCTGGGGCCGGCCGACAGCCTGCCGGCGCGGCTGATCGCCCAGGCGTGGCAGCTGGCCAATGGCGGAATGACCGCGCCGCTGACGATCGCCGACGCGGGGCCCTGCGACTGGGGCTGGACCGCCGAATATGTCGACGCCATCGCCCGCGCCGCGGCGCTGCCACGACCGCGCGACCTGATCGTCGCCAGCGGCCATGCCATGACGGCGCGCGAGATCGCGACCCACGCCTGCGCCTGGTTCAGGGTCGACGCCGGCGCGGCGTTCGATTTCGCCACCACGTCCGCCGAAGCCGAGGCCACGGCGCCCGAGGTCGCCATCGCCGCGACGCGCGCCGCCACCGGTTGGCACGCGACGACCTGGGGCCGCGATCTGGTCCGCACGCTCTGCGAGGGCGCCGCCAGCCGGATCGACGTGGCTTGACTTGGCCGCGCCGGTCGGGCGCCATCACCCGCCGGACGGCATGACCGCGCTGGCGTGACCCCGGTCACAGCCGGGGCATGGCTTGGCGGGCAAGACGTCTGCCAAGGGGAGACAGACGATGGCAAGCAGCGCGGCAAGCCCAGGCGATTCGACCGACGCGGCGAGCCCGCCGCCCGGACTCGCCTGCGATCTGATCATGCGCGGCGGCGTCACCTCGGGGGTGGTCTATCCCGGTGCGCTGGCGGCGCTGGCGCAGCATTATCGCTTCTGCAACATCGGCGGCGCCTCGGCGGGCGCCATTGCCGCGGGGCTGGCGGCGGCCGCCGAATATGGCCGGCAGCACGGCAATGCCAACGCCTTCGCGCAGGTCGACGCGATTCCGGCGGCGCTCGGCGGGGCCGGGCCGCATGGCACGACGATGCGCACGCTGTTCCGCGCGGCGCCGGCGCTGGCGGGACTCGAATCGCTGCTGTGGCGCGTCCTCGGCGGAACCCATCCGGTGCTCGCCCTGCTGCCGACGCTCTGGGGGGCGCTGGCGCTGGCGGGGCTGACGCTGCTTGGTGTCGGAATGCTCGGCCTCTGGGTCGCGGCGGGGTCAACGTCGCTGCCGCTGGCGCTTGGGAGCGGCGTGCTGGCCTTCGTGTTGGCGCTGATCGTCCTCGGCCTCGCCGGCGTGGCTCGGCTGTCGGCGCTGCACAGGCGCCTCCGCGACAATGGCTGGGGGCTGGCGACCGGCCGCAACGCCGCGCTCGCCGCCGATGCAAGCGTGGCGAGCCTGCTGACCGAAGGCGGCTTCGCCGACTGGATGCACGCGACGATCCAGTCGCTCGCCGGCAAGCCGCTCGACGCGCCACTCGCCGTCGCCGACCTCTGGGGCAATGCCGATCCCGCGGTGCGCGGCCGCAACATCGACCTGATCCTGACGACGACCAACGTTTCGCAGCAACTGGCGCAGCAATTCCCGTTCCTCGAACGGTCGAGCTCGTTCCTGTATTTCTGCCCCGACGATCTCGCCAAAGTGCTGCCGCCGACGGTGGTCGCGGCACTGGGGCACGCCAGCTCGGCGACGTTCGACCTCGTCAGGGACGGCGTCACCTATCGGCGGCTGCCGGCGCCGGCGAATTTGCCGATCCTGCTCGGCATCCGCATGTCGCTCAGCTTCCCGCTGCTGATCAGCGCGGTCAAGCTGTACGAGACCCGCGCCTTCAGCCCGAAAAGCCCGGCGGACCGCGACAAGGCCGCGGCGCAGCTGCAGCCCTGCTGGTTTTCCGATGGCGGCATCACCTCGAACTTTCCCGTCGAAAGTTTCGACACGCTGCTGCCCGGCCGCCCGACCTTTTGCATCGATCTCGCCGACCTGCCCCCGGATCCGGCGCGCCAGGACGACCTGTCGCGCCCCGCCGATCGGCGCCGGCGCATCGAACTGGTCGGCGCGCCCAATGCCGCGGTCGATGCGGGGCAGGATATCGCCATCGCGGTCGACAACCGCGTCAATATCCGCGCGCGCCATCTGAGCGAGCTGGCAGGCGCCGGCGCGGCGGGCTTCCTGCTCAAGCTTTTCGAAACGGCGCGCAATTCGCGCCAGAACGAGCTCGCCACCCTGCCCGGCCAGCGCGATCGCATCGTCCGCATCTTCCTCGATCCGGGCAGTGAGGGCGGCCTCAATCTCGACATGGCGCCGGCGACGATCGCCAATCTGGCGCTGCTCGGCCGCGATGCGGGCACCCTGCTGCTCGATGCCTTCGGCCGCGATGCCGCCAGCGTCGCGGCGTCGGCGGCCTGGCGCAACCATCGCTGGGTGCGGCTGCGCACGACGCTCGCCGGGGTCGAAGCGCTGGCGCATCGTTTCGATGGCGGGTGGAAGGCCGCATCGTCGGGGCCAAGCTATCCCGACATGATCGCGGCCTCGGCGCAGCGCCAGGCGCCGAGCTATCCCTGGGGCGACGCCGCCCGCATCGCCGCGGCGGTCGACCTTGCCGGCAAGATCGCCGCGGCGGCGAGCCATGTCACGCAGCTGGCACCGGCCTGGCCGTCGGAGACCGTGTTGAACGGCGCCGCGACCTCGACGGGTCGCAGCGACGGCGCGCCGCGACCGCCGATGGCGCTGCGCTTCCAGGCGGTAACGCGCGACCCGCTGCAGGGCTGATTGGGGGGTGAGAGACGGTGGTGGAGCCTAGCGGGATCGAACCGCTGACCTCTACAATGCCATTGTAGCGCTCTCCCAGCTGAGCTAAGGCCCCAAACCGTTTTTCGCCGAGCGCTGCGGCGCCGGCGGCACCCGCTGGGAGCGGGTGAGGGGCGCGAGATAGAGCCAAGCTCTGCCCCGCGCAAGTCGATAAATTCGGTGATGGGGGGCGTCGTCGCTGCGCTGCGGCAGCTGGCAAGGCCCTTCCCTCCCCCGACCCCTCCCGCAAGCGGGAGGGGAGTGGTTCAGGCTTCTTCTTCGTCGTCGCCGCTGACGACGGCGCCGAGATCGTCGTCGTCATCGCCCAAATCGACGTCGGGCGCTTCGGCATCCTCGGCGGCGTCGATGTCGAGATCCTCGTCGACGGCAACCGCTTCGCCGGGTTCGGCTTCGGCAACCGGCTTGGCGGCTTCGAAGGGCGTCGTCTGCTTCGATTTCAGAATCGGTTCGGGCGCCCAGGCGTAACCGCAGTTGATGCAGGTTACCGGGTCATCCTTGGTAAGATCGTAGAAGCGCGTGTTGCACTTCGGGCAGGCGCGCTTGCTGCCCCACTCTGGCTTGACCAATGTCGTCTCCGAAGGGTCGGGAAGCGGCGCGCATTGCCACAGGCCCCGCGGACTGTCAAAGCGCCCGGCCGATGACCCCCGGCACGCCCACCCCCCTCGCCCTCACCTGCGACGGCGCGCTCGCCGGCCATGTCACCGTTCCCGGCGACAAGTCGATCAGCCATCGCGCGTTGATGCTCGGCGCGCTGGCGGTCGGCGAAACGACGGTCGAGGGCCTGCTCGAAGGCGAGGACGTCCTCGCCACCGCCGCCGCGATGCGCGCCATGGGCGCCGAGATTCGCCGCGACGACAATGGCGTCTGGCACATCCACGGCGTCGGCGTCGGCGGGCTGTTGCAGCCGCGCGCCGCGCTCGACATGGGCAACAGCGGCACCTCGACCCGGCTGCTGATGGGACTGGTCGCCAGCGCCCCCATCACCGCGACCTTCATCGGCGACGCCTCGCTGTCGGGGCGCCCGATGGGCCGGGTGATCGCGCCGCTCAGCGCCATGGGGGCGACCTTTGCCGCCACCCCCGGCGCTGGCGGCCGGCAGTGCCTGCCGCTGACAATGACCGGCGCCTGCCCCGCCGTCGCGCTCGACTATCGCCTGCCGGTCGCCTCGGCGCAGGTCAAATCGGCGGTGCTGCTCGCGGGGCTGAACACCCCCGGCGAAACCACCGTCATCGAGCCGATCGCAACGCGCGACCATAGCGAGCGCATGCTGGCGGGCTTCGGCGCGACCCTGCGCAGGGAGGCCAGCCCCGAGGGCCGGCGCATCACCATCGTCGGCGAGGCCGAGTTGCGCCCCCAGGCGATCATCGTCCCCGGCGACCCGTCGTCGGCGGCCTTCCCGCTGGTCGCGGCGCTGCTGGTGCCCGGCAGCCACGTCACCGTCGCCAATGTCGGCATCAACCCGACGCGCGCCGGGCTGATCGCCGTGCTGCAGGCGATGGGCGGCGACATCACGCTCGCCAACCGCCGCGAGGTCGGCGGCGAGCCCGTCGCCGATCTCGTCGTCCGCGCCTCGCCGCTGACCGGCATCGACGTGCCGCCCGAAAATGCCGCGGCGATGATCGACGAATATCCGATCCTGTTCGTCGCCGCGGCGCTCGCCGAAGGGCGGACGGTGATGCGCGGCATCGAGGAACTGCGCGTCAAGGAATCGGATCGCATCGCCACCATGGCGTCGGGGCTGGCGGCGGCGGGCGTGCGCGTCGAGGAGCTGCCCGACGGGCTGATCGTTACCGGCAGCGGCGGCGCGCTAGTGGCGGGCGGCGCGACGGTCGCGGCGCGGCTCGATCACCGCATCGCGATGAGCTTCGCCGTTCTCGGCCTTGTCGCGCGCGCGCCCATCGTCATCGACGATGGGCGGCCGATCGCCACCAGCTTTCCGGGATTCGTCGCGATGTTCCGGAGTCTCGGCGCCCGCGCCGAAGCGTAGGATCAGTTCGCCGGCGATGCGCGTCGCGGCGTCGCCGACGCCATAAGGCAGCGATGGCTCGGCCATCCGCCGCAGCGCCGCGGCGTCGCCGAGCAGGCCGCGGCAGGCGGCGAGGATCGCCGCGGGATCGGTGCCGACCAGCCGGGCATTGCCGTCGGCGACGCCCTCCGGGCGCTCGGTCGTGTCGCGCAGCACCAGCACCGGCACGCCGAGCGCCGGCGCCTCTTCCTGGACGCCGCCCGAATCGGTGAGCGTCAGCACCGCCTGGCGCAGCAGCCAGACAAAGGCGGGATAATCGAGCGGTGGCAGCAGATGCACCCCGGCGACATCGCGCAGCGCCGCCATCGCGCCACCGACAAGGGGGTGCGGATGCACGGGAATGACGATTTCGGCATCGCGCGCCAGGGTCGCCAGCGCCGCGACGATGTCGGGCAGCCGGGCGTGATTCTCGCGGCGATGGACGGTTGCGAGGATCAGCGGCCGGGTGCGCGGCAGCGCCGCGAAGCGCCTTTCCAGCCGCTGGCGCAGCGCCTGGTCGCGCGCCAGCCGGGCCTCGATCCACAAGAGCGCGTCGATGCCGGTGTTGCCGGTGATGCGGATGGCGTCGTCGGCGATGCCCTCGCGGCGCAGTGCGGCGGCGGCGGCGACGGTCGGCGCAAAATGCACGTCGGCGAGCTGGGCGATGGCGCGGCGGTGCATTTCCTCGGGGAAGGGCTCGGCGCTGCCCGAGCGCAGCCCGGCTTCGACATGCACCAGTGGCAGCCGCGCATAGGCCGCCGCCTGGGCGCCGGCAAAGGCGCTGGCGGTATCGCCCTGGACGATGACCGCCGCGGGGCGGTGCGCCGTGCATTCGCGCACCAGCGCCGGCACCAGCGCGCCGATGATTTCGGCGGGCGTCTGGCTGCGGCGCATGATGGCAAGGTCGCGATCGGCGACAAGCCCGAACCCGGCGAGTGCCTCGTGGAGAAGCTCACGATGCTGGCCGGTCGCCAGAACCAGGGTCGACTGGCCGGCGGCGCGCAGCGCATGGACCACCGGCGCCAGCTTGACGGCCTCGGGCCGGGTGCCGGCAACGAAGAAATAGCATCCGCCTGGCGCCGCGACCATTGCCATTTCGTAACGATAACCAGCGTCCGTTTCGGGGACAATGGTGTTCTGACGAGGCCGGGTCGGTGAAGATAGGCAGATACAGCCGATTTGACTGTTTCTTTCCCGTCATCCGTCGGCAGCGACGCGCCGACTTGGCGAAGCCGCCCCCGCCGCCTATGCCGCAGGCGTGATCGCCGCCTTCCCCGAAACCACCCCGCTCATCATCGCCGTCGACGGCCCCGCCGCCAGCGGCAAGGGCACCATCGCCAAGGCGCTCGCCGCGCACTACGCCCTTGCCTATCTCGATACCGGCAAGCTCTATCGCGCCGCCGGCCTCGCCGTTCGCCTTGCCGGCGGCGATCCCGCCGACGCCGAAGCCGCCGCCGCGGCCGCGGCGCATTTCGACGAAGCCCTGCTCGCCGTGCCCGACCTGATGAGCAGCGCCAACAGCGAGGCGGCGTCGATCGTTTCGGCACACCCGGGGGTGCGCGCCGCGCTACTTGCCCGCCAGCGCGCCTTCGCGGCGCAACCCGGCGGCGCCGTCCTCGATGGCCGCGACATCGGCACGGTGATCGCGCCGCACGCGCCGGCGAAGCTCTTCATCACCGCCAGCCCTGAAATCCGCGCCGCGCGCCGCCACCGCGAGCTTGCCGCCAGTGGCGACGCCCGCGACCTTGCCGCGGTGCTCGCCGACATCAATGCCCGCGACGCGCGTGACCGCGGCCGGTCCGCGGCGCCGCTGCGCCAGGCCGCCGACGCCGCCTTGCTTGATACCAGCGATTTGGCTATAGGGCCTGCGGTCCAACAGGCGATTGCGCTCGTCGAACAAGCGCTTGGCCGGGACCGCCAGCAACAGGGCTGAGGGTCGGGGCGGTAACGCGCCCCTGCCCGCTTTTCCCATTGCCGGCGAATTGACGTGAGCGGTCGGCATGGTGCCGCCGCGACGACGCAGAAGCGGTCGCATGGTGCGGCCGCGGGGTTTCGCCGGGCAAGAAGAGCCCCGGTGCCGGCTCCGATTGTGAAGGTTTACGACTGTCTATGGCATCCTTGGCCCAACCGACGCGCGACGATTTCGCCGCGATGCTCGAAAGCTCGCTCGGCAAGAACCAGAGTTTTGAAGGCCGCGTCGTCCGCGGCATCGTAACGGGCATCGAGAATGATCTCGCCGTCATCGACGTCGGGCTGAAGTCCGAAGGCCGCGTGCCGCTGCGCGAATTCGCCGGCCTCGACGGCAAGCACAACATCAGCGTCGGCGATGAAGTCGAGGTCTATGTCGATCGCGTCGAGAACGCCAATGGCGAAGCGATGCTCAGCCGTGATCGCGCCCGCCGCGAAGCCAGCTGGGACACGCTGGAAGCGCAGTTTGCCGCTGCCGAGCGCGTCGAGGGCGTCATCTTCGGCCGCGTCAAGGGCGGCTTCACCGTTGATCTGAACGGCGCCGTCGCCTTCCTGCCCGGCAGCCAGGTCGATATCCGCCCGGTCCGCGACGTCACCCCGCTGATGAACCTGCCGCAGCCCTTCCAGATTTTGAAGATGGACCGCAAGCGCGGCAACATCGTCGTCTCGCGCCGCGCCATCCTCGAGGAAAGCCGCGCCGAACAGCGCACCGGCCTGATCTCGAGCCTCGCCGAAGGCCAGATCGTCGACGGCACCGTCAAGAACATCACCGATTACGGCGCCTTCGTCGATCTGGGCGGCATCGACGGTCTGCTGCATGTCACCGACATGAGCTACAAGCGCGTCAACCATCCGTCGGAAGTCCTCAACATCGGCGACGTGCTGCGCGTCCAGATCGTCCGTATCAACCGCGAAACGCAGCGTATCAGCCTCGGCATGAAGCAGCTCGAAGCCGATCCCTGGACCACTGCCTCGCAGAAATATTCGGTCGGCAGCCGCCACAAGGGCCGCGTCACCAACATCACCGAATATGGCGCCTTCGTCGAACTCGAAGCCGGCATCGAAGGCCTGGTGCACGTGTCCGAAATGTCGTGGGTCAAGAAGAACGTCCACCCCGGCAAGATCGTCTCGACCAGCCAGGAAGTCGAAGTCATCGTCCTCGAGGTCGATGACGACAAGCGCCGCATCAGCCTCGGCCTCAAGCAGGCGCAGCGCAACCCCTGGGAAGTCTTCGCCGAACAGCATCCGGTCGGCAGCGATCTCGAGGGCGAAGTCAAGAACGCCACCGAATTCGGCCTGTTCATCGGCCTCGACGGCGAAGTCGATGGCATGGTCCATATGTCGGACATCGCTTGGGGGCTCACCGGCGAAGCCGCACTGTCGCGCCACCACAAGGGCGAGCGCGTCCGCGCCCGGGTTCTCGAAATCGACATCGAGAAGGAGCGCATCAGCCTCGGCATCAAGCAGATGGAAGAGGGCCCGGCGCGCGTCATCACCACGCCGACCGCCGGCGGCACCGGTCTCAACAAGAACGAGATCGTCACTGCGACGGTCGTCACGGCCCGCGATGGCGGCATCGACGTCCAGTTGGGCGACGATGGCCCGGTTGTCTTCATCAAGCGCGGCGACCTCAGCCGCGACCGCGACGAGCAGCGCGCCGAGCGCTTCCAGCCCGGCCAGAAGGTCGATGCCATGGTGATCGGCTTCGAAAAGGGCCGTCGCCCGATGCTGAGCATCAAGGCGATGCAGATCAGCGAAGAAAAGGAAGCCGTAGCCCAGTACGGCACCTCGGATTCGGGGGCGACCCTCGGCAACATCCTCGGCGCCGCCTTCAACAAGGCGCGCGAGGACGCCGACAAGAATTGAGCGGGGCAGCGGATCGGCACAACCGAGCCGCCGCGTTGTGACGGCAGACGGCCGGCGGGCAACTGCCGGCCGTTTGCTTTCCGGCAATTGCGACAGTTTGCGGCTTCGCCTAAAGCCCGACTCTGGCGACGAGTGTTCGTTGCGATGGCAATGCGGCTTGACGCTCGATTGGCCTTGATTAATGTCTTGGCATTCGGGGGTTTGGGCGCAGGCGGCGTCGCAACGCCGGGGGCGCTTCGCCGCCGGCGGGTCCGCTTCTTCACAGACCCGGGGCGGGAAGAAACGATGATCAGATCCGAACTCGTCGCGGCGGTTGCCGAAGCCAATCCGCATCTGACGGTCCGCGACGTGGAGCGCATCGTCACCACCATCTTCGACGCGATCACCGCGGCGCTGGCCAGCGGCCGAAGGGTCGAACTGCGTGGCTTCGGCGCCTTTTCGACCCGCGCCCGCGATGCCCGCACCGGCCGCAACCCGCGCACCGGCGAAACCGTCGCGGTCGACGCCAAGCGCGTTCCCTATTTCAAGCCGGGCAAGGAACTGCGCGAGCGATTAAACGTCGGCGAAGACTGATCCCGGCAGCGACGCCGCGGGTCCCCGGACGTGCGGACGTGGCGAAACCGGTAGCCGCAGCGGACTTAAAATCCGCTTTCCCAACGGAAGTGCGGGTTCGAGTCCCGCCGTCCGCACCATCGGCCAAGAGCCGCGATCGAGGTGACGCCGGGCAAGGCGGTGCGCTGGCAGGTCGCCGGCCCTACCGCCGCCTCCCGCCCATGCGGATTGTCGCGGCGGCGGCGGCGTAAACATCTTGGCGACAAGCTCCGTCGATTCGCTCTCCGGGGGGAAATGCCATGCGCCACAGTTGGACGACGATGGCCGCGGCGCTGCTGCTGATCACCGCAACACAATCGGCAGCGACCAGCTACCACAGCGTCCGGCACTATGGCGGCGGCCTGACTGGCACGGTGACGGTCACCACCGACGGCGCGCTCGGCGTGCTTGCGCCAGCCAACATCCTGACGTTCCAGTTGGGCCTCGCCGGGCTCGGCGACGACGCCGCGAATTATGGCAGCAACCCCACCATCTTCGCCACCGGCAATCAGGTGGTGCTGCAGGGCGCCAGCCTTTCGGCGACGCCGACGCGACTGTTCTTCGATTTCGATTCGGGCGGCGGCATTTTCGGGACAGTGTCGGGCGGCTATTATCTGTTGACCGCCGCCGATTGCACGCTTTGCGATCCCGGCGGGGAGTTTGTCGAGCTCGATCCGGAGTTCAGCTTTTCCGGTCGCAGTCGGGCGTGCAGATGCTCGGCGCCGTTCCCGAGCCGGCGAGCTGGGCGATGCTGATCGCCGGCTTCGGCCTGACCGGCGCGGCGCGGCGCCGGCGCCGCGGCGGGGCGGCATCGGCCTGACGCCCGACAGCGACGAGCGCCGGGCGGCTGATGCGGCGGCGGCGGCGCCTCTGCGTCGTCGCCGAGACGCGGCGTTACTGTCGCAGCGCGCCGCGCGCGGACCGATTGCCTCTTGCTCCCCCGCGATCCTGCCACGATGTATTGCATGATCGGCGATATGGCGACGCCATGCGTTGGTGATCGACCGGAGGCGATGGACCGGAGGCGATTTTGCCTCTATGCATCACCGGCTGGAGAGGTGTTGACGAATGGCGGACGCAGGGTCCTGGGTTGAGATCGTGCTGCTGGCGATGCTGGCGGCGTTCATCGGTCTGCGCCTGGTTTCGGTGCTCGGCAAGCGCACCGGCAGCGAGCGCCCCGTCGGCGATGCCTTCCGCCCCGGCGCTCCCGAAGTTACCGCGCCGCCGTCGCCCGGCCGCGAGCCGACGACCCGCGCTGAAATCGCCCTGCCCGGCGGCACCGATTCGGCGCTCGCCCCGGCGCTTCAGGCGATTGCCGATGCCGACCCGAGCTTCGCGCCCGATCGCTTCGTCGCCGGCGCCAAATCGGCCTATCGCATGATCCTCGAAGCCTTCTGGTCGGGCGATACCCGCGCCATGGACGGGCTGGTTTCCGACGAGATCCAGGACAATTTCGCCGCCGCCATCGCCGAGCGCGACGGCCGCCGCCTCGACAACCGCCTCGAAGCGGTGACTGCCGCGACGATCACCGATGCCGCGATGAACGGCCAGATGGCCGAAGTGACGATCCGCTTCGCCGCGCGCCTCGCCAGCGGCGGCGTGACCAGCGAGACGGTCGACGTCTGGACCTTCAGCCGCCACATCGCCAGCCGCGACCCCAATTGGCTGCTGATCGCCACCGACGACGAAGCCTGACGCCGCTGGGCGTCACGCTTTCGCGGGTAAGGGTGGCGTCGCGGCAACCGTTGCTGGCGCTGCTCGTGGCGCTCGCCGCCTGCGCGCCGCGCGTCGGTACGGCGCCGCCGCTGGTTTCGGCCCCGGCAACCAGCGCCGCGCCGACGGTTCCGCCTGCGCCGACCCCACCGCCACCGACCCGCGCCGCCGACCTGCCGATCGCCGTGGCAACCGCCGGCGATCTGCCCGGCGCCGACGTGGCGCTCGCCGCCTTTCGCAAAAGCTGCGCCAGTCTTGCCAGCCGCGACGATCGCTCGGGGCTGACGCAGCGTGACGACTGGCTGGCACCCTGTGCCGCCGCTGCCACCGCCAGCGACGCCGCGGCCTTCTTTGCCGACAATTTCACCGCGGTGACGGTCGCCGGCAGCGGTGAACGCGCCGGCGAATCCGGCGGGGGCTTCGTCACCGGCTATTACGAACCCGAGATTGCCGGATCGCGTGACCCGGCGCCGGGCTTCGCCGTGCCGCTCTACCGGCGCCCCCCCGACCTCATCGAAGCCGACCTCGGCGCTTTCGCCGCCGACCTCAAGGGCCGCAAGCTGCGGGGGCGCCTCGACGGCAACCGGTTGGTCCCCTACCCCGATCGCGGCGCCATCATGGCCGGCGCGCTTGCCGGCCGCGGCCTCGAGCTTGCCTGGGCGGCCGATCCCTATGAGGCGTTTTTCCTCGAGATCCAGGGTTCCGGACGGCTTCGCCTGCCCGACGGCCGGCTGATGCGCATCGGCTATGACAGCCAGAACGGCCGTCCCTATGTCGCCATCGGCCGGGTACTGATCGACCGCGGCGAACTGCCGCCGGGCGGCGCCAACATGGACTCGATCCTCGCCTGGTTGCGCAGCCACCCCGCCGAGGCGCCGGCGCTGCTCGCCGCCAACCCGAGCGTCGTGTTCTTCCGCGAACTGACCAAGACCCGCCCCGACGAAGGGCCCAATGGCGCGCTCGGCGTCGCGCTTACGCCCGGCACCTCGGTCGCCGCCGATCCCGCCTTCGTGCCCTTGGGCGCGCCGCTGCTGGTGACGACCACCCTGCCCGGCGGCGTCGCGCTGCGCGCGCTGATGGTGGCGCAGGATACCGGCGGCGC
>LJHX01000034.1 GCA_001295935.1 alpha proteobacterium AAP81b
CAGGTCGAGCGCCAGCAGCGTCGTCGGCCCGGGCGGCGCATCGTCGAACACCGCGACTCGGCCGCCGTCGGCCGTGGCCGCCGGTGGCGCGACCTGGTCGACACGCTCGAGATCGAGGCTGACGACGAAGTTCTCGAAACGCTGGGCGGTGACGCGGAACACCATGGTCTCGTCGCGTGCCCGCACCAGGCTGCCGGGCACCAGCGGCAGCGCCCGCCACGGCAGCCGCAGCGTTGCGGTGACGCGCGCCGACTCGCGCCGCGCTGCTGCCCGCGCCGCCAGCCGCTTTGCGACTTCGGGGGCGAGCGCACAGGGCAGCGCCTGGCTTACCGTGGTGCCGCCGCCCCGATCGATGCGCTGCAGACCCGGCTGATAGTCGCGGCTGCTGTCATAGAAGCCGATTTCGTGCGCCTGCACCGCCGCCGGGGCGCGCTCGCGACGCTCGGGCGGCGGTCGCGCGCCGGGCACCGCGGCATCGAAATCGGCGGGGTCGATCGCCATGACGGTGCCACCGTCGCCTTGGATCACCGGCCCCGGCAGCACCGCGGCGTCGGCAAGGCCGAGAAGCGGTGCCAGCGCCTCGGCGATCGTGCCGGGACGCGCCGCGACATGGCCGGTGACGGTGGGGAAAGCGCCGGCGACCTTGATCGAGACCGCGCCGCGACTCAGCCGGGCGATCGCCGCATCGAGCCCGATCGCCTCACCCGCGTCGGCGATCACCTCGAACGACAGCGCCGGGATGCGATTGCCCCAGTCGGCGAGGGCCAGATCCTCGAATACCACATAGGCGAGGCCGCGATAGGCTGGCGCATCGCCCTCGGCGGCGGCGATCAGCGGATCGACGGCTTGCGTTTCGCTGCCGCGATGCAGCCGCATCGTCACGGGCGTGGTCCAGGCGCCAGCGGCGTCACGGAGCAGGCGCCCGTCGGCCCAGATGCGGCCGATCCGGGCGATCTCGCCTGCCGCCAACCCGACGGCGAACGACGCCGAATAGCTGTACGCCGGCGTCGGCGCGCCGCGCTTGCCGCCGCTGCCGCGCCCGCGGCTGCGGCTTTCGGCAATGCCGCTCGTCCAGATGAGATTGCCAGCGACGCGCATCCGCCCGCTGATCACCGGAATGGCCTCGCCATAGGCGGCGCTCTGGACGGTGAGGTCGGGCAGCCGGCGCACTCCGCCATCGCCGAACAGCGCGCGGTCGGCGATGCCGCCGAGCGTCGCGCCGACGAGCCCGCCGATCGGGCCAGCGATGGCGCGGCCGAGGCCGCCGAAGACCAGATTTGCCATGAAACGCCCTTCTGCGAGCCGGCCCGCGGGGCCGCGAAACAGGCCTTGACTCCGTACCGTAGTACGGCGGCTAACCATGGCCTCGGAGGGCGCGATGGCGGCAATTCGAACGATCGGGCGCGCGGCCAAGGAAGCCGGAATCAGCGTCGAAACCGTGCGCTATTATGAACGCCAGGGGCTGATCGACCAGCCACGGCGAAGCGCCGGCTCGCGCCATTATGACGACCGAACCCTGGCGATGCTGAAATACATCCGTGTCGCGCAGGGCTTCGGGCTGACCTTGCGCGAAATCCGCGCGCTCGGCGGCGACCTCGGCACCGGGCGCGGATTCTGCGCGTCGCTGCAAACGCTGGTCGAGAACAAGCTCGCCGACATCGCGCGCAAGCAGGCGGAACTCGCGGCGCTCGCCGAGGAGCTCGCGGTGTTTCTCGGGCGCTGCAAGGCGCGCGCCGCGCATCTGCCCTGCCCTGTCGTCGCCGAACTGACCCGGCTCGATGGCGCCATCGGCGAGACCAGCCAGAACCGGAGGAAAACGCGATGACGACGCCAGCCGCAATCGACGACGGGACCTGGCGTCGCGCCGCCGGCCTTGCCGGACTGGCCGGCGGACTGCTGTTCTTCGCCGGTGACATGCTGATGTACGGACACTTCGGCGCCGCCGCCGATTTTGCCACCGGCGCCCGTGCCGCGGTACGCGCGGCGCCGCTCGCGCGGCTGGTCGCCGGCGGGCTCGTCGGGCCGCTTGCCGGCTGCCTGTGCGCGATCGGCTTCTGGCACGTCTATCGCAATCTGGCGCCGGGGGTGGTTCGCCGCCTCGTGCTGGCAATGTCGGCAGTGTCGATGGCATGCTCGGCGCGGTGCACCTGCTATGGGTCGCCAAAGGGCTGGCGCGGCGCGAATGCGGCGACGCTGCCGGTGCCTGCGCTGCCCTCGCCACGCGGATCGACGATTATTGGAACACCGCCTATTGGCTCGGCGTCGGGCCGGCGTGGCTGGGCTGCGGCGTGCTCGCCGTCGCGGTCCTCGCCGGTCGCAGCGCCTATCCGCGGTGGACCGTCATCGCCAACCCGGCGGTGTCGCTGCTCGTCGCACCGCTGCTGGCCGATGTCCCGGCGCCTTTCGGCGCGCCGCTGGTCGGTGGCGACGCCAATCTGTTCATCGCGCTGTTCTTCCTCGTCTCGGTCATCGTCACCTGGCGCGCCCGACCCGTCGGCAAGGCCTAGCCGCCAGGCGCCGACGACAGCCCAGCCCGGATCGATCGGCGCTTCGACGACACGGCCGAGGCCGGCATGGGCGTGGACCAGCCCCCGCGGCGTGACGATCCCGAGGTGGCGGCGGTCGACGCGCGGCGCGATGACGAGAATGTCCCCCGGCGCCGCTACCGCCACACGCCGGCACCCCGCCGCTGCCAGCCCGGCGTCGACGCGGGCGCCATGGTCGCCGGCAAGGGCGTAGGCGGCAAGTTCGGGCGCCACCCCGACGGCACGCGCCGCGACGAGGACGACGCCAACGCAATCGAGCCCCTGCCCCGGCACGCGTCCCTGGGGCCGGAAGCGTGTACCGATGCAGCCGCGTGCCGCTTCAACGACAAGTTCGCGCGTCACGCGATGGCGAAGCGGGCGAGCAGGTCGCCGCCGGGCACATGCGGCTCGCCGCGGAAATTGCCGGCGTTGGCGAAGCGGTCACGGCAGGTGGCGAAGCGCTTGTCGCAGCCCTGGGTGATCTCGACGCGCGCGCCGGGCACCGCCGCGAGCACGGCATCGAGCTGGAGCCCGTCGCCGTCAACGCCGACGATGAGGCGATCGAGCCCCGCGTCGCCGCCATCGAGAAGCCGCAACCGGCCCGCGCCGAACAACGCCGCCGCGGCAGCATCGAGGCCATCGAGACGCACCGTCCGCCCGTCGATCGCCGCGACCGCCCGCCGCTCGCGCAAGCCGCGCAGCGCCACCCGGCAGCGCGCGTCGCCCAATTGCGCGCGGCATTCGGGCGAATAGATCTCGATCGCGGTCGCCTCGAGCGCCGCCGTCTCGCCGCGCAGGGTCGCGACGAAGCCGGGGTCGGCGCCGCCGCTGCTTGCCACCGCGCCGAGGCTGCCGCGCGCCAGTACCTCGCTGCCGGCAGCCGGCTCGCGCCAATCGACGAGTGTCAGCGTGACCTCAGCGCCGTCATAGCGGCCGGCGGCGAGATCGGCGGCGGTGATCGCGGCGGCCGACAGCGCGCCTTCGATCGCCATGGTATCGACCTCGAGCCCGGCGCTGCGCACCACCGCCGAGGGCGCCATGCCCGGCGCGCTCAAATGGCGCAGCCCGGCGATCTCGAGCGGGCGATCGTGCGTGGTGAAGCCCAGCGCGACGCCATCGACCCGGACGATCCGCCAGCACAGCGCGAGATGGGAGAGTTCGCCGGCAAGGCGGGCCCCGAGCGCGGTCATGCCTCGCGCACCTCGACAAGCGGCACCGACGGCAGTTCGCCGGCGCGCCAGCCGGCGAGGCTGACGTCGATACGATCGACGGCAAAACGCACCGGCACGTCGAAGGCGAAGCCGGCCGTCACCGGGGCGCCGGCGGCCGGCGGCGCTTCGAAATCGATATGGCCGCCCTCGCCAAGCGTCCAGCCGCCGGTCACCGCGACCCCGGCGACCGCGACGCGCAAGCTCGTCGCCACCGGCCTGGTGATCCGTCGCAATTGCGGATCGCTTTCGCCATAGCGCTTGACCAGGGCAAAGCGCGTTGTCGCACCATCGCCGACCCCCAGAAGCTGGTCGGTCGCGGCGATCGCCTGGCCCGGCGGCGCCGAGTCATGGTCGAGGGGGTCGCGGAAGCGAAAGCCGAAGGCCTGCCCCCGCCGCGCCCGGAAAAAGCCGACCAGCGCCGCCAGATCGTCATCGGAGCGCACGCCGACGCCCGCATCGAAATACAGCCGCGCGTCGCTCCACTGGCTGTTGCGCTGTTCGTGCCCCGAACCAGTGATCACCACCTGCGTTGAAAATTCCGGCCCGCCGGTCGCGCCATAGCCGAGGTCGAGTGGGAACAGCACGTCGTGAAAGGCCATGGTCGTGTTTTCCCCGGTGGCAAAGGCGGTGAAGCCGTCGCGGGCGATCTGCGGCCAGGCCCAGACGAAGGTCTCGGCAACGCGGCGCGCCTGCGCGCCTTGCGCCGCCGCGGCAATCGCCGGCCAGTCGGCGGCGGTGGCGGCGAAACCGCTGAAATAATGCTGGTCGGCGAGCGGATAGCCGAGGCGCGTCGCCACCACCGCGCGGGCGCGCGCCTGGCCGCCGGCATCGCCCGAGGTGACGAAATCATAGTCCTCGAGCTGGAGGACATCGAACGCCGGCGAGGCCCAGGCCGCAGGCAGATTGGCGCGGATCAGTTCGGGGGCATCGGCATCGAGCACCTGCGGCGCATAGAAAAGCAGCAGCGTCTCGGCGTCGCTCGCCGCGCCCCGCACCGCATCGCGCAGCGCGAGAGTTGCCAGCCCAAGCTGCACCCCGCACCAATCGAGCCAGTCGCGCTCGGCGGCGGTCACCACGGCGCGGATGTCGGCGATCGCCGGCGGGGCGCCGCCGCGCTCGGCATGGAAGCGCGCCACCGTCGCGGCATCGTAGAGGCAGGGCCGCCAGTCGGGGCCGACCCACCACCAGGGCTCGCCGATCTGGAAGCGCGGGCGGGCGCCGGCGGCCGTCGCCAGCGCCACGAACGCCACCGCCACTCCCTGCAGCCATGCCAGCGCCGCGGCGCTGCACGGCGACAGCAAGGTCGAGGGCGGCACATAGCCGGTCAGCGCGCGGCCGCCGTCTCTGGCGCGCTGCGCCCAGGCGGCGGGGCAATGCGCGTCGAACAGCTCGAAGGACAGCGAGACGATCGGCGCGAAGCCAAGTTCGACCGCGCGGGCGAAGAAATCACTGTGCCACGCCGCCGCCGGCGCGGCGAGGCCGGGCTGCGCCAGATGGGCGCTCTCAGCCGCGTCCCAGGCCAGCGCCGGGAAGTGGCTCATCCCGACATAATGGACGAGGCTGCCGCGGTACCCCAGCGCGAACGCCGCTTCGAGCAGCCGTTCGGGCGTCTGATTATAGCTGTCGTCATAGCCGCCGGCGAGGTGCAGCCCGTGCGGCGGCACGAAGGCATCGCCGGCGCGCAGCATCGACCCCGGTCCGTCACAGCCGATCTCGCTCAGCACCAGCCGCGCGGCGAGCGGCACCGCCAGCGGCGTGTCGCTGCCATCATGCCCCGGCGCGACCAGCGAGATGAACAGCCGATCGATGTCGCCTGTCCACACCGGCGCGCCGCCCGGGCCAAAGCCTTCGGCCAGCGCGTCGAAATCGAGCACGACGCGGGCGTCGCTGCCGCTACCGGTGGCGAAGTTCCACAGCCGCACATACCAGGTGCGCGCCGCGCCCTCGGCATCGCGGCCTTCGATGGTGAGCGTCGGTCCGACCCCGGCATCAAGCGCCGCCAGATCGCCCGTCGCCTGCCAGCGAAAGCGCAGCACCGTGCCGCGATAGTCGCGCGAGGTCGCATAGCCGAGCAGCGGATGGCTCCAGCGATCGACCGACTCCCAGATCAGCCCGGCGAGATCGCCGCGGCGCAGGAAGGTGACATCGACCGCCAGCGCGTCGGCGCCGATCGTCGTCACCGCCGCCAGCATCGGCCGCGGAAAATCGACCGTCCAGAAGCGCGGCTCGAAGCGCTTGATCCAGCGGGTGCGGACCTGGTCGCCGGCGCCCGCCAGCCAATGGCCGAAACTCATCGTGCCTTCTCCAAGGCGCGCGCCACGGCGCGCGCCACCTGCGCCGCGGTCTGCTGCATCACCGCGCCGCCCGCCTCGCGGGGGGCCGCGACATTGACCGTGACGTTGATCGGCGCCCGCCCGCCGCCGGTTTCGACGCGCCCCGCCGACGCCGGCACGAAAAGCTCCGGCCCGCGCTCGCCGACGAGCACTGGCCGCCCCGGCGACACCCCGCCGCCGCTCGCCCGCCCGACCCCCGAGAACAGCCCGGCGAGGCTGGCGCCACCGCCGCCATCGAACAACCCGCCGAGGTCGCTGCGCAGCGCATTGGCGGCGATGTCGCCGAGCGCCGCCAGCGCCACGCGGCGCAGATCCTCGAAGCCGTCTTTGCCCGACGATACGGCACGGCCGAGCGCCCGGCCGATACCGTCGCCAGCGCGCGCCGCGCCCGCCGCCAGCGGGCCGTCGAACTGGCGCTCGATCGCGCCGACGCCGGCGAGCGCCTCGCGGGTATCGGCGCGAACGCGGATTACCAGCGTTTCGAGGTCGGTCTCAGGCACCGTCATCGGGAAAGGCCTCCATCAGCCTGGCGACAGTCGCGGCACCGGCAGGGGTTTCCGCCAGCAGGTCGAGCCCCAGCGCATTGCGCAGATCGGCGGGTGTCGCGGCCCAGAAGGCGTCGGGCGACCAGCCGAGCAGCGCCGCCAGCCGCGCTCCGCGCCGGGCTGCGTCGACGAAACTCATCGCCCCGCCAGCACTTGACCGAGCAGCACGCGCAGCGCCGGCGTCGCCGCGGCGAGCCCCCCCGCCACCAGGCGTTCGGCGAAGTCGTCGCGCGCCAGGCCGGCCGGCCAGCCGTGGCGGCAGTGCCAGAACAGCCCCGCCAGCTCGGCGAGCCGCAACTCGCCCGCCGCGGCACGCTCGACGAGGCCGAACAGCGGCCCCAGCTCCGTCTCGGCGGCAACCAGCGCCGCGAAACTCGGCCGCAGCACCAAGGTGTCCTCCCCAAGCCGCAGCTCGGCCTCGCCGCGAAGGGCATTCGCCCTCACGCCGCGACCACCGCGCCCGAACTTTCGAGCGTCACCGCATAGGTGCGCTCGCCGTTGAAATCGCCGGCATAGTCGAGCCGCGTCAGCAGGAAGCGGCCGGTCAGCGTGTCGCCGCTTTCGAAGCTGACCCGATAATCGTCGATCACCCCGCCGAGCGCATTGGCCTTTACCCGCGCTTCCGCCGCCGAGCCGGTGAAGACCCCCGAGCCGCTCAAGGTCACCGAGCGCACCCCGGCGCCCGACAGCAGCTCGCGCCAGCCCCCCGACCCCTGGTTGGTGACGACGACGGTCTCGGCGTTGACCGAAAGCTGCGTCGTCCGCAGCCCGGCGACGGTGGTGAAGGCGGGCGGCACCGCGCCATCGCCGATCTTCAACAGAAAGGCGCTGCCCTTTTCGATGGCCATGTCGGGTTCCTTTCAGAAGGGGAGTTCAGACCGCGACGCTGCGAATGCGGAAATCGACGATTCCCCGGCTCCAGCCCTCGGCATCGCCGAGCACGAGACTGCGCAGTAGCAGCGCCGAGACGATTCGATGCCCGAGCGCCTCGCCGTTCAAGCCCGCCAGCCGCACTTCGACCGCCCCGGCGAGGCGCTTCGCGCCCGCGACGCCGGGTCCGGCATCCCAGACATTGACCGTCAGGCGATGCTCATGGCCGACGCCGCTCTTGTGGCTCCAGTCGGTGACGACATCGGCGCCCACGGTCAGATAGGGCGGCGCCGCATCGGGCGCCGGGCCATCGAAAACCCCGCTGATTCCCGGCAGATCGGCGAGCGCGCCGACGACAAGCTGCTGAACGGCAAGACTGGCCGACATCACACGCCTCCGCTCGAAAGCTGCCTGGCAATTTCGGTTGCCAGCCCCGCGAGCCGGGGATCGGCCGCCGTCCGCCGGCTGCCGAACGCCCGCGCCACCAGCCCGCGCCCGGTCAGCCGTACCGCGCCATCGGCCGCCGCCGTCGTCACGCCGGGAACCCTCGCCGCCGCCATCGCCGCCGCCTCGGCCGCCGCCACCCGCGCCGCCGCAGCCTCGGCCACCCGCGCCCGCACCTTCGCCAGGTTCATGGCCGTTCCTCGGCGCGCACCAACCGCCGATCGGGCAGCGCCGGATCATCCTCGACCGCCAGCACGCGCAGTTCGCGCCCGCGCCACGACAGCCGCGACACGAGGCCGACCTCGACGCCGGCGCGCACCACCACCCGCCACCGCCGCCGGCTGCGCCGCGCTTCGCCCTCGACCGCGCCGCCCCCCTCGGGCGCGACGGCCGCCGCGACCCTGGCACCGGGACGCCATTCGCCAACCGCAGCGCCGGCGTCGTCACGCGCCTCAACCCAATGCTCGATGGTGACGCGCTCGCCGAGCGAGCCCGCGAATTCGCCCATGGCGCGACCTTTCAAAGAAAAGAGGCGCCTCAGGCGGCAAGGGCCTGAGGCCCTTGACCCACTTTTGTTGGCGCCGTCTGCTGCCCGCAGGACGGGCTAGTGATCGATGTGGCAGACTTCGGCGGTAACCGGCTCTTCCTGCCGGCACATCGCCGTCGCGCTGGTGCTGCACGCCCAGGCCTTGCCGACCGCACCACAGGCGAAGTCCGCCGCCCGGATGGCATGGCCGCGCGGCCGCGCCGTCATCGCCGCTGCGGCGCTGTCGCACGCCGCGCCGGCCCGCACCGCCAGCGCCGCCTGCGCCAGCCGCCCTGCCGCGGCCTCGTCGCCGGCGGG
>LJHX01000035.1 GCA_001295935.1 alpha proteobacterium AAP81b
GGGGAGGCGAGAGACGCGCCTCTTGGCGCGGCCCGGGTGGGGGTGGTCGCCGCGCGACGACATTTCGGCGGATGGCGACCACCCCCACCCGCCGCGCGTTGACCTACGGTCGCCTGCGGCTCGGCGCGAGTCGCCTCCCCCTCCAGGGGGAGGAAATTCAATACCCCATCAGCCGCGCCAGCCGATCGCCATGGAAGCTCACATCGCCGAACGTCTCCTGCGCGGCGCGGGCACGCTTCATGTAGAAGCCGATGTCGAAATCGTCGGTCATGCCGATGCCGCCGTGCATCTGGACGCCCTCGTTGGTGGCGAGCTTCGCCACTTCGCCGGCCTTGGCCTTGGCGAGCGACGCAAAGGCGGGGGCGCGGTCGTCGCCCGAATCGAGCGCCTGCAGGGCACGCAGGGTGGCCGAGCGGGCGAGCTCGACTTCGCAGAACAGGTGCGCGGCGCGGTGCTGGAGCGCCTGGAAGCTGCCGATCCTGGCGCCGAACTGCTCGCGCTGCTTGAGGTAGTCGACGGTCTTCGCGAAACTTTCGGAACTCACCCCGAGCATTTCGGCGGCGAGCGCGGCGCGGCCGGCATCGAGGACCTTTTCGAGGATGGCGAAGCCGCCGCCGACCGGGCCGAGGACATCGGCGCCATCGACCTGGACGTCGGCAAGCGCGATGCGCGCGGCGTTGCGGCTGTCGACCATCGAGCGACGGGTAACGTCGATGCCGGGGGTCTTGGCGTCGACGAGGAAGAGGGTGATGCCATCGGGGCTGTCGGTGGCGCCATCGGTGCGCGCGGCGACGATCAGCGTATCGGCGACATGGCCATCGAGGACGAAACCCTTGACGCCGTTGAGCTTGAAGCCGTTGCCCGAGGGGGTGGCGGTGGCTTCGACAAAGGCCGGGGCGTGGCGCGCGGCCTCGTCGGCGGCCAGCGCGAACAGGCGCTGGCCTTGCGCGATCAGCGGCAGATATCTCGCCTGCTGTTCGGGGCTGCCGCCGGCGAGGAGCGCGGTGGCGCCGAGGATGCCGGTCGACAGCATCGGCGCGGCGGAGAGGTTGCGGCCGATGGCTTCCATCACCAGCCCCGCGGCGACATTGCCGAGCCCGGCGCCGCCATGTTCCTCGGGCACCAGCACCCCGGCGAAGCCCATTTGGGCGATCTTCGCCCAGACGTCGCGGCGGAAGCCGGTGGCGTCGGCGCTGTCGCGCAGGCTGCGGTGCTGGCTGACCGGGGCTTCGCTGGCGAAGAAGCCGTCGGCCGAGTCCTTGATCATCTTCTGTTCGTCGGTGAGGACGAGAGCCATTTTGTCTCTTTCTTCTCCCCTCCCGCTCGCGGGAGGGGTCGGGGGTGGGACGTGTCTTTGTACCGGTGGTGGTTTTCGGGGGCAGGGACTTCCCACCCCCAGCCGCTGGCGCTGCGCGCCGCCTGCGGCTCCCCGCAAGCGGGAGGGGAGCTTATGCGCCCGGCAGTTCGAGCACGCGCTTGGCGATGATGTTGAGGTTGATCTCGCTGGTGCCGCCCTCGATCGAGTTCGCGCGGCTGCGCAGCCACGACCGCGCGAGGTCGCCTTCGCCTTCGGCCGGGCCTTCCCAGGCGAGACCGTCCGACCCCGCTACCGACATCAGCAGCTGCATCCGGTCCTTGTTCAATTCGGTTCCGTAATATTTCAGCATCGACGACAGCGCGCCGACGCCCTGTCCGGCTTTCGCCTCGTCCTTCACCCGCTCCATGGTCAGCGCAAAGGCCCAGGCGTCGATCTCGTGGCGGACGATATCGGTCCTGAGGCCGCCGTCGCCGAGGACGCCGTTTTGCAAGCCGAGCTTCTTCGCCGCGACCTGCGCCACCGAATCGCGCATGCCGCCGCCGGTTGAATCCGACCCGCCGATCATCTCGCGTTCGTGGGTGAGCAGGTACTTGGCGATGTCCCAGCCCTTGCCGGCCTCGCCCATCAGATTGGCGGCGGGGACGCGGACATTGTCGAAGAAGGTCTGGCAGAAGGGCGAGGCGCCCGAGATCAGCTTGATCGGGCTGGTCGAGACGCCGGGCGACGCCATGTCGAACAGCAGGAAGGAAATGCCGTGGTGCTTCGAAGCCGAGGCGTCGGTGCGCACCAGGCAGAAGATCCAGTCAGCCTTGTCGGCATAGCTCGTCCAGACCTTCGAGCCGTTGACGACATATTCATCGCCGTCGAGCACCGCCGAGGTGCGCAAGCTGGCGAGGTCGGACCCGGCGCCGGGCTCGGAATAGCCCTGGCACCAGCGGATTTCGCCGCGGGCGATGCGCGGCAGATGCTCGCGCTTCTGCGCCTCGTTGCCGTATTTGAGCAGCGCCGGGCCGAGCATCCAGATGCCGAAGCTCGACAGCGGCGAGCGGGCGTTGATGCGGCGCATTTCGCTGGCCAGCACCTTGGCTTCGTCGCGCGACAGGCCGCCGCCGCCATATTGCGTCGGCCATTCGGGCACCGTCCAGCCCTTGGCGCCCATGCGTTCGAGCCACAGCCGCTGCGCTTCATTGCTGAACTTGACGTTGCGCCCGCCCCAGCAGACGTCGTCGTCGCTCTTGATCGGCAGGCGCATTTCGGGCGGACAATTGGCTTCGAGCCAGGCGCGCGTCTCGGCGCGGAACGCTTCCAAATCGGCCATTCGACTTCCTCACTGGCAATCCCGGACTGCGACCCTATGGTGCGGCCGGCCGCTTCCGACAACCTCGCAAAAGGACCCGCGTGATCCTCGAAACCGCCATCGATTTCGCCACGCTGCCGCTGCGCCCCGAGGTCTTCACCATCCCGGCGTTCGCGGCATTCGGCTATGAGATCGGCCCGCTGTCGCTGCGCTGGTATGCGCTCAGCTATATCGCCGGCATCATCGCCGCCTGGTGGTTGTTCACCCGGATGATCCGCAAGCCGGGCGCGCCGGTCACCGAGGCGCAGATCGACGATTATATCGGCTGGGCGACGCTCGGCGTCATCCTCGGCGGCCGCCTCGGCTATGTGTTCTTCTACAATTGGCCGAAGTACGCCGCCGACCCGATCGAGATCATCAAGCTCTGGGACGGCGGCATGTCGTTTCACGGCGGCGCCACCGGGGTGCTGGTCGCGGCGCTCTTGTTCGGTTGGGCGCGGGGTGTTTCGGGGCTGCGCATCCTCGATTACATCACCACCGTCGCCCCCATCGGCCTGTTGCTGGGGCGGATCGCCAATTTCGTCAACGGCGAGCTGTGGGGACGGCCGACCGGGTCCGACTGGGGGGTGATTTTCCCCAAGGCCGGGCCGGAGCCGCGCTACCCGTCGCAGCTGTTCGAAGCGGGCCTTGAGGGCGTCGTGCTGCTCGCCGTGCTCAGCTGGCTGTTCTGGCGCACCCAGGCCCGGCTTCGCGCCGGCCTGCTCGCCGGGGTGTTCGGCGTCGGCTATGGCGCGGCGCGGATCTTCGTCGAGAATTACCGCGAGCCCGACGAGCAATTGGGCTTCCTGTCGACCGGGCTGACGATGGGCCAGACATTAAGCCTGCCCTTCGTCATCGGCGGGCTGGCGTTGATCGTCTGGGCGCTGACGCGGCGGCCGGTGGCGGTCGCCGGGGCGTGACCCCGCTCGCCGCGGCGCTGCGAGCGCGGATCGCCGCGCACGGCCCGCTGCGCCTCGATGCCTGGATGGCGGCGTGCAACGGCCATTATTATGCGACGCGCGACCCGCTCGGCCAGGATTTCACCACCGCCCCCGAGATCAGCCAGATGTTCGGCGAGCTCGTCGGCGGCTGCATCGGCGATCTGTGGCAGCGCGCCGGATCGCCGCCGGCGCGGCTCGTCGAACTCGGGCCGGGGCGCGGCACTTTGATGGCCGATGCGCGCCGGGTGCTGGCGCGGGTGCCGGGTTTCGGCGAGCGGGTGGCGCTGCATCTCGTCGAAACCAGCCCGGTCCTGCGCGCGGCGCAGGCGGCGCGGCTGGCGGGCGCCGTCTGGCACGACGATTTCGGCGACGTCCCCGGCGATCGCCCGGTGATGGTCGTCGCCAATGAATTCTTCGACGCGCTGCCGATCCGGCGCTTCGACGGCCGGGGCGGCGAGGCGGCGGTTGGTGTCGCCGGCGCGCGCTTCGTCGCGACGACCCTGCCGGTGCCCGGCACCACCACCGGCGAAGTCAGCGAGGCCGGCAAGGCGATCGCCGCTGCCATCGGCGCCCGACTGCGCGCGCAAGGCGGCGCGGCGCTGATCGTCGATTATGGCGGCCTCGGCCCCCACGCCGAAACTCTCCAGGCCTTGCGCGGCGGCGCCCCGGTCGACCCCTTTGCCGATCCCGGCGAGGCCGATCTCACCGCGCATGTCGACTTCGCTGCGCTCGCCCGCGCCGCCGGCGTGGCGAGCTTCGGCCCGGTGCCGCAGGGCGTCTGGCTTGCGCGCCTCGGCATCGAGGCGCGCGCCGCCCAGCTCCGCGCCGCCGTCGAAAACCAGGGCCGCGCCCGGATCGACCTCGCGCTGCTGCGCTTGACGCGAACCATGGGGGCACTGTTCAAGGCGCAGGCGCTGGTGGCGCCGGGCTGGCCGGCGCCCGCGGGGTTCGACGCATGATCATCGCCTATCGCAACGCCACCCTCGCCGATGCCGCGGCGCTCGGTGGGCTGACGCGCGCCACCTTCATCGAAACCTTCGGCAGCCTCTACCGGCTCGACGATCTGGCGGCGTTTCTCGAGGCGCGCTCCGACGCCAACACGGCGCGCGAGCTGGCCGACAGCCGCGTCGCCGTCCGCCTCGCCGAGGTCGGCAGCGTGCCGATCGGCTTCGTCAAGCTGACCCCGTGCAAGCTGCCGATCGACGACGAGGGCCGGCGCGTGCTCGAATTGAAGCAGCTCTATGTCTTCAGGCCCTGGCAGGGCGCCGGCGTCGCCGCCGAGCTGACGCGCTGGGCGATCGCCACGGCGCGCGCCCATGGCGCCGAGGATCTGTGGCTGAGCGTCTTTTCGGAGAACCCCCGCGCCCGGCGCTTCTACGCGCGCTACGGCTTTGTCGAGGTGAAGCCCTGGGCCTTCATGGTCGGCGACCAGGCCGATGAGGATATCCTCTGCCGCTGCCGCCTCGACGTTGCGGCGGATGCCGATGCCAACGCCGATGCCTGAAATTCTGCCGGTCACCGCCGCGGCGATCGGCGTGCGCCACGGCTTTCTCGGCCGCCAGGGCGGCGTGTCGGGGGGCATCTTCGCCAGCTTGAACGTCGGCCTCGGCTCGTCCGACGATCCGGCGGCGGTCGCCGAGAACCGCCGCCGGGCGGTCGCCGCGGTGGCACCGGGGGCGGCGCTGCTGACCTTGCACCAGGTCCACAGCGCCAAGGTCGTCACCGTCACCGCGCCGTTTGCCGACCGCCCCCATGCCGATGCCATGGTGACGGCAACGCCGGGCCTCGCGCTCGGCATCCTCACCGCCGATTGCGCGCCAATCCTGCTCGCCGACGGTGACGCCGGGGTAATCGGCGCGGCACACAGCGGCTGGAAGGGCGCGCTTGCCGACATTCCGGCGGCGACCGTCGCGGCGATGGTGGCGTTGGGGGCGCGGCCCGACCGCATCGTCGCCGCCATCGGCCCGTGCATCGCGCGGGCGAGCTATGAGGTCGACTCAGGCTTTCGCGAGCGCTTCACCACCGCCGACCCCGAGCATGACGCCTTCTTCACCCGCGGCCGCGGCGACCGCTGGCAATGCGACCTCGAAGGCCTGGTGGCGCGCCGCCTCGCCAATGCCGGCGTCGGCCGCGTTGTGGCGCTGGGGATCGACACCTATGCCGACGCCGACCGCTGGTTCAGCTACCGCCGCACCACCCACGCCGGCGAGCCCGACTACGGCCGGCAATTGTCGCTGATCGCGCTCTGAACCCGCAGCGGCAGGCGGTTTCGCCGCGCCCGCCGCCGCGATAAGGTGACCGGCGGCCGTTGCCCGGGGAGAGTTTTCATGCGCCGCATCCTGATCGGCCTTGCCATCCTTATCGTCGCCGCCGCCGGCGCCTTCTTCGCCTTCGGGCCACGCCTCGCCGCCAGCAGCATGAACCGCGTTGTCGCCGGGCCACAGAACGGCCAGTGGCCGGTGTCGGCGCACGCCACCGCTGTGCACAAGGCAGCGACGATCGTCGATCTGCACGGCGACACCCTGCTGTGGAAGCGCGACCTTACCGAGGCCGCCGACTATGGCCATATCGACCTGCCGCGGCTCGAAGCGGGCAATGTCGCGCTGCAGGTCTTCTCGAGCGTCACCAAGACGCCGCGCAATCAGAATTACGAGCGCAACAACGGCGATACCGACAATATCACCCTGCTCGCCATCGGCCAGCTGCAGCCGATCCGCACCTGGAGCAGCCTTGTCGAACGCTCGCTCTGGCATGCCGAGAAGCTGGCGCGCGCCGAGGCGAAGTCCGGCGGGCGGCTGCGCATCGTCCGCTCGCCTGCCGACCTCGACCGCCTGCTCGCCGACCGCGCCGCCGGCAAGCGCGTTACCGGTGCGCTCTTGTCGACCGAGGGCGGGCAGAACCTCGAAGGCAAGATCGGCAATGTCGATCGCCTCTATGACGCCGGCTTCCGCATCTTCGGCCTCGTGCATTTCTTCGACAATGAACTCGGCGGCTCGATGCACGGCGAGGCGAAAGCCGGCCTCACCCCCTTCGGCCGCCAGGTCGTCCAGCTGATGGAACGCAAGGGCATCGTCGTCGACGTCGCCCATGCGAGCGCGGCGACGGTCGCCGATGTGCTGGCGATGGCGACGCGGCCGGTCGTCGTCAGCCACGGCGGCGTCAAGGCGACCTGCGACACGCCGCGCAACCTGACCGACGACCAGCTGCGCGCGCTGGCGCGGAACGGCGGGATGATCGGCATCGGCTATTGGGACGCCGCGGTCTGCGCGCCGACCCCCGACGCCACGGCAAAGGCGATCCTCCATGCGGCGCGCATCGCCGGCATCGACCATGTCGGGCTGGGGTCGGACTTCGACGGCTCGGTGACCACCGGCTTCGATGCGGCGCACATCGCCGCGGTCACCGACGCGCTGGTCCGCGCCGGAATGAGCGACGCCGACATCGCCAAGGTGCTCGGCGGCAATGCCGTGCGGCTGCTGCGTGCCGGGCTGGCACCGCGTTGAGACGCCGGAAGTTGACCAAATTGACCGTTTCGACCGATTTTGCGCGACCCGAAGGTTACAAAGTTGACGCTTTGGCAATTGCATTTCGGCCGGCCGCGGCGCGGCGCGGTCGCCTGGGGCTGCCGGCATCACGGCGTAACGGCGGTGGGGAGCGAGGCGACGCGGCGCGACCATGGCGCCTTCTACACTGTAATGGCCGTGTAGGACAGTTGCCGCCGGGCCCGGTACCGGCGCCTGGGCTCGTTGGACGCCTTGCTCCGTGAAACGGGGGGAGCCGAACTGTCTCAGTGCTATCGCGTCGGGGTGGCGGCGCCTTGAAGAAAGAAGAAGAGGTGCCTCCGGCGGGAAGGGGCTGAGCCCCTTCACCCACTTTTGTTCGGGCCGACCCTATGCGGGAGAGGGTGGGCGATAGGAACGCGCGCTTGCAGCGCTTGCAAGCCCATCGCCTCAAGGGCTGTTTACGCCCAGTAGCGGTCATTGGCGCGCAAGCGTAAAAGATGCCGATGTTGTCCGAGAGTCTGCGTGCACTGCCCTATCTCGTCCATACCAATCGAGAGCTTGGCCTCATGCTGAAAGGTGTGAAGCCGATGGCGATGTTCAGCGACATCGTTGGCAAAGAGGCGGAATGCGTGGTTCGCTATCTCCGCATGTTCGACCGCCAAGTTGATGCGGGTCGCTTTGAACGACGAATAGTGGACGAGCCTGTTTCGCTTCGGCCGGATTGGTTGTCTCGTCGTATCTTCTACACTTTACCGGGTGAAACGTGGCGCATTGATGCCATGTTGGAGTTGATTGTTCACTATGGGAGGTGAACCAACGAGCATGAGCGCCGCTTCGGTACGCTTCTGGGCTATAAGGATTGGCAGAACGACATTTGGCTGGAACGTCATCCAGTCGGACGATCAGCAAACGCCCGCTGATCACCATCCAAGCCGTCGCAAGTCGGGCTTGCAGTCGACATCATCGCCAAGGAAGTGGGTGAAGGGGCTCAGCCCCTTCCCGCCGGAGGCCTTGCTTCCTCCCGCCCTTGGCACCCGGCAGCGCCACCGCTACACGCCTTGCCATGGAGCGCGTGACCGGGGGTGCCGAGCTGCCGCAGCGCTATCGCGGCGGGGTCGCGGCGCTTGGCAACTTCGATGGCTTTCACGCCGGCCACCAGGCGGTGGTTGGCCGGGCGCGTGACCTTGCCCGGGCGCGCGGTGTGCCGGCGCTCGTCGTCAGCTTCGATCCCCACCCGGCGCGGCTGTTCCGCGCCGATAGCGCGCCCTTTGCGCTGACGCGGATCGACCAGCGGCTCGACCTGTTCGAGGCTTTCGGCATCGACGCCGGGGTGATGCTGCCCTTCACCCGTGAGCTGGCGGCGCTGACGGCGCCCGAGTTCGTCGCCGAATGGCTGGTGCGGCGGCTGGGGGTGTCGGGGGTCGTCACCGGCGACGATTTCACCTTCGGCAAGGGGCGATCGGGGACGGTCGGTGAGCTGGCGGCGCTCGGCGCGGCGCAGGGTTTCACCGCCGAGGTGGTGGCGCCGGTCGCCGATGCTTTCGGCACGATTTCCTCCACCCGCATCCGCGCGCTGCTTGGTTCGGGCAACCCGGCCGCGGCGACGGAATTGCTCACCCGGCCCTATACGATCCGCGCCGAGGTCGAGCATGGCGCCAAGCTCGGGCGCCAGCTTGGCTTTCCGACAGCGAACCAGCGTCTCGGCGACTATCTGCGCCCGGCCTATGGCGTCTATGCGGTGCTGGCGCGGCTGCCCGATGGCAGCGTGGTCAAGGGGGTCGCCAATCTCGGCATCCGGCCGATGCTGACGCCGCCGGTGGAGCTGCTCGAAACCTGGCTGCTCGACTGGTCGGGGGATTTGTACGGCGCGACGCTCGATGTGGCGTTGATCGCCTATTTGCGCCCTGAAATGGCGCTGCCCGATCTTGACGCGCTGAAGGTGCAGGTGATGGCGGACGCGGCGGCGGCGCGGGTGGCGCTGCTCTGACTCCTCCCCCTTGAGGGGGGAGGCCACTCGCGCGCAGCGCGGCGGGTGGGGGTGGTCTGCCCGCGCCGACACTGCCCCGCGCGGCGACCACCCCCTCCCGCTCGGCGAAGACGCCGAGTCGCCTCCCCCCTCAAGGGGGA
>LJHX01000036.1 GCA_001295935.1 alpha proteobacterium AAP81b
CTCGTCGATGAATGTGAACTTATGAAGGTCGAGAGCCGCGGGCGGCTCCAAGCGTGAACGCTGGAGGAGAGGTTGCCACTGTTCGCGACGGTACGGAATTAGCTTATCGAGAATAGGTGAGGGACGGAACTTGTCATCCATTAGTTCTACATCAAGCTTGAACCGAGGGTCGCGCTTGACAGCTCGGCGGTAGGCCTTGAGCAATCCGCGGGCCTTCTCGTTTATGTGTCGAGACCGCCCAGTCCGGTCGGTTGATGTCCCCCCAAAGCCGCGCACCTCGCGCCGCAACCTCTGCCGGAGCTGCTGCATCGCCTCCCGGACAGCCAGCTCACCGTTTTGGAGCTGCTCACGGGCACTGATCTCCCGTTGATCGCTGCCGCCACCATTCCGCAAAAGACTGCTCAGGAGATTTGTAATGAAGCTCCTTGGGCTGGGACGTCGCTCGGCCATGACTTTGGCCTAAAACTTTTCAACCATACAAGCGAGTGCCGTTTGACGACCGGAACGGATGTCGCCTCGACTGAAACTGGCTGTCCGCGTCGAGCAATTGCGAATGATGGAAGGCACGGTTGGGCCGATGATGGCTGAGAAACACCCGCAGAGTTCGGTTAGTCTGGGTCGGGCCTACCGATCGTCCTTAGCTGAGCTGACGTCGGATCGTACGTGTAGCCGACGATCGTCCCGTCCCGTACCCGCTCCACAGCCTCATCGATCGCTGACAGCGGCACTAGGAACCACTCCCGAGCCTGTACCGGCTTACCAAACCGGTCTTCCATCGCGATGTCCAACCTCGCCGAGCTGAAGACCCGGTGCAGCACGGCCTCCAGCTTGGCTCGGTTGATGTTGAACAGCTTATAGGTGGCGACGATGTCCACGCCCGCTAGAAGGTAGGTGGGGTCGTTGGCAGCGCCGCTTATGCGTGCCTCCACAGAGCCACCCGTCACTCCGATCTTGTGAATAAGCTCCCTGTGCTCCGCCACCAGCGGGTGGTCGGAGTGGCTGCGAAGCACATAGATGGTGCCGCTCTCCAGGTCGCCGTCGTCGGCCGTGCCGGCGAACAACGGTCCCGCCTCGGGCTCGGTGATCCGGCGGCCGGCGTCGTCCTTGTAAAGCGCACGCTGCAGCGATCGGCGTAGGAGATTGCTCTGCGTCCCGTTGGAGTAGATCACCCTGAGCCGAGCATCGGTCTCGCCGTTCGGCGCCCGCTCCAGCTCTCCAACCTCGGCGACATACGCCATCTGCCCACCGACGATGAAAAACTGCCCTTGGGTGATGTCGGCCTTCAGAAAGCCGGCGTCGCGGACGATGGGTCGGCTCGTTCGCACGCCGGTGGCCAGGTCGCGTTCGACGGCCGCAAACAGGGGCTTGAACCGCTCAAAATCCTCGCACCGGTCGCGCTGGGCAATCTCCTCCGCAGCCCGCTTGTCGGTGCTAGAGCGCACGTGCCGGAGCTCGGTGATGCTCGCTTCCCCGGCCGCCCCTTTCAGTTCTTCCGCCAGCGTGTCGAGCTCGATCTCCTCATCGCTAGCCGGGACGACGGGGCTGGCAGATAGAAGCCCTTGATTGTCGAGAGGCTCCAAGATGACTCGGCATTCTGGCAGCGCCTTCAGCCGGTCGAGGCGAACGGCGTAGAGCCGCTCAAAGATATCACGATCCTCGCCATGCTGCGGCACCCGCCCGTGCTGCTCGACGAAGCGCTGGATCTCCTCGAAGCCGGCAATGACGCGCTCCTCGCGAGGTGACCGGCCTGCGGCCTTTGTGGGCTGGGCAAACTCGGATAGCTCATCGCGCAGCTCGTCAAGGTCGATGTCAGTCATAGCGACCCTCGTCCTTGAACCGAACGAACGCAGCGGCACCCTCGGCCATCCGCTTCTCCCAGGCGTCGGCCGAGGTGATGGACGGCAGGCGACCACGCTCCTTCTTGAACCGAAAAGCGCGAACCGCCAGGTCTTTCGCCTCCTCGGGCGTGATCGCGGTCCGCTTGGCAGCGATGGCGGCGGCGACCTGCTTCAGGCTGGCCTCGCTCATCGTCTTGGCGAGAATGGCATAGGCTTCACCGAACGGGTTGATGCGGTCGATGAGATCGATGTCGAGCTCACGGACGTCCATCGCGAACCTGCGTACCCCGTCGACCAGCGCTGTGTTCAGGGCCGGCTCGCCCTCTCCTCCACCAGTTGCAGCCTTCTTGGCTTGCTGGGTCAGCGTCAGCGCGGCGATAGCATGCTGCCGCACCGCTTCCTGATCTTCAGCGTCAAGCTCGGGGTATCTGTCGCGGATAATCTTGCCGAGCCGGACTTGGGTTAGCTCCTCAGGGACAAGCTCCTCGTCGAAGAGGCCGCGCTCGATCGATCGCTTGTCCTGGACGAATGTGGCGATCACCTCATTCAGATCCTCTCGGCAGATGCGGGCCGCCTCTGGGGTCTTCGGTTCGACCAGACCTTTGATCTCAATCTCGAAGACTCCGCGGTCTTCGTTGAAGCCGACGTTGCACCTGTCGGGCTGATAGCCGCCTTCGCCATAGTCGAACCCTGGGGTCGGCGCATTCGCGGCAGGGTTCTTCGGCTTGAACTCGAAGCGGGGGGCCAGCACCTGCTCCATCAGGAGGCTGGCGGCGATCGCCTTCAGCGTGTCGTTGACCGCTTCGCGGACTAGCTCGTCGGCGGCATCGACCGCAGCAATCAGGTTGGTGAAGCGGGCGCGGGTCTTGCCGGGCGCGTCGCGGGTCGCGCGGCCGATGATCTGGACGATCTCCGTAAGGCTGGCGCGATAGCCGACGGTCAGGGCATGCTCGCACCAGATCCAGTCGAAGCCCTCCTTCGCCATGCCGAGCGCGATGATGATGTCGACGTGATCGCGGTTGTTCTTCTGTGCAGGGTCCTTCAGCGCCATCGACACGCGGTCGCGCTTGTTGGGGTCGTCGTCGACCAGGTCGGCAATGCGCAGCGTCCGTCCGTCAGGTGTCCGCACCATCTGGAAGCCGGTGACGGGGTCGTGACCCTGCCATACGCCCAGCGCCTCGATGATGTGCTCGACCTCCTTGATTTTATCTTTGGTGCTCTCACGCGAGTTGACGCTGGGAATGTGGACGATGGTCTTCTCGGCCGGATCCAGCACCCTCAGGATGTCGTCGGCATAGGCGCCTGAGTAGAAATAGTAACCGATGTCGAGCCGCTTCAGGTGCTCATAGCCATTGAGCTGCTCATAGTAGGTGTAGGTCACGCTTTCGAACTTGGCCTCATCCCCAGGCGCCAGGACGGCCTCTGCGTCGCCGCGGAAATAGCTGCCGGTCATGGCGACGATGTGCACGCGGTCGCGGGCTATGAACGCCCCAAGGTGCGTGCCGAGCTTGTTGTCAGGGTTGGCGGAGACGTGGTGGAACTCGTCGACCGCGATGAGCCGGTCGTCGAACGCTTCCACGCCAAACTGGTCTACGGCGAAGCGGAAGGTTGCATGGGTGCACACCAGCACCTTATCCTCGCTCGCCAAAAAGGCTCCGAGGCTGGCGACCTTGCCGCCGTTATCGGTGCCCGGCGCGTTGCAGAGGTTCCATCTGGGCTCGACGCGCCAGTCTGCCCAGAAGCCATGGTCGCTGAGCGGTTCATCGTTGAAGCTCGAACCAATGCTCCGCTCGGGCACCACGATGATGGCCTGGCGCAGGCCCTGGTTCTCCAGCTTGTCGAGCGCGATGTACATCAGCGCTCGGCTCTTGCCTGACGCCGGCGGCGACTTGATCAGCAGGTATTGCTCGCCGCGCTTCTCATAGGCGCGCTCCTGCATCGGCCGCATGCCGAGGGCGTTTGCCTTGGTCGAGGCACCGCTGCGGGCATAGGACACCGAGACGGAAGGAACGAGCATCGTCATGCTTTGAGGCTCTCCATGGCCGACTTCCATGCCGCTGCCACGGCGGTCTCGCTGGCAAGGAAGAATTCTCCACCAAGCGACGTTTCATGCTGATGGAGGTATGCCTTGAGCTGAGTCTCGGCTCGAATGGCCTCCATCGACCTGGGAAACAGTGGCCAGCCGGCCGACGCGTTCGTATGCACAAGTTCCCATCGATAAACGCCGGCAGGGAAGGATGAATTGAGCGCGTCGCATCGTGACGATGGGCTGCCGGACATGCCAACCTTGACGATCCAACGCCCCTCTGCCGGCCGCCCGAGGTAGGCGGACTCGTCCCCACGCAAGCGGAGCACATACAGGCTTTTAGGGCCCTCGGCCTCCTTGCAGAAGAAGCCGGTCTGGGACACCGGCCCGGGGCGAGAGGGAGTGAAGACCTCGCCGCCAGCTGCCGGGACTGCCGCGGTGACTGGGATCTCACCGAAAACGGACGTCTCGATAAAGGTGAGCCTCAGGAGGTTCCGCGCCTCTCTCTTTGTCAGGCGCATGCCCTGCGAGCCGATCGCTTGCGAGCGGGCAGTGGAATAGGTCTCAGGGGCAAACTCTTCGATCGACACATAGCTCTCTTCGGCGACGCGCCAGGCTCGCGTGGCCTTCACGGCCAAGTTCCACTTCTCGGCACGCTCAGGATCGCCCAATTTGCGTGCCCATTCGGAAGGGCTCATGAACGCCTGGGCGGTGTTGACCCGGTGCGACACCTGCTGGATGCCGATCACCATGCCACGTTGAGCAAAAGGAGCGCGTGTCTTGTGCCCGTAGATCACGACCAGGGCGCCTGGCTGGGTCTCGCGCACGAAGTGCTTGCGCTGCCCGTCGTTGGAGAACCCGAGGAAGCCCCACGTTTCGGGTGAGAAGCCGTAGAAGCTGGTTAGCCATACATTGGGCGGGTCGGCCGTGATCTGGGCTAAGAGCGATTCCGGCTCTGTCGCTGCGTGGGCGGCTAGGAACGCCGCAACAGTCCCATATGTCTCGACTACGCGCAGCCCTACAGCCGGCATCATGGCCTGGCCTCGCTCTGGCCATCCCTCCGCTTCAAAGAGTCCCTGCAAACCTCCAAAGCGTTCTTGGGCTAAGATGTTGACAGCCTTGGCGTCCCAGCCCGGGGTCCGGTCTTCAATCACGACGCACGGGCCTTCCGGACTGGAGCCTTCCCGGCGCCCGCGGAGGTCATCTTGGTGTATAGGTCGAACAGCTTCTCGAGGCGCTCAGTGTCGTTCCTGAAACGGCGGCCGATGTAGATGCGCTCCAGCACCTCGTCGTTGCGGTCATGGGCGGCCCGGAGGTCGGGGAAGTCACGGTCCAACCGCTCCGGATCATACAGCTCGGCGATGGTGGCGGGGAAATGCGCCTCGCGCGCGAGCAGGATGTCTTCGGCGCAGCGGGTCAGGTCGGCCTTGTTCTTCTCGGTCAGCGGCGGGACGGGGAAGGTGTTCCAGCCCAGAGTGTTGGAGTAGCGATAGCGCGTCTCCAGCTTCCCGCAGACGGTCGCGATCCACACGAGATGCAGGCGCGAGGCAATCACCGCCATGTTCCACAGCGGGGCGTCGTAGAGGGCGAAGGCTGCATCCGATACGATGCTGCCAACATCCAACAGGTCGATCGGCAAAAATTCCCTGCTTTCCGAAGATACACGAGCCACAATAAGCGTGGATCGCTCTCCCTTTCCTGGCACCTGCACGAAACGATGTGGTCGCGTGGCCCACGCCCTCGTGGCCTGAGCGGGACTCTTGCCTCGCGCCGCTCGCACACCTTCGAACCTCGCAGCGAGCTGCGGGACGGCCATCGCCTGAGTCGTTTCGTCGTCCTCGATCCAAAGACAGTATCGCGGCTGCCCGTTAATGAATTCATCAGACCCCAAGTATCTGAAGATAAATGACGCGGCTTGGGGGGCCGACGACTGCAGGGCGGTGCGTTCATCGCCGGATAGAATGAGATGCCCGCCGTCCCTAGGCATATTGCCGAACAGCATCGGATGCCGGTCACAAGGATCGCGCACCGGCTCGACGTAAACCGTCGGTGCTGGGATGAGATACGGGTTGATCAGCCCAACCGTGCGCCGCTCGTCGCCATCCGTTATGTGCTTCGCACGGTGTGGGTCTGCTCTAGCTAAGCCGACGACTACGACTGTGACGCCCGCATTGTGCGCTGCGAGATTCGACCATTTGAATGAACGATGCGCGAAAAAAATTTCCATGCCATCGCGCAGCACGTGCGGCCAAAGCGTTGAGACGGACAAGCCTTGGCAAACGGAGTTTGTTGTGACGAAAGCGGCGGCCCCGGCGGTCCTCCTCAGGTAGTCAGCGCCCTTGATTATCCAGCCCGCAACGTAGTCCAGCGACTTCCAATTGGCGATCCGGCCGTCGAGGACGGGCGCGAGGTCGGCCCTGTGCTCGTCAGTCTGGTTACGGCTTCCCAGATACGGCGGGTTCCCGCATATATACGTCTCCCCGCCCTCGTTCTCGAAGTCGATCTGCGCCTGGTCGAGCGGGGTCTGGAACAGATCGTCACCAACCAGTTTCACTCCCGTTCGCTCCGGCGGCCACAGGCTGAGCCAGTCGAGGCGGAGCGCGTTGCCGCAGGTGATCCAATTCTCCTGGTCGAGCGGCAGGAACTCGGCCAGCGCCAGCTTCTGCCCGCGATAGAGCACGTCGGCCTGGTACTCGGCGATGATCAGCGCCAGCCGCGCAATCTCGGCCGGGAAGTCGCGCAGCTCGATCCCGCGGAAGTTGGTAAGCGGGATGTCCGATGCGCGGCCCTGCTCGCCCCGGCGGCGGTTGATCTCCGCCTCGATCTCCCTCATCTGCTTATACGCGATCACGAGGAAGTTGCCGCTGCCGCAGGCCGGGTCGAACACCCGAATGCGGCTCATGCGGTTGCGCAGGTTCAGCAGCTTGCGAGCGTTGTCGCCGGCCTCCTCGAGCTTCTCCCTGAGGTCGTCGAGAAACAGCGGGTTCAACACCTTCAGGATGTTGGGCACGCTGGTGTAGTGCATGCCCAGCGCGCCGCGCTCCTCGTCGTCGGCGACCGCCTGGATCATCGATCCGAAAATGTCCGGGTTGATCTTCGTCCAGTCGAGCCCGCCAATGTGCAGCAGGTAGGAGCGCGCGATCCGGCTGAACACAGGCACTTCCAGACTGCCGGAGAATAGGCCGCCGTTGACATAGGGAAACGGCCGCGCCCAGCTGCGGATAGCCTCGGCCTCGTGCCGTTCCTTGCGCGTGTTCATCGCTCGGAACAGCTCGTGGATGACCTCATGGGTGTTTGACGAGTCCCGCTCGCTCATCTTCTCGATCGTGCCGGTGAACGGGTAGCTCGCGTGGAAAATGCCTGTATCTTCAGCGAAGAAGCAAAAGATCAGCCGCGCCATGAAGTGGTTCATGTCCGGCCGGCGCTCGGCGGTCGCCCAGTCGGGATTGTCCTTCAGCAGCTCGACATAGAGCCGGTTCAGGCGGCTCGTGGCGCGGATATCGAAGCTCGATTCGCGGACCTGGCGGACGGTGGTGATCCCGGCGAGCGGGAGGAAGAAGCCGAAATGGTCTGGGAAGGCCCGGTAGTCACAGGCGACCGTCTCGCCGGTCTCCAGGTCCTCCGCCTCGAACGTGTCGCCGTCGGTGGCAAGCACGTACTTGGCCTTGGCCTTGGCGGTGGTAGGGCTGGCTTTCAGCTGCGCAAGTGTCTCGCTGACGTGCCCAGGCGCGGCCACGGCAAGGTGAATGTTGTTGGTTTGGAGCACGCCCCCAACGTCGGACCGGTTCGACGCACCCGTCCGCAGCCGCTTAAGCGTCGTCGCCTTGTTCCCGAATGCCTCCAGGAACGCAAAAGGGAACTCAGCTGCGTCGAAGGGGCGCTCGGCGAGCGCGGAGACAGCTTCCTCGATCTCAACGGCATTCACGGCTACGGGCAACCTTTGGGCGCGAAAGGCGAGTTAGCCGGTGACACAGGGCATGTCACGGGCTCGCAACGGTCATTGTCTTGCACCGTGCAAGCCTCGGCGCGCCGGTGGCCACTGGTCAGCGGGACGTATGTTGGAGCGCCGATCACTGCGGCCGATACCGACCTGGCTCGCACCAATAGTGCACTGGCGCGATCGGGTCGCGCGCCGCGTCCATGGTTTCGGTGAGAAGCGCCGCGATCATGGCGCAGTTCTCCTCGTTGTAGGTCCCTGACCCGTTTCCCGGATCGTTGGTGTCGAAGGTGGCCATGTGGACACGAGCGTTCTGGTTGAGCCGGGAGTTCCGGTAAAGCGTGTAGGTCGGAGGCGCTGGCTTGCAGCCAGAAACGACCAGCACTGCCAACAGGAGCATGACAATCGACCGTCTCATCGTCCTCGCCCCGGTAGCGTATCATGCTGTCCTAAAGGCAGGCTGCCCGCTTAGCAGCCGGTTTGTGAAAATGGATATCCCGCCTTCCGTCTGCCAACGATAGCTGAAGCCCACTCGATAAATTATCTCCCTATGCGCCGCTTGCAATGTAGGATTTCGCCTGCAAAGTATCACCATGCCAAGACAGTCCCCCAACTTGGCGACAGACCTGCCGCTGCTGGACGACCGGTCCGCTAACCGTGTCCAGCAGCGCGCCGGCGGCGGCGCGGGGTGCCTCGATGCCCGCGCCGCCGACTGCCGCCCGGTCGATGGTCGCGCATCGCGGCGCCCACAGCGGGGCAGATGATGGCGATGCTGTCGGAATGGGAATTATGGGCCTGCGCCCGTCACCAGCTGCTGAAGCATGGCGAGTTGGCCCCTGAGGCTGCGGCCCAGCGGGTGGATGCGCTTCTGGCCGCCGGCGATATCGATGGGCAGAAGGTTTGGCTGGCGATCCTGGACCGCATCCGCCAGCTCCAGGGTCCGGCGCCGGGCGAGACAGCTCATTGATGCCCAAGCTCGACAGACTCGTGGCAGTCCTTGCGGTTGCGCTCATGGCCCTTGGCCTCCTTGCGCCTGCGTCGGCCGAGACGCTCGCCGGCCGGGTGGTTGGCGTCACCGATGGTGACACCATTCGACTGCTCGTCGGGGGCAATCGGGAATACAAGGTTCGCCTGGGTGAGATCGATGCGCCGGAAAGCGGCCAGCCCTTTGGCCGTGCTTCCAAGCGCATGCTGTCGGACTTGGTGTTCGGCCGGACCGTCACTGTCCGCGTCACCGATGTCGATCGCTACGGCCGATCGGTCGGTGTTATCCGCGCGGGCGATCGCAATATCAACGCCGAGATGGTCAAGCTGGGCGGTGCCTGGGCCTATCGGCGCTACCTGTCCGACCAGCGCTACCTCGCCTGGGAGCAGGCGGCCCGAGCAGCGCGCCGCGGTCTTTGGGCCCTGCAGCCTAATCAGATAATGCCGCCCTGGGAGTGGCGCACTGCACGCCGCAGTCGCCTGACGCCTACGCCTTCCCGCTTCTCCGGCCCGGTCAGTGCACCGCCGATCGATCGCGCCACGGCCGGTGGCGGCTATGCCTGCGGCACCAAGCGGACGTGTGGGCAGATGAGCAGCTGCGACGAGGCGCTCTATCACCTAAGGAGCTGCGGCCTTGGCCGTCTCGACGGCGATGGCGACGGGGTGCCCTGCGAGAAGATCTGTCGCTGAGCCGTGCGGGCAATCACTTCGCCGGGCTGGCCCTCACCGGGCGGCAGATGCAGGATGCCCGGTGGGTGATGGAGGAGTCGATCTCATGCGCATGACAGCCTTCCTGGTGACGGGCGCCCTACTGGCGCTCAGTGCCGGACCGACGGTCGCTGCCGAACAGTGCCGTGACGCCAAGGGCAAGTTCATCAAGTGTCCGCCGAAGGGCGCCGCTTCCGGCCAGCGCTGCAAGGATGCCAAGGGCAAGTTTGCCAAATGCGGGACGCCAGGCGCAAAGCCGGTCTGAGCGATTGACGGCCGGACTATCGATCAGGAAAAGAGGCGCTGCCACCAAGGCCTCTTATCCTCGGGCGGCGGCGGTGACTGTCGAACCTCGGATGCGGATGATTGCTCGCCGGAGTTGGCCGATGCTAGCGGGTCTGCTCCGCGTCGCAGCCTAACGGCCGCCCGAAGTTCGGCCAGGGCAAGATCGAGCTCATCGCTCACGGCGCTGCCTTTGCGGCGATCTGGGCGGTTGAACGGCGAAGCCGGATTTCAATCCTTCGCCGCCGTTGGTCACTTCCTTGGGCCGTGCCGTCCGACAGACGATCGACGGGCACGATCATCTGTGCTCCGGACAGAGGGAGGATCCGGGCGCCCGCAAGGCGCTTATCGGCGCGAAGGACGTGGACCACCGAGACGGCACGCGCCATCGCTAAACCGGCATTATCCGTAGAACGCAGGTCCGGGATGGGGAAGCGACCGGCCGAGGCAGCCACGAGCTGCGCATCCAAGTTGCTCGTGCCTACCATGGGCACTTCATCGGTATGTCCAATGACTTCAATGACGTCGACGTCATACTCGGCCAAATTGCGTGCAAGCATCGGGATCACCTGAGAAACCAGGTTCCGCTCGAACTCAGGACGCAGGGTCGCCTTTCCGGGGTCGAAATAGTAGCCGCCGGCTTCACTCAGGCTAACGAACGGCGGCCACTCTCCCTTGCGAGAACGGTTTGCATTGGCGGCCAAGGCTTTCGCATAAGCGCGCGGGTCAGCAACTCCATCCTTCTCGGCTGCCTGACGGACATCGCGACCGATGGCGGCATCCTCCAAAAGCTGCTTTCGGGCGAGCCCCGTGCCTCCGCGTTCGACCTGCCGGCGTGCCTCGATCGCACGAACGAGCTCCTTGAAGAACTCGTCTTGGTTGCGTGCTTGCGGGTACTCCTGCTGCAGCTTCTCGACGAGTCGACTTGCGCCACCCCGATCAAGTAGTGCAAGCTGCTGCTGCGTCTTCTCGATGTCTCGATCGCGCTTTTGGAGAGCCGCTGCGAGTGCCATCAGCAGCACAAAGATCAAAAGAATCATGATCTCGGCGACCGTCAGGCCGAGGACCAAACCGCGCCTGTACTGACGTTCGTTCTGATTCACCGTCCTGCTCAGCGCTGCGAGCTGCCGACTTGCGCGGTGAGGTCGGTCGTCAATTCTACTAACGCCTTGTGAACCTTAGCGACGTTGTCGCGGGAGCGGCTGACCTCGGCATCTAGGGCAGCGTTGTGCCGTTGCAAGGCTGCAAGCTCATCGGCACGTGCCTGGGCGAGCGTGTTGAGCACCTCGACGTGGCTGGTAGCATGTTGGTCGATGGTTTGCTCCCACCGGGTAATCGTTTCCGTCAGCGCCGTGGCCAGGCGCTCACTAACCTTTAAGGGCGCTTTGTTGAGAACGGCGAGGCGGGCCTCAACGACAGCGTCAAAATCTTGCGCAGCCTTGAGCATCGCGGCGGCAGCGGCACTGATGCTATCGCTTGCACTGGCGAACTTTTCGCCACTGGCTTGGACCGTTTCCTGGTAGCGGCTCATCGTCTCTGCGGAAGCGGTGATGCGTAATAGTGCGGCGCCTGCAGCGCCGGCTGCTGTCTCGACGCTTCCGAGTGCCTCAGCGTGTGCTGATGTCCTCCCAGCGATCCCGCCGACCGCCTCAGCATGGCTTTCGAGCGCCTTGACCAGAGACCGAACCGATGAGGAGACCTTTCGCACGTCCTCGACGGTGCTCGCCGACTGATCGATGACCGCGGTCTTCGCCTGATCCCGCAACTCAGTTAGGTGTTGTTGCGTTTGCAAAGCGAATGTCTGAAACGCAAGTACGACACCGTCGAGCTCCGCGCGCATGCGAGCAGCCGTATCGGTTAGCGCCAACCTAGCATTTTCCTCGGCCATTGCGAGGTCAGGCTGGCCTTGGCTGAAGAAGACGCGCAACACCAGCCCGACGACGGTCGATGCTAGCGCCACCCCGAAACCCTGGATGATCGTGGTTGCCGTTTTTGCAGGATCGAAAGTGAAGATAGCGTATGAAAGGCTGGCAAGCGTGAACACCAGGCCCATATAATAGCAGTTATCGCCGAGCTGATCTGGCCTCAGTTTGAGCCTAGGGCCAAAGTAGACCAGGGCGGCGTACCCAGCCATAATGGCGATTGCCATTATAGAAACCAGGATGGCATCTGCCCCTTGCGACTTTGCGGTCACAATTAACAACGATCCGCCTAGAGCGAATAGCAGAAATGCCCAACGGTCGGTCCATTCGCGCTTAACGAGGCGGTCGATGAAGTCTCGGCGCTGCTCAGCCATCCCGTCACCCGCTCACATTGTAAATTCGCGTGACAGTCCCGCCTTGCTCGCCGATGGCACGCTCCCAAAGCATGGACAGCGCCCGGGGCTGCGTCTTGGCGGCATCGCCGCGCTGCAGCTGCCAGAGCTCGACCTCAACCCCGCGGAGGTCAGTACGTCTGCGGCGAAAAGCATCCGACCGGAGGAACACGTCCTCTGAGGGTAGGTCCCGATAGAAACTCAATTCCTGGGTGTTCTGCAGCAGGTCGGAGGCGATGATCAGCCGCTTAGGGATGCCTTCGCGGCCAGGCTTCTGGAGTTCGGTGAGTGCCGCGGATTGGACCGACTCAAAGATCGGTGATTGGTCGGCGCCATTAGCCCTGGCCAAGCTGCTGAACGCGCGTTCGAGTGGCGCCGAAAAGCCGTCCGTCCACTGCTTTTGCACCTTGTCAGGGTTGCCCTTTATCGGGTCGATATCGCGGGCTGTGCCGGGGCTGCAGCGGGTGAGCACCGGGACCAGCAGCCGGTCGCCAATCTGCTCGACCCGTACAACCGTCAACTGTCCGTACCGCTTTATGGAGTTCTTGAGCTCTTCCAGCTGGTTGAGAAAATCTTGGCGCTGCGGAAGCGTCATCGGGTCAGTGACGTCGACGATCAGGACGTTTACCGATGACGGCACTTCTGGACATAATGTCACAGGGTCAAGAGATCTTAGATCTCGGGAAGCACTAGTATAGAAGTACGCAGCTGCAGCTACCACTGCGACTGCAAACGCAAACGCTCCTAGACCTTTCCAGAGCTCTCCTTGACGACGCTTGGCTGCTGGGCGCCGACGACGACTTTGTGCCATTATGCAAGCCTTGTTTTGAGAGCCTCAAGGGTTTCAAAACCCCGTACGCCCTCCAGGTATGCATCGGATACGGCGCGCTGTGCACTCGCCAGCTTAATGTCCAGCCTTTCTACGTCATTGGCGGAAAGCGCGGCCTGGGGCGCCAACGGGATGTGTGGCGAGGGTAGGTTGAAATCTTCTTCAAAACGGGCCGGCGCAGATGGGTCGCGCGCGGCGCGGTTGGCATCCCTGTAGATCGCAAGCAGCTGGCGACCCGCCTGTTCAAGCTGGGCATGGTACTGTTCTAGCTTATGGGCGAACGCCACTCGGCTATTTATGGCCCGACTCTGGTCGGCGAGTTGCTGTGCCAATCCCTTCCGCAGGCCATCGAACGTCCCGCTCGCCTGTTCATGGAACTCCTTCAGCTCGGAGCCCACCTCTTCCAAGGCCCCAGCATAGTCTTCGCAGCGTTGCTCATGCTCCCGCCAGACTTGGCCGTAACCAGGACAGGGATCGTCCATGTTGTAGGCGGTCCGGCCTGCGACCACGGCGCAGAGGGCGCCTAGAATCAGCAAGCCCCACGAGTAGATGCTAGCCGGCAAAGCCCCCATCATGGTCAGGGCGACCGCCTCGGGGTTCTGCAGGCCAGCTACCTTCGCATCGCGATAATGCGCCGCGAGCAGGTTCCAGCACACAACGAAAAGAAGCCAGACTACTAGACCTAGCAGGGCTGCGTAGCGCCCGGCCTGGGAACGAGACTGTAGCTTCGGTAGCACCAACCTGCCGACTGAAACCGCAGCCAACACATTCACAAAGCCGATTGCCGCGGCGGCAAAAATGCCGCCAATCAGGCCCAGGTCGTCATTCTTCTGCAGGAGCACGGAGTTAGCGGCCGTTTCGGCGATCCATGCCAAGGCGATGAGAGCGTAGGAAAGCACCGGCAGTGGCGTGAGCTTGGCTGGTCGCTGCAAGCCATTTTCCTTCTGGAAGGCGCGCAACCGGGCATAGCTCTGGGTCACAGCATCACGATCCGTTGTAAGCCGCACACTCGCCTGAGCGACGGTCGACTTGATCTCGGTCTCCGCTTGGATTGCTGCCATCTCCAGCGCCGGCAGCTCGGTTAGAACCGCGTTGTTGGCGATGCGCTGGTCGCATGCCTGGAACCAGCGAGCAGCCTCGCTCGTCGCCTCCTGCCAAGCGCGGCTGACCCGGCTGACTATCTCTTCCTCTACCGCGTCCCTCGCTCGGGTATCTGGAGCGGGTATCCCCTGTGCCCCGTTCTCGGCACCCCGTTCCTCGAGCCGCAATTCCTGGGCGACGCCAGCAACATCGAAATGCAAGAAGGGCTTGTCGAGGGAGGCCTCAAAGGACGACGCCCCCTCGAATAGCTTTTTCCACGATTGGCCAATCCCCATGGCATGCGAATGCCGTTAGGTGTCCAATCATTCAAGACCTGTTCACCGAAATCTTCACCCCTGCCAGTCCGGGGTGCGACTCCCAGCTCCGGGGTGGTCATCTTCGCTGAAGTCGAAGGATCATTTGTGCATCGCCTCTCACAGGCAATCAGGCCTCTCTGCAAGCAGCCCGAACGCGCAGGCCTTGCATGGTGCAAGACTTCTGGCCTGCGACGACTATGCCTTCGCGAAGCCATCTCGGTTCACCTAGTGAAGCCTTCGGAAACCCGGCGCGGTTGGTCTTCGCCGACGAATATGGCGCCCCTCTGCCAGTGACCCGCTGCGCAAGATGGCTCATGTCATCTGCGGCAACGCCCGCAACTTCATGCGCCGTGACGCCGCCGCCGGCCACTCCGACACGTTGGCACGCTGGAAACACGACCTCGACTTCCTCAAGACCGAACTCTACGGCGGTAAGGGCCTCGCCCTCCGGCCCAGTTGGCAACCCGGTCGGGCTAGAGAGTCGAAGCCAAGGGGACAGCGCCATTGGTCATCAGGCGACACAAGGGTTGGGACAAGCAGGCGGTCAACACGATTGCCGCTCGCGACTATGGCGGGCTGGAAGGGCTGTTTGCCGCACATGGTTGGACGCTGCCCAAAGGCCGGACCTATGGGCAGGTGGCGCCTACGCTGGTCACCGATGCCTATGGCAGCATCGCCGCGTTCGAGGCCGAGCATCCGGCGGCGTTTCCCGATCCGGTGACGGTGATCGAGGCGGACGACCCCGATGTGTGGCTGGGTAGCTTCTTCGGCTTTGTCGTGTCCGACAAATGGGGCATGATCGGATTCACCCGGCCGGCGGACCGCGACAAGATACGGTCGCAGAGCAGGCCGGGGGCGCTGTATGTCGCCTATGGCGTCGGCCGGAGCGAAAACCCCGCCGAGCGGATGCGGGTGCTGGGCATGGTGCAGCTAAGCCATGTCATCGGCACCAAACACCAGTTCCTGCATCCAAGCCTGCTGACGCCCGCGACCATCGACCGTTGGTATCACGGGTTGAAAGTGGTGCGCGCTTGGTCGGTGCCTGCCGACCTGCGGCCCGACATTCGGGACTTCGCGCCAGAGATCGACCTGCCGCGCCGGGCGCGCGAGATCGGCGTTCGCGGCATCCGTCTGCCCCGGGACGCGGCGCGGCGACTGCTGGCGCTCGATATGATCGAAGTCCCGGTCTATGGTGGTCCGCCCGTTGCCGCTCCGATGCTCGCGCCGGGTGCGGTGGCTCTGCGGCCAAGCAAGGCCGGGCCGATCGCCCAGACTGGCTTCTGGACCGAACCCGCGACCGGGCCGAAACACCTCTACATGCTGCGATTGAACGGCAACCTCGGGCATTTCGTGCCAGGCCACGACTGGCGACGCAAGGTGCTGGTGAAGGTCGGGATTTCGATCAGTCCGGCGATGCGCTGCGCCAGCTTCAACTCCGCCTTGCCCGCGACCGCCTTCAACTGGGAATTGTGGAAGACGACGCACGGCGCCGCCGGCCCGTTCGATCCGCCGCATCGCGCTAAGTTGGGCGAGGATGCAATGAAGACCGAGCTGGCGGTGGACGGGGAGCCGCTGGGTGGCGAGTTTTTCCTGGCCAGCGACGTCGCCTGCGAACGGGCCTGGCGCCACGGTTGCGATATCGCCACGGCCGCGGAATGAAAGGGGACCATGCAGGAACTGTCAAAGTTGCACTGTGCAAGCCCGCCGCGACCGCAGGCCTGTGGTCAAACGGACACTCGCTGACAGCGTCTTTGGGGCCGGTTACAAAATGGCTAATAAGACTCGGTCCGCAGAATGGAGGCATCTTCTGGCAGTGGTCGGCTGTCCGGGGTGCGCCCATATGCGTCCGCAGCCGCTTAGCCGCTTGCTGGCCATACCTGGGAGGAGGGCGGCCTGGCCGCTTTAAGGCGCCGAGGCTGCGTAAGCGGCCGTCCGTTTAGACGGCGCCGGCGGTCATCTACGCGCCCCAATCTCGGTAATTCGACGGAGCCGTTGCCAATCTTGAAAGCAGACGTTCGCTCTCACCGGACTGTTAGGAATGATTGGGGGACTTCGGCCCGGCTGCTGTCGGGCAGGAGGTTGCCCTCACCTGCCTTTCGTTCATGTAGCCGGTGGATGCATAGTTGCGTCGCGCCAGGACAGGCGTGCTTTGCGTGATATCTGGAATACCGCATTGTTGCTCCTTATGATCTAAGGGCACCCCGGCCGTCGGTGGTGAGCAGCATGCTATCGCAATCAACCGACGGAGAACGTAAAGAAGGCGTTGCGGGAATCAGTAGGTTGCAACGTGCTCCAGGGAGAAAAGCTCGACAATAGTCTACTTCCATCCTCGCGTCTGGTCCGAGGCGGGAAGGCGAGCATCCCGATAACGACGCGGCTAGCGATCGAGATCCCGAAACCCAAAGACTGGCAAGCGTTTCAGCGAAACTGCGTGCTGCTATTTCGCGCGGAGCTGAACGATCCCCATGCGCAGGAGTATGGCCGCGCCGGGCAGAAGCAGGGCGGCATCGACGTCCTTGCCCGGCGCGATGGACGGGACGACCACTTCGTCGGGGTGCAGTGTCGGCTGATCACCAAGCCGATCAAGGAGGCCAAGATCCTGTCCGACGCCCGCGAAGCGCTGAAGCTCAAGGCGGGATTGAAGGAGCTCATCTTCGCAACCACGGCGCCAGACGACACCTCCGCGTCCGACGCCGCCATTGCCGTCACCCGGAAACTGAAGGCGGAGGGGCACGACCTGACGGTCGTTGTCTACGGATGGGGGCAGCTTCAGACGCTCATCGCGCCCCATGAGGTGGCGTACAACGCCTTCCATCCGTCTGCCGTGGCCAGCTCCGTGATTCAGAGCATGGGACCAGCCGCAGGCCCCTCGGACTTCGCGACGCTCGTCGCGGCCCAGGTCGTAAAGCAGATGCGCGGCACTGGCCTGACGGCCGAGCCGCGTGACGGCGCCGCCAGCGCCGATGAGGATCCGGCGCTCCACGCCCGCATCGATACGTTCCGCGACCTTTTCAAAGAGCAAGGCGAGCCGCTGCTCGCCGAGAAGGGCTTGCTGACGATCTTAGGCAAGGAAGACCTGTCGGCAAAGCCATGGGCACTCTACCGCGTCGAGACGAACCTCGCCTCGATCGCGATGGACCTCGGGCGCGAGGCGGAGGCGGCCATTCGCTTCGAGGCCGCGTACCTAGTGCGTCCTGAAGACCCCAATGCGCTGGCGAATCTAGCTTTGGCCCGCACGATTCAGGGCCGGTTCGAGGAGGCGATGACTGCGGCGCAAAGCGCCCTCAACGGTACTCCGCGTGCCGACCACGCAGTGGGCTACCTCCTCCAGGCGGCCGCCCGATCCGACTGGCAGGGAGACCCCGAGTCTCTCATCCCGCCTGACCTCGCGGGGTCGGCGCAGGCGGACATCGGCATGGCGGAGTTCCTGCGCCGCCGAGACGTGCCGGGCTGGGCCGAGCGCAGCCTTGAGTTGGCGCGCCGCCATGCCGAATTGCCGGAGTTCAAGCGCGTTCGCGCCATCGCCGTTCTGTCGTTGGCGGTCGAGTCTGGAGCGATCATCCCGGGCGGTCATGGTCCGGTGACCAGCGCCGAGCTGAACTCAGCGGCGGACGACATGAAGGCCTTGGTCGAGCATTACCTAGAAGTAGGTTTCGCTGATGCCCACGACCTAGTGGTCCATCTCAACAACGCCGCCGTTTTGCTTCGGCTATGCGAGCGGCACGGCGAGAGTGAAGCGCTCCTCATTCGCGGGATGCCGAGGGTTGGCGACCAACCGCAGCTTCGGCGCCTTTTGGCCTTGGCGCGCTCAGTTCAGGATCGGGATGAAGAGGCCATTGCCGCGCTCGACGGCGACACCGATCCAGAAAACCAGATCTTGCGGGCCGAGCTGAGAGCCTCCGCCGGCGACGCGGCCGACGCCATGGCGGATGCGCTTGCAATCAAACCCGATGCTCTGCCGGAGCGGCTACAACGGTTGCGTTGGCGGATCATCGGTGAGTGCGCTTTGCGCCAAGAGGATCGGGCCGGCCTCGATGCTGCAGTGGCAGGCATGCGCGCCATCGACCCTCAAGACATCAGCGCGAACCTGCTGGAGATTCGGGGCGAGCGAAAAACGGTGGCGGACGAAGAGACCGCCCGAAAACGGTTGCGAGCGCTCGCCGCATCTGTTCCGGCCAATCTCGATATGATCTCGCGCTACTTTTTGGCTGTGGAGCTGCGGAATCAGGATTTGCCGGAGGAGGCGTCGAGGCTTCTCGAAGGGCACGTTGATCTGACCCGGCCGAGTCCATCGACGTCCTTGTTCCTACAGAGCCTCGCCGGGGCACGTCGTGACGCGGCGTTCCGGGAGGCCTTGGCTGCAGCGGCGCCAGAAGTGCGCAACGATCCTGCGACGCTCTGGACGGTTGCGGCTCATGCGTGGAACCTGGGCGACCTTGTCGCCGCGATGGCCGCCGTGGACACCTTGCTGGCCCAGGAGCCCGACCAGCCGCGGGCCCGACTGCTGAAGATTGAGATCCTCGTTCGGCAGGACCGGTCCGTCGAGCTCTTCTCGGAGTTGGAGAAGCCGCTCGAGCGTTTGCCGTGGGAGCGACCGAGTGACCAGTTCCGCTTGGCGTCGCTGCTCGGGCACTTCGGTTTCGCTGAGCGCGCCGCCGATTTCGCCTACCGGCTGTTCCTGCAGCATCGCGATACGTCTCGGGCTTGGATGACGCTGTCGATGCTCGTTCTGGACGAGGGCCGAGGTCAGGAGGACAAACCGCGGCGGTGGAACACCTCTGCTGTCGGTCCAAACGCAGCGGTGGATCTGGCATACGACGACGGCGCGGAGCTCTTCTTCGTTATCGAGCCCGACGCCGCCTTGCGTAAGTTCGATCCCGAGTCTTGGGAACCGGATCACGCGCTGGTGCGGTCCGTGACGGGGCTCCAAGCGGGCGAGCGCTTCGTCGGCCCCGATGGGCGTGAAGGTGCCGTTCGCCAAGTCAGGCACAAGTACGTCGCCCGGCTCCACTACGTCATGGAGCACCACGAGACGCGCTTCCCTGAGATGACAGGCTTTAGGCGCGTCTCGGTCGATGTTGAAAAGCCGGGCGGGCTTGACGGTCTGATCGCACAGATAAAGGCGCGACGCGACTGGATCGAGGAAGAGGAAAGTCAGTACCTGAACGGCCCGATGCCGCTCGGCGTCCTTGCACACCGGGTCGGCATGGACACGATCGAGGTGGCGGGCGGACTTGCCGGGCATGGTGTAAAGCTCAAGGTCGCGGTTGGCAGCCTTGATGAGCGAGAGGTCGCGAGTCGAGCGGTCCGGGAGAACGCGCGGCGCGGTTGTGTGCTCGACCTCCTGGCGTTCTGGACCGCGTGGCGGCTTGAAGCGCTCGACGCCGTGCGCGCGACGTGCGGTCCGATCCAACTGCCACAAAGCGTACTGGACCGGCTCCGCGCACGGCGTGAGCAGTTCGAGTTCTCGGCGAGCGACGGCCACAAGAGCGCTGGCTACGAGAACGGCCGGATCGTGTTGCACGAGGTCTCGGCGGAGGTGGTCGCGGGACTGCGCGACGAGATCGACGGCGCCATCGCCTGGGCGGAGGACAACGCGACCGTGTTGCCGGTTGTGGCAAGCGACGATCTACCCGAGGGCCTGCGCGAGCACCTGCGCCTCGGTCGATCCGACATCTTCGACGGGCTCATCCTAGCCCGCCAATCTAGAACGCTGCTCGTCACGGACGACCTGCCGACGCGGGAGGTCGACCGCGTTATGGGCGGCAGCGGCGGCGCCTGGCTGCACGTTGTTTTCGGCGTCGCCGTGGACTGGAAGGCCATCAATTTCGACAAGTACGTGCGCTGGTCGGCGCACTTGGTCGACGCGGGACATAACTACCTGGGCGTATCGGGCGCGGTATTGGCCCAAGCGGCGCGTCTCGACGCGGCCGCCGGCGAGGCTCCTGGCTATCTGTTCCGGACCTTAAGCAATATGATCGGTGGGCGCTCTGCCGAGCCGATCTCGCACTTGCAGGCAGCCGTCGGCTGCCTGCGCGAGCTGTGGGACGATCACCGAACCGTTCGCTTCCGCCAGCCTGTGACCGGGCATTTGCTGCGCCAGCTCGTTCGTGAACGAACTCAAGATTACCCGATTATCTTGCGAACCATTCTGGCGTGGTCGCAAAGCACATTCGGACTGCCGGACTATGTGCGCGGTTGGCTGCAGGGCCACTTCTTGCTGCACGCCGTGTTCAAACAGCGGCGGTGACTGTCGGTGACCGCTTTCCTAGTTCAAATAGAGGGCAGCGCGACCATTGTTAGATGGACAACGCTTAGCGGAAAAGACCGCAAAGGTCGCGCGCCAGGCTAGGATTCATGGTGAACGATAGTCGATCGGTAATAGCTTGCACCGTGCAAGCCCTCCCCCGGTCGCTGAGGTTTTGCACCGTGCAAGAGGCAGGGCTGCCCTACCGCTAACGGATCATTTCGAAATAGCGGCCACGCGATCGCAGACCCCTCAAGCCGACGTTCATCCGCAGGCTTATGCGACCGCGCAGCCGCTGCCCTTGACTCTTAATTCTACATATGTTGCGATGGGCCATGCCTCGCAACAGACGTCCTTCCAGCCAGATGCTCGCCCTGCTCGGCGCTCTGGCGGCCAGGCCCGCCGAGTGGCGCCACGGCTATGACCTCATGAAGGAGGCCGGGCTTCTATCGGGTACCCTCTACCCCCTGCTGATGCGGATGAGCGAACAGGGTCTGGTCGAAGCCCGATGGTGTGATCCGGTGCAACCCGGGCGGCCTGCGCGCCATGCCTATCGGCTGACCAGCGCCGGGCTGGCGCTCGCCTTGGCGCAGCCGATCGGGAGCGAGGCGCCGATCCTGGTTCCGCGGCCGCTGCCATCATGATCACGGCGCTTGGACGCGGCATCATGGCGCTGGCCGTTCGCTGGCTTGGCGAGGAGCGCCGCGACTGGGGTCTGGCCATGGAGGCGGAGTTCGAGGCCGCGGCCGTCGCCGGCGAACCGCTCGGCTTTGCGCTGGGCTGCCTGGCCGCCGCCATTCGCCAGGCGCCGACCCATGAGGAAGGGCGCTTCCGGATGGCCAGCCACCTGCTCGCAATGGGCATCCTTCTGCCGATCGGCGCGCTGCTGCTGTCCAGTGTTCTGCGCGGCTTTCCCTTCCTCGTGCTCGAACATGGCGGCACCGCATGGCTGCCGGGGCTTGGCACGCCCGAGCTTGCCGTCAACGACGGCAATGCTGTCGGCCTCCCGCTGATGGCGTTGCTCACGGTCGCCTCGGGCGCCGGCCACGCCGGCATGGCTTGGCTTGTGCTGGAGCGCGATTGGGTGCGGGTCGCTCTCTTGGGCAGGATGGCCGCGGCTCAGGTGGTGACGATGCTGATCTTCAGCGGCATCTTCTTCCCCGGCGACCTGTGCGCCTTTCCCCAGTCGGTGCTGATCGCGGTCGAACTGTGCGCTGTCTGCACGCTGGTGCGCTGGCACGACAGCCTGCCCGGCCTGGCAGGGGCTCGCCGTCATCCTGGTCTCTCGAGCGGCTAAGCGACGGACGGGACGGCGCCGCCGCGTCGGCTGTCCTTCCGGTTCGACATTCTCTACGCCTTGTGGAGGCTGGCATGATCAACAACCTGCAGGCGCTGCGCGCCGCGGCGGCGATGGCCGCTGCCCTGAAGACACCCTGTCGATGGCACACGCTGGCCGACATCCTTGCTTGCTGCTCCTCGCTTGCAATGGCCGGTTGCAGTCCCGAACCCCCGCCGCCACCGCCCAGCCTGACCTTTCAGGGCTTGCCGGTGAGTGGAAGCCTGAAGGACGCGGTGCGGGCAGGCTTCGGCGGATGCGTCGAGATCGCGCTGGAGCTGCGTTGCCGCCGGGACAATGTGAAGTTCTTCGGCCAAGGCCCCTTCAGCGCCGCCGTCGACCTTGCCGGCAGCGATGGCGCCAGCGGGTTCAGGCAGCTGACCTTGTGGCACGACGGCGACCAGAACGCGGTATTCGCCATCACGCGCGTCTTGCAACAGCAGGGCTGGCGCTACTGCTACACCGGCGAGGAGAACTGGGGAGACCAGGCGATCTACACCCGCGACGACGTACCATTCTTTATGTCGATGGACATCAGCTACTGGGGCAAGCGCAGGCTTCGCGTGCTGCCTCGAGCGGGCGACCGGGCGGACGTCTGCGCTTCGGAGAGCAAGGTTGAGCAGCGTCCCTGACGCGGCGCCGCCGCCTCAGCCGCAATCACGCAGTGCCCGCCTGCAAGCAGTCGGCGCGACGTCAAGACGTGTACGGTGCAACGGAAGCGCGGCCGATAGCCGTTCCGAAGGCTTGCACGGTGCAAGCCCTGCCTAACCGCAAGCCGGTGCTTCAACGGACTATAGAACATAGGAGCAGTTGGGCCGCTAGCCGGCTGATCGCTTCGGGGTCAAAAGTGCATGATGCTGACATCGGACGTATTCGCCACGCGCAGGCTGGACAACCTCGTTCCGCTTCGCGATCATTTTACAATTATTGCCGACCAAGGGTGCGTCCGGCATACGGGGCCATCTCGCCGAGGAACGAGCGCGCTATAAGATCCGTCTCAACAGCTGGCAGCACGTTAAGTTTCAGACTTTGTTCGCCAATTCTTGGTTCATCGCCGGCGATTATGTCAATATTCCTCAGTGATCGAAACCTTGATATGACCGAAATCTTCACGACGGCGACACCCAGATGAGCTCCGAAACCTCGAAGCGTTCGATTTTCGATCCCCTCCTCGGCTTCGTGGAGGACTTTGTGAACGGTAACGCGGCCGAAGTGATGGAACGGTCGTCAGCACTTCGCCGGCGGATCGCCGCCCCGATCCATTCCGGCCTCAGTGCCGCCACGACTCGCGAGCAGCAGTTCAAGTTACTGCAGAAAGCGATCAGCCAGGCTGAAACCCTATTCGCAAGCACTATCGAGGGCATGTCGAAAGAAATCCTGATGGCTGTCGCGCGCCGGGCCCCCTCTTCCTTTCTCGATGGCGCGGACGTGTTGCTGGCGTCGCTGATCGTCAAGTATGCCACATCGTATCCGACACGGACGGCAACGGTGCTTAGCGACCATGCTTACAACATGGTCGTCTCCCTTACAGAGGACGACCTGTGGAGGGCTTTAGACGCGATCGCAATCGCGACCAGCATGAACAATCTGCGTGGCACCGCGCGCTGGCTCGGCAAGGGTGGCAAGCTGCTTGCGCCCTCGCCTTATGAAATCAAGGTCAACCTGCCGACCGAAGTCACCCAAGCAGTCGAAGCCTACGAGGCGAGGCGGCCGGGCCGGCGGCTATTCGACGCCGGGGGCTTCTTCTCCCCTCAGCCAGTACCGAAGCTTTGGTCGAACTACCGTATCCCGATCTTTCAAGCTCTTGGCCAGCAGATGGTTGAGTCACCAGTCGGCAGCAAGCGGTGGCTAGCCTTCGAACGCTACGCGACTCAGATTGACGGTGGGGGTCTAGCGCGGCTGCTACGCGGCTATGACGATGCGCTCCTGGAGAAGTGGGGCGTTGGCGCGGATCCCATTCTCCACGTCTTGACCGCGCTCTCCGTGCTAATCTTCCACAGCTCGCCTAAACTGACTGAGGTAGACGGGCATCTCGGGTTCATTGCCTCCGAAACAGCCGAGGCCACCGAACACCGCATCGGCTTCGCCTTTGGCTTGGCGCGCAAAGGTTTCCTGAGGTTTCCCAAGTCTGCCCTGCCCTACGAGCTAGGCAGGGTCCGCAGCCCGCTAGCCCCCGACCAAGAGGAAGGCGAACGACTGGCCAACACCTTTCTAGACGCCTTTCTCATTGGCCGAGACCGCGCGCGGGACATGGATGTGATAGCCGCCAAGGGCACGCCGTTCTTCCACTTGTCGACGGACGACCAAGTCTACATCGACCTGTTACTCGTCGGCGACTTCCTGGCCGGACTAATCGAAGGCGGCAAGGACTGGTACGCCAGCCAGCATGGCGATCGGTTCGTGCTGGATCTGAAGCGGTGGTTGGACGAAGCCGCACCAAACTCGGTGGTTGGGGCCCGGATCCCGGTGCAACTGCCGGACTCCGCGGGCCGTTCCGACGTGGACCTTCTGGTCCGGCGGGGCGATACCCTGATCACCGTAGAATGCAAGGCTTACGCGAAGTCACGGGATTTCATAATTGGGGCACCGCGTGCCATTACCGATCGCCGCGGCAAAATCCGTGAGGCGGCCAGACAGGCCCAGCGAACCTTCGAGGCATTCCGCCAACAGGTGGTTGCCGGCCAAACCAGATTTCCAGCGACCAGCCCTATGGGATGGCTAGTCTGCAGCCCGACTGTTGAGTTCCTGAAACCCCTTTCGGAGAATGGGATGTTCAGTGAAAATATGCCGCGAATCGTCACACCCGAAGAGCTGCTCGAAATTCTTCATTGAAGCGCAGTTTCCGTGCAGGTCTGACCGCCATAAGCCGCTTAGAGAAATATGGCACGAACGAAGGGCAGCTTGAAACTTTGTCCAAGCGGTGTCGAACGGCCGATATTGAGGCACGAAGCTGCCTGCCCGTTTTGTACGTAAGTCGATCGGCATTCGGACACCCTGCCCCACCGCCCGCCGAAACGATGGTCACCATCGCACCCGGCCAATCATTCGAGTCTTACATAGATAGTACTTTGATATTTGCATTGAAGGGCGGCTAAACGTACAGTCTGGGCCATGACCGGGATCGCGATCGGCTATGCACGCTGCTCTATCGACAAGTAAGACCTGACTGTCCAGCGCGGGGCGCTGCTGAACCTCGGGGTGGCGCCCGAGAGGATCTATATTGACCACGGTCTGACCGGTACCAATCGCCAGCGGCCGGGTCTTGACCAGGCCCTGGCCGCGGTTCGCGCAGGCGACACGCTGGTGGTGCTCAGGTTCGGTCGCCTGGCGCGGTCGGTGCCGGTGCCAGGGCCGTCGCCGACGAGCTGCTGAAGCGTGGGGTGAAGCTGCTGCTGGGCTCGACCGTCCATGACCCCAGCGATCCTATGGACAAGATGTTCTTCAACATCCTGGCCACCTTCGCCGAGTTTAAGAGCGACCGACATCGGATTGCATCCGGGCTGCGACGCGGGCACTGGACGGCAGCGATCCGACAGAACTTTGTCAGGGGCTTGTTCAGGTAAGTGACGGCTTTATTTCCCCGCCAATCTCAAACTTGGCGCATTTGGCTGCTCCGAGTGCAGGGCTAGCCAACGCACAATATAGAGCCACTGCTAAGAGTTTGCGCTTCATGCCTTTCGACCTGCTTGCTGCTAGACGATTGGGTCATGAGAATGCTATGAAGGTTAAATGGGTTGGCAGTGCCGCCGTAATTAGAAAGCGTATCCCCCCAGCGGTCTACGCCAATTAGAGATTGGCAGCGAGGATCGCGGCTTCGAAGTCCTTCACGTTAAGCATGTAGTTTTCGGCGCTGTCCCCACGGCCATTATACGCCTTAACAGCCTTGTAGAGCTCGCCCGTAACCGCAAATTTGTTGTCGAGCTCCTTGATGCATGCGCTCGCGCAGGCCGCTATGTCACCCCAAAGGCCGATCTCCCCTGCTTGTCGGCCAGGAGCGGGCGTCCGCCAGAATGCTTCGTTCGTCAGGATATTCTGAAGGTCGTTCTGGAATAGACCGTAGCCGTATCGCAGCTTGCCGGCAGGGGGACGCCCTTCAGCAGCACGCGCGGCGTCAGCAGCCGCCACAAGCGCGGGCATCAAGCCGCCGTACCTCGGATGCGTGCGGAAGATCTCCGGCGTTTGCGGAAACGCTTTCCGCACAGCAACGGTGTCAAGGACCAAGAGGCGCAGCACCTCCCTAGCCGTGCGGTCCTTGCGGAAACTGCTGTTCCACCAGCGGTACCCTGTCTCCTGATAAGCCATCGCATACAGCAGTTGAGGCGAGTAACGCGTCCCCCGTGTCGCTGCATCGATCGCGTCGCCGAGCTGAGCTTTCAGCCAGCGCGTCCCCCCAACGGCGGCTCGAATGTCAAAGGGGCCTGCACGTGGTGTTACAAAACCAGCCGCCAGAGCTGGTCCGACACCGAGCACAGCTGCCGTCGTGATTGAGCCGCCCACGAAAGCGCGCCGATCAATCTGCAGAGTCATTTGCTCCTCCCGCGAGCCGCCGCCAGCGGCAGGTTCATAACAGAGGTGTACGCATTCTCATGTCGACGCCAGCTTTTCAACCTTTGACCCATGCACTGGCGGATGATGGCGGCGAGGTTGGCTTTTAGCGGCGGTCGCGAAGACGGAGTCGTAGAAATGGACACGGGCCTAGCGCTGATGGCACGCCAGACAACGGCCGAGAAAAGCGCTTTTGGAACGGTGAAAGCTTGCACTGTGCAGGCGCTCGGCGGCCGCAGCCGAGGGATGAACGGACACCGACTCACTCCCAGAAGACAACCTCCCCCACGAAACCGTTCATCCGGTGATAGCGCATGGCGTCGCTCCCCATCATGTGGCCAAGAGCGAACCGGCAGACACCACTGAACCGCGCCGGGTTTTACGGAAGTGACCTAATGGCATCTGGCTTGGCCTGCCGCGCCACGCGCGCACTTGCCTTGACGAAGAACTGACTTCAATAGTAGCTACCTGGCTCTGGGAGTTAGCAGAAATCTAAGGGGGCGATTGTGACCAGAGTACGCTGGGCGGTTTTTGCGGTCGCTTTAGGTCTAGCCACGCCGGGATTTTCGCAGTCTGCGGCACCGCAGGCGCAATCCAACACTGATTGCCGAGAATTCACAGGAGTGGCTTGTCTCTTGGGCCCTAGCCTTCCTGCGGCCACAGATTATGACTACGGCGTAATTTATATAAAAATAGTACCGCCAAATTCCATAAATGAACAGATTGTTAAGGCGAACAAGCCTGGCTGGCGTAACTGGGTTAGACGCTTATTTGTGCCAAATGCCAAGGGTGGCGCACTTGTGGCAGAGGTTTACCGTGGCGATCAAAGAGTTGCTGTGATTCCTGTTGCGATGTTCTCAATCAGCGAAAAGAAGGGTCTAAACATCGAGGCCCAAGCCAAGTTCGAGTCATTGCGGCAGGCCACTCCATACTTCTCACTCGATCCTTTGTCTAACCCCGTCAGAGTAACCCTATCTTATCAGTCATCGAGTCAACTTTCCTCGAATATCGTAGGCACATTCCGGCAGGCCGCAACGGTAGCCGAAGGGCTTGGTGTGGGTGGATCATTTGTCGGAGCAGGGGCAGATAATGTTCTGGACCCACTGAAGGCAATCGAGAGCGCGATCACGGGCAACTTCACTAGAAAGGAAGGTAGCAGTCTCGACCTCGGATTTAGCTACGAATTCAACTCAGGTGCTAATTACGCCTTTGGGTTCAACCCGAACCGCTCTGACAGATCTGGGCTGTTTACGGTACAGCTAATCCGCCGAGGAAGTGTATTCGGCGACTATTCAATCGTCGATAAACGGCCAGTGTATCCCTTTCGGGAGCGAACAGACCCTGCGGCTGCTGACTTGGTGCTATCACGTACCTTAACATCTCAGCCGCTGCGTATCCAACTTAAGCAATCTACTAATGGTCAGTTTGACCGTTTGCAGGACGCCACTACACCGCCTGCTGAGTTTAACGTAGCGTGCAACGTAGTGACAAGCGCAGTCCAGAATCTAGGCCTGAACCCACACGATGTCGCCGCCGTAATGTGGGCGTCGCTTGTCGGCTCTGCCGCCATCAGAGATCGAGCCGTGCGAGAGCAAAGCTGCGTGACAGGGTGGGCTCAAACTTTCGCGGTTTATGGTCTTCGATTGCCCGACGTGAACGTCGGTACGCAGACTGCTGAACTTAGCGAGGTACAGCTGAACACGTTCTTTCGGTCATTGTTCGCTGTCATGGCGAGCAGGACGAACGATGAAACCCGCATTAGGTCGCTACAGTCATTTTTATCCGACATGCCTTCGCCTCAAGTGAGCGCATCACCGGACCTCGGGCTTGGCGTTTTGGACGCCACAGCGAATTCGCGTTTCGTAGCAGAGAAGTTAGCGACATTATCTTTTGGATCGGGATGCTGGGTAAGAGAGCCTGATAAAGCGGTTGCATATCTAGCGCGAGTAGAGTCCCCAAGTAATGGGACTATACGTCCGCTATGGGTAATGCGGTTGCGCCTGACTAAGATGGCCGAAAGTACGGTGGCAACGGCCTATACCAGCAGAATTTCATTTTGGGAAATTCGCAATGCGACAATTCAGGACATGAGTGTTTTCGGTGCTGCTTGGCCGAGCGCGAAGAGGTGCAGCAGTTTCGATGAGGCTCCGGAACCCTTTCAGTAAGGCGTAGGCCTCGCGTTAAGAGTAGGCCAGTTAGCGCGCTAGGCTCAGGACCCACTAATTCACTTGCGGTGTGGCGAAGGGATTGATTCAACGGTGGCATTGATGAGGCGCTGCCGATGTTGGAGTTGTGGTTGTTGAGCGAGGCGGATGCGCCAGATCGCACCCTATTTTTCGCGGTCTCACGGTAAGCCGAGGGTTGATGACCGGCGGATCATATCGGGCATCATCTTTGTGATCCGGAACGGCTTGCGCTGGCGGGATGCACCGCCTGCCTATGGTCTGCACAAGACGATCTACAACCGCTTCATCCGCTGGAGCCGTCTGGGAGTGTTCAACCGCATCTTTGCCGAGCTGGCGGCCAAGGGCGCAGCGCCAATGCCCGATGCCCTGCCGCCGGCCCGCGAACTGATCGGCGACAAGGGCTATGACGGCAACGAACTCAGAGCCAGCCTGGCCGCCCGCAGCACCGCCGCCTGCATCCCCTCAAAGCGCAACCGCAAGATCGCCATCCCGCACGACCCTGTGCTTTATCGCCAGCGGCACAAGATCGAAAACATATTCGGTCGCCTGAAAGACTGGCGGCGCATCCACACCCGATACGACCGATGTGCCGACACCTTCTTCTCAGCCATCTGCATCGCAGCAACCGTCACCTTCTGGTTGCCTCAATGAGTCCTGAGCCTAGCCTTGCACGGTGCAGGACCTGTCGCCTATCCGGGTGGTCATTGACCCACAGAAGGTCGTCAGCCTCTATCGTCCATTGCTCTGTAGAGAGTGGCATGGTGGCACTTTAGAAGCTTGGCCACTTCGCGGACCGATGTACCTTCTTCGATCAGGCGCCGGCCCAGTGCGATCTGCTCAGCCGACAGTTTTAACGGCCGGCCAAAGCGTACACCGCGCGCCTTGGCCGCTGTGCGGCCGGCGCTGGTGCGCTGGTTGATGAGAGCGCGTTCGAACTCGGCGATGCCAGCAAAGACGGTCAGCACCATGCGTCCCGCGGGCGATGTTGTGTCCGCCCAGGGCTCTCCGAGCGATCGCAGACCCGTGCCGACATCGTTGAGCTGCTCCGCAATGTCGAGAAGATCGCGTGTCGAGCGGGCAAGCCGATCGAGCCGTGTGACGACGAGCACGTCGTCGGACCGCGCATTGTCCAGCAGGCGGGCCAGCTCGGGTCGATCGCGCCGCGCCCCCGATACCTTCTCCTCGTAAATTCGCCCGCACCCGGCCTCGGTCAGGGCGGCTCGCTGCAGCCTAAGATCCTGATCGTCAGTCGAGACGCGGGCGTAGCCAACAAGCATGTCGCAGATATGGTGCGAAACCTTATGGTTTTGCAAGCGACTTTTGCGACACGCGTACACCTCGGTGCGTAAGCACTCCTTGCCGTTGTCGCACAACTTGGAAGTTCTGCGACAAGTGGACGCGGTTGTCGGGACAAAAGGGAAGCTGACAGTCTTGCCGTGCAAGCACGTTGCCCAAGGGCACGTCCGAAAGGGGGACGGCCGACGGTATATCGGACGCTGGCTAGAATATAAGCGACTCCGCACTGTCGAAGTCGGGCACTTGGTCTTGCCCCAGACCCACTGAGGGATCCGCTTGCGCATCCCCTTCAGCCTCGCCGTCATCGCCTTGTCCAGGTGCCGCTTCACAACCCCACGACCTCGGGTTACACTGTTGCAGTGCGTAATCGTAGCTGACGGGAAATTCGCCGGAGAGTTAGCTCTCGAGCATCTCTCTCGGCCATGCGGGACTCGATGGAGCAGCTCAATATGGCGATTACACGGCGCAATTTGTTTGGAGTTGGCGGAGCAGCCGCAGTGGGGCTGGCCTTACCCGCCCCGTCAAGAGCACAGGTCGTCGAGGATTCGTTTCCTCCGCTGCCGACCTTTTATGGGGGCGATAATCAAGCCGACTTTGTTCCCAAGCCGCTTTTGGGCAACGTTCCGCCTCCAGCCATTGACCGTCAAGTCGCGGCGAAGCTCATTGAGCTTGCACCCTATAATTGCACTCCTCTTGAGGTTGCCACCTACTTCCGCGACATCGGTCAGGGCATAATTCCCGACCTAAAATCGCCGGCGCTGCAAGCGCGTGTAGGTCGGCATTTTGTTCGTGGGTGGCCAAGGTTCTATAACCCGCTCATCATCGAGTTCTTCAAGTCAACCACCCTCGACCCAACAAATGTGGACGGTGACGGTACCCACTGGTGTGCTGCTTTCGTCAATTGGTGCATTGCGCGTAGCCGCTCGACCACTAGCAGCCCCGTCCTTACACCCGAGGCCCGACGGTCGGGAACGCGGAGCGCTTCATCGGGGTCGTTCCGCTGTTGGCCGACGGCCCAGTCTGTGACGAACACGCCCAAGCGTGGTGATGTAGTGGTTTGGGCCAGAGACGGGACGGTGAGCGGCTGCAGCATAGGCACCGGTCACGTCGCCTTCTTTCTTGAAGAGTTGTCGGACGGCCGCATTCTCGTCATTGGCGGAAATCAACGTGACCCGGAAACCGTTGCTGGCGCAACACAAAGCGCGGTATGCCAAAAGGCAATACCAAAAGTTTATTCAATTCCTAGGACTGACAAGAAGAAGCGATTCCATTCTTATCGCAGCGCCAACTTTCTGACCTGACGGTACGGTTGATCGTGACCCCCAAGCAATCCCTGGACGGGCCTTTACAAACCCAGCCAATTAGTGGGCCAGGTCGAGGTTTGCGTGACTAAGCGGTGGATCTTGATCGGCACAGCGCTGGTCATATTTATTGTTGTGCTGGTAGTTTGGCTGTCAGTATCTCGAAATGCGAGCCATGATGCCACGGATGCTGAACTGACTACATCCCAGGCGAACGACATCATCGTGACCGCCTCGCGAAAGCCAATTCTCGGCGTTCACACCGCCAAGTTGACGTCGGATCCGGCGCTCGGCGGCGGAGCCGTTCGGGCTGGTCGGGTGGCCACGCTCACCTATCAACTTAAACCCCCGGTAGAAGTTGATGCCGGCGACATCAGCAGTCCGGCGGCGAACGGCCTCTTGCAGTCCATCCTCGAAGGTAACATCATTGAAGTTGCATTCAGTTGCTATCCATGTGCGGCTTCGGACCTCCAGCAGCCTACGCAGGTCTTAAAGATTGATCGGGCGAGTTCCCTTTCCGGTATCCGTTCGCTACCCATCCAGTTCCGCCTCACACCGCGTGCAATCGAGTCGCCCTATTTGAAGGCGCTCAAGGTAGCGCCACACGTGGCTCTAACCTTTCGACAGGACGGCTACGATCTAGACCGATGGGTGATACCCATCAAGATCATGGTTCAAGGGCAGAACAGCGGTGGCTCGACCGATGGCCAACTGCAGCGAACCTTTGTGGAGAGGCAGCCAGGAGCTCTTTTCGACAACCCACTGGTGCGATTGCGCTACCAGATAGCCGGCGATGGCCGGGGGCTTTCAGTGCGGGTTATGGCACCAGCGGCGCTCCTGCCCTTCTTCCAACCTTTGGCCAATGTGGCGACGGTCGTCGACAACGGAAAGAATGGCGTTCTGGTTGATCTTCCGGTCGCCCGCTCGCTTGATCTGATCGAGGCTGCCGGACGCGTTGTCTACAACGACATCGACGAGGCCGTGCAAGGCACCGGGGAGGACGAGCAGCGGTGCCACTTGCCGACGGAGAACATAAAGGACCAGACCAAGTCAAGTCAGGCGCTTGCCGAGTGCGTCGGACCGTCTGCGCGGGTCCTCCGCAACATGCTGTTCCCGCGTGGGCTCCAGCAGGTCATCTACAATCTCGCTCGATGCCGGCCGAAAGGGTCGGGGGACAAAGCTGCGGACCGTACCCTACCCACGCTGGCTATCGAAAATCTGCCCTATGTCCCTCTTCAAGTCGTCCCAGTCGATGATATTGTCGGCACCGGCGCCGCTTGCACGCCCGGGCTTGAACCGCTTCCAACCGATCCCATCGCCCGGCGCGGCATTTCCGACAACTTTCTCGGCCTGCTTCTACCTACGGTGCTGATCACGCGGGACACCTTAGCCCTCGCTGATCGTGAGCCCCGCATGTCGGAGGCGGAAGGGACGGCCGATTTCCTTGCTGGTATCTACAAGGAGGTGCCAGCGACCGGCGAGACGCAAGCGCCGGCGCCGAGCCGAGTTGACGACTTGTTTGACAGCATGGACAAACAAGTGCGCTCCACGTTGCACGGAGCGGTGGCCCGTAACGCGACAGAGTTTCTGAAACAGCTTGTAGCCAACCGGACATCGTTGTCCCTTGTTCTCGTCAACTCGCACGGGCAACGTCGTGGTCGTAACGAAGATAACATCATTCTCGGAACCGACCAGATCGTCTTTTCACATTGGGCCATATTGCAGAACAACCCCGACGCAGGAGTCCCCGCCACGGCGCGTGTGCGGAGCTTGGAACTAATCGACGCTTTTGCGCACCTAGACGAGGAAAACAGCGGACTTCCGCTTACAGAGCGCCCGACAGTGCTTCTCCTGGCCTGCGACACAGCTCCATACCGAAAAGAATACTCGGTTCCGTTTGCCTTGTTCCGAACGGGCGCCGGCTATGTTGTGTCAACCGATGTGGCGGTGGACACAGAACTCGCCAATCAATTCGGTCAGGCTTTCTTACGGGCCTTCAGAACCAATACCGAGCCGACACCAGTTGCGGTTTTCAAAGCCCGTCGTGAACTCCTGCTTCAGAACGGTACAGTCTGGTCGCTGCTTTGGAATGTCCTGGCCGCTCCTGACGTAGTCCGCTGACGGTTCGCTCGGTGGACGACGCGTACGCCTGGGCGAGCTGGCCGCGGCTATGGGCTAGCCCGCGACCTTTGCAGAGGACCGCGACTTGCCCCCATCCTGATTCCTCAATCTGCGCGAGGCAGGTCCTGCTCGAACGCGAGAGCAGGCGCACATACAAGGAGCGGCTCTACCGGGTCTATCGCGACGGCACACGGGCATCTTTGGCCGTGCGGGAAAGCCGAAGCGGCGCATGCCTCGACCGCAGCCGTCAGCGGCGTCAGCATGGCGACCCGCCCTCGCGTGTGGCGACAAAACTCGCCCTAGCGCTCGGCGGCCGTGGTCTGGAACAGGCAGTCTCGGTCGTTCATGCCCGCTCGAACTTGTCGCTTGTCGATAAGCCGGCCCAGCCTCGGCGGCCCGTCGAGCTCCAAATTGCCGCCGCCATCAAGGCTGAGGGTCAGGAAGTAGAAGCGCCCTGGGAACAGAAGCCCTTCGAGCTGATATGGCTGGCCGCGAGGCATGACCCAGTTAGAGCCTTCCGCGGGCGTTACAGCAACCTCCATGCTTTCGTGACGGGCGGGAAGTCTTGCACCGTGCAAGACGTTTCCGGTTTTGTTCTGGTGGCTGGGCTGCCGTATCAGCGGCGCTGGTCTTGCACCGTGCAAGACAATGGCGCCCCGCCGGGGTGGCGGGGCGCCATCGCCGGTCACTCCCCGCCGCTGCGCCGGCTGCGCGACCAGATGAGCGAGGCGTTCTCGCCGTCCTCGTCGTCGAACAGGTTGGCGTAGATGGGGGCGGTGAAGCTGGGGTCGTCGAGCTTCAGGCTGAGGTAAGGCCGGCCGTCGTTGGAGGTGCGCGACCAGGCGGCGCCGATCTCGACCTTCCCCACAAACACCCGGTGGCTGGGGGCGGCGTCGTTGCCGTTGCTTGGTTCCGCGGCGATCCTGACGTTCTTGGCCTGGAGGGAGAGGGTGACAATTGCACCGGTGTAGTCGCTGCCGGTCTTCTTGAAGCTGCCGATGGTGGCCATGTCCTTGTCCTTCGCGTGGCCGATCCCGCCCGATTGCGGTCTCGATGGCGATGGGGACGCCGGGCGCCGGGCGCGTTCAGCCGCAGGCCCGCAGCAGAGCGGAGGACGGCGGGGGCGGAGTTTGTTGTCTCGCGAGGAATGCCGCATGGCCTGGCGTAGCCGGGCGGCAGGGGAAGAAAGTCCGCACCCGCCGTTGAACGCTTAGCCCGGCGAGGCGCAGCCGGCCCGGCGATACGCGCGACATGAAGAGACCGCGGTCGGGTGGATCGGGCGGAGGCTCGGGACATGGGCAGGAGGAACAGGTGAAGACCGGTCTTGCACCGTGCAAGACTTTGGCACCTCTCACCCGGCCTGCCGGACGCTCGCTGGAGCCTCGCAACGGCAACGACGCTCCCCTTCCTCCTGCCCGGGTCCAGTAGGAAAAGTCTTGCACCGTGCAAGACTTGGCCGCGCCGGCGCGCCGGTCCTAGCCTCTCGCCAGCCTCACAAGCCGGCGCCGCTCGCGCTCATCGGCCCTCTCCCAGGCCTCGGCATCGACGCCAGGCGGTGGTGCCGGTCGTGAGGGTCGCGGCGGGCGTGGTGGTGGCGGGTCGTCGTCGGGCTCGGGCGGCCTGTCGGCGACGGAGAACATCCGCGCCCGGGCGCCGCGTTCCGAGACCAGCGGCCGGAACGGCACGCCTTTGCCCGGGCTCCACATGAAGTACGCTTTGCCGGTGCACTGCCACACCCGGCACCGCCCGCGCTGGTCGATCAGGCTGTAGCTGCGGCCGCGAAGCTGGATGATGGCTTCGAGATCCACCTTCATCCAGGTGCGGCAGGTCTCGCAGACCGCGGCGATGGCCGTCTTGTGCTCCTGCATCTGCCCGACGGTCTGCACATGGACAGGCCAGAGCTCGACCACCCGCTTGAAGTTGCCCATGGCCGCTGCCCCCGCTTGGCTCTCCTGTCTGTGCCGGCGTGCCTGCCGGCGGTGGTTCAGTGCAGGCCGGGAAGAAAGCGCGGTGGATGTGCGGTGTCGGGCATCGGCAGTCTGGCGCTCTCGGCGTTCAGCCTCGCCGCCAGCACCTGGGCCAGGGTGGCGATCGCCGATCGCCGGTGCGCCCGGCTGCCTTCAAGCAGGCGCGCGGTCGTCGCCGGCGTCAGCGTGGCAAGGGCGGCATCGAGGTGCTCGGCGAGGTCGCTGGGGTGGATTCGGGCCATGGCCAGACGAGAACAGACAGCGAACATGGAGTCAATGCTCCGGCGTCGCCACTAGCCGCAGTCAGGGCCGCGGGCCGTCGAGTTTCTCGCCCCGCGCCACGATGTTTAGCGTGCCGTCGGGCAGTGGGCGCTGCAGCTTGCAGGCTTCCGGCCATGGCGCGGTCAGCCAGGTCTCCCATTGGTCTCGTTCGGTCAGGATCACCGGCATCGCCTTGGGATGGATGGCGCCAACCTCGGCATTGGCGTCGGTGGTCAGGAAGGCGAACAGGTCGCAGCTAATCTCGCCCTCGGCCAGCTTCCGCGTAGACGTCCAGTGGGTCCAGATGCCGGCAAAGAACAGCAAAGGCCGGCTCTCGTCCTCCGCAAACCACACGGGCTCGGACGCCCCTGCGGCATTGCGGCCGGGCTCGCTGAACGAGGTGAACGGCACCAGGCACCGCGACTGCGCGCCCAGCCATCGTCGCCAGTGCGGGCTCGCGGTGTTGCGGACGTTGGTGACGCCCTTGTCGACCTTCTTGCCTTGGAGCGCGAACACCGGGCTCGGCATGCCCCATCTCGCCATGGCGAGTTCCCGCACGCCGTCGGCGCCAGTCCTCACGATCGGTGCCGCATAGTCCGGAAAGATCCCCGGCAGCAGTGGCAGGTTACCGGTCGTATCCCGCATCGCCGCCGCCAGCTCGCGGATCGCCTGCTGGCCCTTGGTCATCGAGTAGAGATTGCACATCCGGGTGGTCGCAATCTTGGGGTTAAGGGGCGGGCGCGCATGCAGATTGCGGCGGAAGTCTTGCACCGTGCAAGACTTCCGGGGGCGAAAGACGCGCATCGGGCGTCGAGCTTCACCGCCCAGTTGACCTTGCAACCAATGCGAGGCAGGCCGACCGTCCGGCTGGCGTTTCGGACGTTTCAAGGACTGGCCAAAAGGCAGGGTTCCCGGCGGGACCGCCTCTCTTCGTCGTTGCTACAGGCTCGTTGGCCGGCCAGATAGCTATGGCGCGCGTGACACGGTGAACCTTGCGGCCGTAGCACCGGGGCGACCCGGGAGCGCATTGCGGGGGAATGCAAGTCCCCGCCGCGCGCCACCTGAAAGTCTTGCACGGTGCAAGACTTTTATGGCTCTGCCGGGGCCTGAGGTAAGTGGTAGCCCTGCCCGGATTCGAACCGGGATCGCGCGGTAATCTGCCGCTCACAGCGTTTATAAAACGCTCGCTCTACCGTTGAGCTACAGGGCCACAGAACCGTGGCCGGTCGCGTCAAGCTATTCGGAAGAGCTTCATGTCGTCTGGTGTGCTGCCTCACTCGGTTCCTGTCAATCCAACGTGCCGCCCCCAGGCGTCTGGCTCCGCAACAGGGGCAACTGCGGGTCAGCGTCTGCAGGGCGCGACAGCAGCGGCAACTGCCCACCAGCTTCGACGGCGAGGCTCCGCATGGTTTCCAGCAGCTCAAGCTCATCGAGCCAAGGGGCGGGGATCCAGTCGGTGCTGTAGCGAGTGCCGAGAACCTGCCCGACCAGCGTGCCGGTGGTATCGGAATCCCCGGTGATGTTGACCGACAACCGCAGCGCGGCAAGCGGGTCGGCCTCACTGCGCAGGACCCATATGGCGATCGCCAGCGCTTCCTCGGCGATCCAACCCTCGCCCAAGGCTGCCAGGGTGTCAGGATCGCCATCGGCGGGTAGATCGAAGGCCTTGTCCATCGCTGCCAGCGTCTCGCTGTAGCCGAGCCGCAAGCTGCGCTTGTTGCCGTTGGCCGCGGCGCGTTCCCTGAGCTTTGCCCGCACCGCCTCGGCCGCCTCGATGATATCGGCGCCGCCGGCGATGCCTGCAATCCATTCGGCGAAGGCGCCGGCCGCAATCTGCCCGGTCGGGTGACCGTGGGTCAGCGCCGCCGTTTCGCAGCCAAGCCTGAACACGTCGAGCACCTGGACCAGGCCGACCGGCGCCACCCGCATGATGCCGCCGGCGCCTTTGGAGTCATTGCTGGCCGGCGTTCCGAGTGGGAGATCGGCCGAAAGCGCGCTTAGGCAGGTGTTGCCAGGCGCCCGGCGCGACCAGAGTTCGGGGTGCTGCAGCAGGCCTGACGGTCGGTCTCGGGCGTCCGGGGCGTCAAATGGTTCAACCTGGGTCAGATACCAGTGTTTGTAGGCGTCATGGATGACAGATGGGATGTGACAGATGCCCTTGTACCGGTAGCGATAGCCGGCCTCGATCAACCCTTCGAGGGTGAACAGCGTCATCTGGGTATCGTCGGTGATAGCGCCGCGGCGACCATAGGCCGGCGCAAAGCTGCCGATGCCGGCGGGTCCGAACCTCCGCACAATCTCTGCCCGCGACATGAACTCCACCGGCGCCCCCAGCGCATCGCCGACGGCGCCGCCGATCAGCATGGCCGCCATGGTCCGGTGGTCGGAGGTCTCGCGCTGATCGAAGGTCATGTGCGTGAGTACCGTGCACCGGGCTAGTTTGGCAGGGCATTGCGCTCGAACAGAAAGCCGGCGGCGATGATGGCCTCTGCAAGGTGGCCAAAGTACCGCATCTCGATCACAAGTGTGTCGCCGATCCAGGTCGACTCCTCGGCGGTGTTGGCACGCAACCATGCTTCGGCCGCAGCCGTCAGCGGTGTCAGCATGGCGAACCCGCCCTCGCGGGTGGCGACAAAACTTGCCCCCTGGCCCTCGGCGGCCGTGGCCTGGAACAGGCGGTCCCGGTCGTTCATGCCGGCTCGAACTTGTGGACGTCGATCAGGTTGAACCCGCCTCGGACGCCACTGATCCTCACCCGCCTGCCGATGAGGCGGCGGAGCTTGGGCGGTCCATCGAGCTCCCAATAGCCGCCGCCATCCAGGCTGAGGGTAAGGAAATAGAAGCGACCCGGGAGCAGAAGCCCTTCGAGCTGATATGGCTTGCCGCGTGGCATGGCGCTGTTAGAGCCTTCCGCGAGCGTTACGGCAATCTCCGCGCTCGCGCGGCTGTCTGGAAGTCTTGCACGGTGCAAGACTCTTAGGGTTGCGGGCTCGCTCTCGACGGTTCCGAGTTGGCGGGAAGGCGCCAATAGTCCGCATCGGCAGCAATCAGGCGGCCGAGCTTTTCGAGCTCCTCGGCAATCCGCCTAGTCGCTTCGTTGGCATGGACAGTAGCCGCTGTGGAGTACCGCCCTATTAGCGCACCTTCGTTTGCTCGCTGTGCAAGCTGGTTGATGTTCACTCCGATCTTCCGGACCTCTCGGAAAAGATCGCGCAAGGCTTCGAGTTCGCCGGTCGACCAGTGCGGGCGCCCGCCAAGATGGACAAGCGCCAGCGAACGCAACCAGGTCGAAGGAGTCATGCCGCGCTGGCGTGCGGCTTGAGCCAAGGCCAACCGCTCGGCGCAGCGGAACCGGACGCCGACCTGCTGGCCGCTTCCGGCGCCTCGCGGAGCCTGAGACGGCGCACCCGTCACTTCCAGGACCATTCGGCGGAGCGCCTGGGAGGCGCCGCCATCCGACACTCGCGCCTGCGCCTTGAAGGCTTCGGCAACTTCGGCCGGTACCCATGTCTGCAGGAGAACCTGCCCGTCACGCTGCGCCACTACTCACCACCGTCTTACAACGCTACCACCAAACATATCCTGCCCTAGTCCCCCAAACCTTCCCCTTGGGTCCTTCCGCACAGGGGACCTAAGGGCAGGAGGAAGGGAGATAGCGGGATTGCCGGGCCCCGATGTCTTGCACCGTGCAAGACTTTCAGGCGCCGGCCTGCTCCCTACTCTGCTGACGAAGTTGGTCGTTCCAGTCCTTGGCCTCGGGCCGCACCCGGCCGAATCCGCAGCCTGCCTCCGTTGCCAGCCTCTCCAACCTTTCGGCCAAAAGGTCGCCACCAATGCCATTGTCCGTCGCCGCGACCAGACGTGTCCCCTGCCCTGTCATTGCCTTCAATGCCGCAGCCGTGGCTGGTCCGAAACCGCCTCCGGTAGAACAATAGACCGTGCTCGTTGCCCAGCCTTCCAGCGTGGCAAGGCTGAGAGCGTCGATCGCACTTTCGGCTATTGCGACTCTTTGGGAGGGGGTGGCCGCCGCCTGCACCCGGAACAGCGCTTTGCTGCCGCCCTTCAAATACCCCTTATAGTCCGGACCTCGCATCTCCCACCCTGTAACCTCCCTGCCTGCCGCGCGGTGGGCAAACATTACCGTACCTCGCCTGCCCTCCCGAAGCTGATCGGCAACGATGGCATGGCGGACTGTGCGAGTCGGAAGGCCGCGTTCCTCGACAAGGTAGCGCCAGGCCGGCGATCCCGGCGAGGGTCGCCTCGCCTTCGCCCAACCCGCCTTGGCATCGATCGGGGCAACAGGCTGGCGGTCGCGTTCCACCGGCAGGCGAGCCGGCTCCAGATTGGCCAGAGGACGCAGTGCCCGCCTGACCTGGCCGAGATTGCCGCCCCACACACGCTGCGCCAGCGCCACGACGTCGCCGCGCCCCTCTCCAAGAGGGTCGAACCAGCCCCTTCCCTCATGGACGACAATGACAATCTGGCCGGGGCCGTGCCTGTACTTGGCGGCGTTGCGGGTACTCTCCCGGCCGTCCAGCTCCCACCCTGCCCTCTCGAGAACCAGGGCGCAGTCGACCATCTCTTTCAGCCGTTCGAGTTCGGCATCGAGGCCCATGCTACTGCATCCACCACCATGGGAAGCGATCACGCTCGAAGAAGCGTGGATTGAGCTTCAACGCAATGAAACCGTAAGCGGCCAACAGCACCGATGCCGCCAGAGCGACCAGCAGCGCTGAACCCGCGTCACGCCATTGGCTGCCCCAGGCGAATACGCCGGCCACGGCCATGCCGCCGATGGCCACAAAGGCCAGCGGGTAAAAGAGAAAGCCACGTGTCAGGGCCAGCAAGACCACCGCGAAGCCAAGGAACATGGACCATGCCAGAGCGGCGGCAGCAGCAACGGAGGCAGCAGCGACGACCGCCGCTGCCTCCGCCGAAGGTGCAGTCGGGCCGCCCTGTCCGTCGCCGGTCATAGGCGGCCCTCCCGTCATTTCACCTGGACGATCCGCAGCGCCGTGGCGTCGACTTCCTCCACACCCTCGGCATAGGCGACAAGCGCATAGCCGGTGCGCACCGCGCGACGGTCAGTCACCAGCTGACCCTCTTGGCCGTCCCGACCGGCGACGATGAACACCGGCTCCGCCGGTATCGGTTCGGCTTCCGGGGTGCTTTCGGCAGCAGGCGGAGCGGCTTCCGGTACAGACGCGACGGGCTGCACCGGCGCCGGCACGGCGACGGTAACCATCTGCTTTTCGAGAACAGTCGGTCGCGACAGGCCTTCCGGAAAGCTTAGGGGGGCGCCGGCAGCCGGAACCGGCGGCTCTACACGCTGTACCGGCTCCAGGTAGGCCTGCCTCGGCGGCTCGTCCTGCTCCGGATTGTCGGCCGCAGCCTCCGGCGCTCTGGCAACAAATGCTTCGGGCTCCTGAACCGCCCCCGCCAGCGGCCTGTCGAGCACGATGCTGCCGGTAGCCTTGCCGGTGATCGCGCCGACGATGCGCCGCGCTTCAGTGACAGTGATGAAGGTTTCGGCATCCGGGAGCGCCGCAATCACCTCGTCCGGAGTCTTCTGCCATTGCCGGAAAAGGTCATACAGGGCCCGCATGTCGGCCTTGTCGAGACGCTCCCGCAATTCGGGCGGGAACTTTTCGGCCTGGCGGAAGGCGGCAACCTGATAGTCTTTCAAGTTGCAGATGGCGCCAATCTGCTTGTTGGTCTTGGTTTCCCAAAGTCGGGCGATCGCCGCGGCGAGGTCGCTGTTGGACAGGTTGGACCGCTGCTGATTCTCGATGATCTGGGCGGCATAGTCGTCCGGCGACGGGTTGCGGATGACGGCCGGGATATCGGCCTGCCCCGCCAGCCTTGCCGCCCGAACGCGACGGGCACCGAACACCAGCATGTAGCGACCATCGACCGGCGGCTTCACGGTGATTGGCTGGACAACACCGAACTCGCGGATCGATGCGGCCATGGCTTCAAGGTCGGCATCATCGAACTGGGTGCGTGGCTGGTCGGGGTCCTCGTCAATGTCGGCCAGCAGGATGCGAAGCGCGTCTCCCTGCGCCTCGCCAGCGACGGAACGAAGGTTGGCGAAGGAGGCGGCGGCGAAGGTCGCCTTGGGCCGCGCGGTCGCCTTGGGGGTGGCGGTCGTGGTCTTGCTCATTTGCCGAGCTCCATGCGCATCGCGACGGTCTGAAACACGTCACGGATTTCATTGGCCGCATCGCGCGCGGCGGCACCCTTCATCGCCCAAACCGGCTCGCGATCGGTGGCGGCGCGGGCATATGCATCCCGCTTGGCTACCAGGCCGGGGAACAGCAGTTTGCCTGCCTGGGCCGCGAGATCCTCGAACAGCTCGCGCTCGCGCTTGCTCTTTCGGTCGAAGATCGACGGCAGCAGCCCGAGGAACAAGGGTTCCGCCCGCTGATAGAATTGCGACACGCCCTTGATGGCGCGCAGCAACTCCGTGATGCCGGCGACGGAATAGTCGTTCAGGCCGATGGGGGCGAGAACAGCGTCGGCCGCCAGCAGCGCGCCGAAGGTGCGGTTGGTCAGCGCCGGCGGCGTATCGATGACACAGACATCGTAATCCTCCGCCTCGGCCATCTCCCGGATGCTGTCGCGGAACGTCTCGATGCACGCCCGGTCCACGCCCTCCACACCCAGAAGGTCGCGGGTCGAGCGGGTGACGGTCAGGTCACCGACGGGCGGGACGCGGGTCGGCTCGGCGAAAAGCTCGACGCTTTCCGTCTGCGCCAGATGCGCGCCCAACGTCTGGGTCAGGTTCGCTTGCTGGTCGAGGTCGATGACAAGGGTCCGGTGCTTCTCGGCGAAGTACCAACCCGCATGGGCGACGATGTTCGTCTTACCGACGCCGCCCTTCTCGTTCATCACAACAAGGGTCTTCAACCTACTGCCCTCCTGTCGCCAGGGGGAGGCGGTCAAGACCTCCAATCTGGAATGATAGTTCATGTGGCTTTGTCCCTGCATGGACTGTGGCCGAAGCCTCAGCGGTTGCCGCCGCCTTCCGCTTCGAGCCGGCTCGTCGAACCGGCATGAAAACCATAGGCCCCCCGCCTTGCGTTGTCAACATTTGTAAATAGATGGCCGCAGGTTTTCTCTGCGCTGTCTTGCACCGTGCAACACTTTTGCCGGTCATCGCGCTTCGTCCTGAACGCTGCCAGCGAGTTCCGAGCGGGCGCGCTGAGCCATTTCCTCGACCTCCGCCGCCAGCTGCGGCGGCAGCCAGACTTCGACCCGTCTCCAACTGTTCGGCACGGCCGACGCTGCCGCCTGCACGCGGCGCACGATCCCAAGTACGCGTTGTCTGGTGAGACCATTCCGCTGCCCGGCCTCGGTCAAGGAAAGTCCGTCGACCAGGACCTCACGCGCGATCGCGGCCGTGGCCGCGGACACGCGCCCCAGCCTCGGCCGCAGTCTTTCGAACTCTTCCGGCGTCATCCGACTGCTGGTCCCCATGACCTGCTTGTTCGGGCGGCGCCGGGAGTCTGTCAATAGATGTAAAGCAAAAGGGGAGAGCATCCCCTCCCCTTCTGCCCCCTTCAAGCGGCCTCCTTCAGCCGCCGCATACCCTCCGCCAGCGTCCACAGCGCCCGATTGATGCCGACGTTCTGGTCAATCCCGTTGATGGCTCGCGTCCGGGACCGACGGATACGCCCGTTGGCGTCGGCCTTCCGGCCATCGATACCGCCGCGGATGATGTTCTCGTGGGCGACGTTCAACGCTTGCCAAAGGCTGGCGCCGCTGTCGTCGCTGCGGCGCGGGCGCATGATCTGTTCGGGCGTCACCGGGCTCTCGTCCTCACCATAGCGGGCGACAAGCGCGGCCTCGGCGAACACGCGGCGCTCGCCGGTGGTCAAGGAAGTGCCCTTCATCTGCGCGCTTGCGTCGATCAGGCGGGGGAAGTCCTTGGCGACCGTGTAGGCGCCTTCGATGATTTGGTGCTGGATGTCGCCCTTGTGGTGAACCCGTACCTCCTCGAAGCGGTCACCGGCGATCATGCTGTTGGTGCACACGAAGCGGATCATGCCGGCGAACATCTGATAGGCGCTGGTGCCATCGTGGCTGTTGACGATCACGACCTCGGCCGCCTCGCCCTGGCCGATGTCATCGCGGCGGCGCAGGCGCAGCATGTGCTTGGCGTGGCCGATGCGTCCGTCATCGCGGGGTTTGGCCTGGGCGGCAAAGAAGGGCTGCCAGCCTTCGCGGCGAAGCCCTTCGATCAGCTGGATGGTGGGAACATGGACATATCGCGACGACCTGCTGTCGTGCGCCTCGCCGGCAAAGATCGACGGGACAATGGCACGAAGTGCGTCGTTGTCGAGCGGCTCGCGGCTGCCAATCTGGAAGCTGTTGCGGCCGAAACGGGTAGCAAGCTGATGGGTCATGGTCTGTCCCTGCATGGACGTTGCCGGTGCGGGCCGGTTGCCGCCGGTGCCGCGCCGCTCCGGCTCGACTGAACCGGTAATCCATTGATACTATTGTGGCTTTAACCCGTCAATACTTGTCAGTAGATAATGCGCCAAGCCGTTGGCCGCTCTGAAAGTCTTGCACCGTGCAAGACTTGCCGCGCCCCGGCCTAAGATAGCCCTTTGTTCGATCCCCCAGAGGGATCGAACTTGAATGGCGGGACGCCCTTCGTCCCGACACCTCCAGTCCCGCCGGGCGGGACGTCGGGGGTCAACGTGCTTTCGCAGGGACCCGCCTGCACGGAGCGCAGCGAAGGAAGGCGGGTGGAAAGCGTGTTGACCCCTGACGCGCCGTCTGGCCCGACCACGCGTTCAAGCAAGCCTAGGATGTTTTAACGCAGTCCGCGAGACATAGGGCGAACCCTGAAGCCTATGCCGCGAAACGCTAAACCACTGGAAAATGTGCGGCTGCCCTGCTATGCTGACACTCTAGCCGGAGCACCTGCATGTGCGTCGGCCGCCGAGGCTCGGAAGGTTGCCGCCTTCCGAGCCTCAACTGTTTCAGGCGACCGACTTCCAGGTCTTGGCCTTGCCTTCGACAAAGCCGCGCCATGACGAGCGCAGACGTTCGCCGGTCAGTTCGAACCGCTTGTCGCCCATGTGCTTCACATAGGCCGATGCGAGACGTTCAATGGAATGGCCGCCACCGCCGGAGGCGCCGATGCGATAGAGTTCGATGCGGTCGTCTTGGTAGTCGTTGATATCGTCGTCCGTCGGCCAGCGCAGATCGGCATTGGCCACAGTCAGCCTCGCCGCAAGGTTGCGGGTGATCTCGCCGGCATCGACGATGCGCTCGACTTCGTCGTTGCGACGCGCGACGCGGCCGATGGAGTGGCGGTTGTTCTCCTCGGCCGCAGCCAGTGCCATACGGCCCGGCTTGGGCGTGAACGTCATGCGGATACGCTTGACCTGTCGGCCGGCGGTGAACTCTTCCCAGGTGAAGTCGAACTCGGCCAGCTGCGCGATCTCGGCCTTGGCGGGTTCGAGCACCCGCTTCCGAAAATCGGAGAAGTTGGGATAGGCCTCCTTGGGCACCTGCAGCAGCTTGCGCAGCTCCGTCACCTCCCCTGTCCAAGTCGGGTCGCGTTTGCCGTAGATGGCCGCGCCGATCTCGTACATGCGCAGGCTGTAGCGCGACTGGAACTTGATGATCGCCTCCTTGGAGAGGCGGGCATAGACTTCCGAACGCTCCAGCATCTGCCGGGCGCGCTCGGTGAACTGGAACTCGACGAAGGCGGACGCTCCGTCATCGTCTTGGTCGTTGATGGTTTCGAGCAGGTGGAACATGCGGGTCGACTTCTTGCCCCCCAGCATGTCGGCGTGGCTGAACCACACGCTCATCAACTCCTCAAACGCCGGACGTACCCGGTCCATTGCCCGGTGGTTGCCGCGCAGATCCTTCTTCGCGATCCTGTGCGCCTCGGGCTTCCACGCATCGCCGGCGGCGGCCTCCAGCATCAGCAGCAGGCAACGGCGGGCGATGAGGCTCAATTCCTGGTTCTTGGGGGTATGGACGTCGATCAGCTCGACGGCCATCGCCAGCTCGCCCTTGCCGACCAGGCGCAGCTGATGCGCGGCCTTCATCGTGCGACCGATGGATTTCGGCTTGCTCATTGCGACACGACAGCCCCCTTTTGTGTCGTGTCTTGCCAAGATCGGCAGACGAATCCTAGCCCCCTCCCAATCCGTCGCAGTCGCCGCTTCCCGTATCCCTCCCGATCCGTCGTAATGGGCGACGACCTGACCATGGATAAACCCCTCCCGATCCGTCGTATCGGTGTCGTTGAAGGACGCGGAAACGCCGGCCTCCCAATCCGTCGCATGGAGCTTATCCACAACCCCTCCCAATCTGTCGCAAATGCGGCCTCCCAAGGAGTCGTCGAAGCTCTCCCCATCGGTCGCTTGGACCCCTCCCAATCCGTCGTGGAAGGCCTCCCAATCTGTCCGGCGAACCTTGCGTAAGCGCATGTCTTTGTTGGCAAGAGCGGCCAGAATCCGAATCCCAGAAGAATCCAGAATCCCTCCCGCGCTGCGCTTGGGGGATGTTTTCAAGAGATTGATGGATGAGCTGACGGTCTCGGACGGGACCAATGGCTAGTGGGCAGCAGGGAAGCAGCGCGCTAATCGGACCTGGGCTAGCTAGCGAGTGCGAATGGGATTTCCGGCATCGCTCCAGGCCCAGCTGCAAGACGCCATGACGCTGGTGAACGCCATGGCGAGAACCCTGACCATTTTTGATAAAACGGCAACTGTCAGGAAAGGAACGGAGAACGAACACAGCCGATCACGCCAACACCCGAGTTCGTGCAAGATTGTCCGACGAAGCGTTTCCGCTCAATCGCTTGCCTAGGCTAGGCGCGTGAATCGCTCGCGAGCAAGCCCCAAAATTATTTTTCAGCGAGGGGCTGGCGTTTTTTCAAAAACAGCCATAGCCTTCCACCTGTTCCTTCGGCGTTGCGAAGGGAGGTTTGCGTGGCTCTGCGTACCATCACAGCGCATGACGACACCGCTACCAGCCTGAGCAATCGGGCAGGGACGGGCTCCGCGTCCGCTGCTAGGCTCCTCCCGCCCGCCGATCCGAGTCGTCCGACCGGCACGAGCATGGGCTCACCGGCGCTGCCGAACCGGAAGGCTCTTCCGGTGTGGCGGCGTCGCAGGTCATTTGCGTGCAGCGAGGGGCGGCGTTGCGAGGGCTGGTCGAAGGAGACATCAAGGCGGGCCTCCAAAATGGCGGCCACCTCCGCAGCGTGTTCGTCGTCTGCCGGGTTGTCGACGATCAGCTTGAGCACGCGGCCTATATCCGCACGAGCTGGTTCGACGAATACCTGCCGCTGCGCACCTACGGCCACCGCTCCGACCGCACCTATCGCGACCTCGACCGCCTCCTGGAGCTGCTCCGGCTCGAGTTCGACTATCTCGGCCCGATCACGCTCTATGCATCGGGCGATCCGCTGCTGGGCAGCTTCGGCTCTCTCGCAGCGGACGACTGTCAGCCGTTCGTGCCGCCAAGGAAGAAGGCGCCTTAGCCCCTGCCCTGCCGGGCGCGTGGCATGATCGTGTCGCTCGCCACCTTCGTTGTGCTGGCGCCAAGCTGCGCACCCTCGGTCCATGTCGAGACCCTGGCCGCGGTTGCTCATGCCGAAAGCCGATTCGATAGTCTGGCGATCAACGATAATAGCACCGGGCGCCGTTATCGGCCGCATAGCATCGATCAGGCTGTCAGGATGGCGAGCGCATTAGTCCAGCGCCGGCATTCGCTCGACCTGGGACTGATGCAGGTCAACAGCGCCAACCTGCAGCGCTTCGGCCTGAGTGTAGCCGACGCATTCGATGTCTGTCGCAGCATGGCCGCCGGAGCACGGGCGCTGACGGACTTCTATAGCCGCCAGTCCACCTCCGGCAACGAGGAGCGCGCGCTTCACAGGGCGGTGTCGAGCTACAACACCGGCTCGCCCGTTCGCGGTTTCACCAACGGCTATGTCGGCCGCGTGCAGGCTTCCGCCGAGATTGTGGTGCCGGCGATCCGGACGCGGGCAGGTCGGGAAGGGGGCTCTGTGGCCTCAGTTTCACCGACGCCAGCGGCGGAGCCTTGGGATGTGTACGGCAGCGCCCGGGCACGCCGAGAAGGCGGTTCCGGATCGCTTGAAGGGCAGGGGGGTCCTGTCCTCCTGAAGGCAGTCGAGGGAGCCAAGGATGTACCCTGAAGGCTTCCAACAGGCTTTCGGTCGCGGGCACAGCGGTGCCGCTCGCGACCGCTTTGGAGGGCCAAAGTCTTGCACGGTGCAAGACTTTCGTCACTCCGTCGCTCCTGGTGCCGACCGCCAATGGATCGCGGCGATAGTCGCCATCCGCCCAAAAGGGGTTATACCATGCCTTTGAAGTCGCTTTCTTTTTCCGCCCTGCTGCCTGCCGCGCAGGCACGCTCCCGCGCTTTGGCGGGCGGTCTCCAAGTTCGCCAACGCGCCGCCGTCGGCACACTGATGCTTGCAATGCTTGCGGCGACGCCGGCCCACGCGCAGGCCGCGGGCGGGCAGGGGACCCTGACCGCCTTCCTGCAAAACCTCGTCAATCTCATCACCGGTACGGCAGGTCAGCTCATCGCCGTCATCGCGGTGGCCATCGCTGGCCTGGCGGCCCTGTTCGGCGCCATCAGCGTTCGCCAGCTTGGCGGCACCGTGCTTGGCATCATGCTGATCTTCTCGTCGTCGTGGATCGTCAGCCAGATCGCCGCCTGATGTTTGGAGACGGCCTCACCGAGGATCCGCTGTTCCTGGCGTGCACCCGCCCGGCCATGTGGCAGGGCGTGCCACTGGAGTCGCTGGTCATCAATCTGATGGTGACCACTATCGTGTTCGTCATCATGAAGAACCCGCTCTACATGAGCATCGGTGTGGCCGTTCACTATGCGACGCGACTGCTCGTCGCCCGCGATTACAACATGTTCGGCGTCCTCAGAGTCTGGAGTGAGACCAAGGCCCGCGCCCGGAACCGGGCACGCTGGGGCGGGTCTTCCGTAAGCCCGCTGCCTCTACGGGCCGCCCGCCGCTCGCGGGAGGTTCGCGTCCATGCCTAGGATCGCTGGCGCTTCGCGGGAGCGGGAGCCCGATACCTACGTCCCCTACATCGGGCACGCCTCCCCTGGCGTCGTAATGCTAGACGATGGCTCCCTGCTCGCCATGATCTCGCTGAACGGTGCCGCCTGGGAAACCGCCGATCCTGTCGAAGTCAATGCGCGCCATGCCCAACGCAACATCCTGCTTCGGAACTTGGCTTCTGACCGCCTGGCGCTCTCGACGCATGTCGTCCGCACGCTCTCCGACGGATCGGAGTATCCGGCCTCGACCTGCCGCAGCGCCTTCGCCCGTGAGTTGGACCAACACTACCGGGCGCGGCTGACCGGAAACCGGCTTTATCGCAATAGGCTGCTGCTCTCGGTGGTGCTTCGGCCCGCCCACATGGCAAGCGGTAACCTGTACGGCCTTGTCGGCCGCTTCCGAGGTCGAAAATCCGCTTCGACGCGCGTGGCATCCCTCGCGTCGATGGACGCGGTCGAAGGCGTGGTTGCCACCATTCTTCATGAGCTGGGCAGCTATGGCGCCAGGAGGCTTGGCATCCGGGAGAAAGGTGGCCTCGTGTTTTCGGAGATTGCGGAGGCCTTGCGCCTGATCCTGACCGGCGAAACCATGCCCGTCCCACTGGTGAGCGGGCACCTCGGCGGGGCCATCTACACGGATCGGGTGATCGTCGGCGGCGAAGCCATCGAGATTCGTGGTCCGGGCGGTTCGACCTACGCCGCCGCCTTCGGGTTACGTGAGTATCCGGCCTCCACTTGGCCGGGGATGTTCGACGCGGTCCTGTCGGCGCCATACCGCTGCGCGCTGACGCAGAGCTTCGGCTTCCTTGACAAGCAGGCCGCCCAAACGGTCCTCACTCGAAAGCAGAACAAGATGGTGAGCGCGGCCGACAAGGCTGCGAGCCAGACGGAGGCTCTCGATGCCGCCGCCGATCAGCTTGCATCCAATCACTTTGCGATGGGCACCCACCATCTCAGCCTGGTGACCTTCGCCGATACGCTCGATGCTCTCGGCACTGTAGCGAGCCGCGCGCGCCGCGATCTTGCTGAAAGCGGTGCGGTCGTGGTCCGTGAGGACCTTGGGCTGGAGGCGGCCTATTGGGCTCAGCTGCCGGGTAACGAGCGATACAGGACACGCCCGGGCGCCATCTCCTCCCGGAACTTCGCGGCGATGGCGACGCTGCACAACTACCCGAAGGGCGCGGCCCGCGGGCATTGGGGCGAAGCGCTCACCCTGTTCCGAACGACCGGCGGGTCCGCCTACAGCTTCCATCTTCACGCCCCTACGGAGACCGTGAAGGACCTGGGCAATGTCTTTCTGGCGGGGCCTGCCGGCTCGGGCAAGACGACGCTCATGCTGTTCCTGCTGGCGATGGCGGAGCGGCAGGATGCGCAGGTGGTGTTCTTCGACAAGGATCGCGGTGGCGAGATTCTCGCGCGTGCCGTCGGTGGGACCTATCTGGTCCTGCCCTCGGGAGCGCCGACCGGACTGGCTCCCCTGAGGGCACTTTCGGGTTCGCCGCACGATGTGGCGTTCCTCAAGGGGCTGGTGAAGGCCCTCGTCGACCGTCCTAGTGCGCCTATGACGCCGGAAGACGATCGGCGCCTGGAACTCGGCCTCAAGGCGGTGCTGTCACTGCCGCCGGAGCATCGCTCGCTTGCGGAGCTGCGCGCCTTTCTCGGGCATGCCGATGCCAGCGGCCCCGGTGCGCAGCTGGAGAGATGGTGCGCCGGCGGGTCGCTGGGCTGGGTCCTCGACAATGAGGCGGACAGCGTGTCGCTCGATGCCCCCTTCCTGGGCTTCGACATGACCGCGGTCCTCGACGATCCGGTCACCCGCGGCCCGATCATGGCCTATCTTTTCCATCGCGTCGAAGCCCTGGTCGATGGTCGTCGTCTGGTGCTTGCCATCGACGAATTCTGGAAGGCGCTGGCCGATCCCGGCTTTCGTGATCTGGTCAACGACAAGCTGAAGACGATCCGGAAGCTGAACGGCGCGGTGATCCTGGCGACGCAATCTCCGGCCGACGCCCTTCGCAGCCCGATCGCACACTCGATTGTCGAGCAATGTCCGACGCAGATCCTGCTTCCCAACACGCGCGCCAGCGCCGCCGATTACCGTGATGGCCTGAAGCTGACCGAACCCGAGTTCCTGGCGGTGCGGGAGGGCCTCACCGTTGGTGGTCGTCGCTTCCTGCTCAAGCATGGCACCGCGTCGGTCGCCTGCGAGCTCGATCTCGATGGTTTGGAGGATCTTGTCGCGGTGCTGTCGGGCCGCGCGTCCACCGTCAGGCTGATGGAGCGCCTTATCGAGGCGGAAGGTCCCGACCCATCGCGCTGGCTGCCCCGCTTCCGGCGAGAATGGCGAGAAGCGGCGGGATGAAGGGTTGGAGGGAGAAGGTAATGACCAGACACTCGAGACTGGCGGGCGTTGCGTTCATGCTGATGCTGGGCGCACCTGCGGAAGCCCAGATGGCGGTCATCGATGCTCGCGCGATCTTTCAACTCAAGTCGCAGATCGACCAGATGCGGGCTCAGTATCAGCAGCTTCGCCAGACCTACAGCGCCATCGCCCATGCGCCCGATGCTGCCGTGCAGGGCCTTGGACAGCAGCTCAACACCCGCCAACTCCGCAACGCACTGCCGGGCCGCAGTGCCGTGCAGGACATGCTTTCCGGCACCGGGCAATTGAATGGCGCCGGTCAGCAGATGCTCGGCCAGAACCGCGTCTATACCCCGGCCGGGCAAGACTTTCAGGCGCGGGAAATGAACCGCTCCGCTACCAGCATCGCCGGCGCTCAGGCGATGGCCAGCGACCTCTATGCCTCGGCGACGGCCCGCATCGACGCCCTGCAGGCCATAGAGGGGCAACTCGCGACGGCCCCCGACCAGAAGACGGTACTCGATCTGCAAGCGCGGGTGCAGGCGGAGCAGGCCTATATCCAGGCGCAGCAGGTTCAGGCCCAGTCGCTCGCCATGTGGCAGGCCTCGCAGCAGCGGAGCGAACAGCAGCGTCGCTCTGAGCAGCGACGTCAGTCGATCGACAGCCTCATCGAGCAGGCCAAGGCAAAAGGGGGCTGACCGTGAAAAAGTCTTGCACGGTGCAAGCCTTTTCCGGGTCCTGGGCCGGGCGTGTGGCGACCGACCGACTGGCGGGACAGGCGGAACAGCAGCGGAAAAGTCTTGCACGGTGCAAGACTTTTGGGCTGCGAGCATTCCGCGCTGGTGCCGGCTGTCGTGTGGAGGTCGGTGGAACAAACCGCGAAAGGTCTTGCACCGTGCAAGACTTTGCTGCGGCGCTGGTGCTTATCCTTGCCGCAGCGACGCCGGCCGGTGCCATGCCTGAACAAGGCAGCCGCACAGTCACTTGGTTTGCCGATCACCCGCGAGAGCGGGCGCGGGCGCAACTGGCCTGTCTCGACGATCCAGGGCATCTTGGCCGGACCCCCGACTGCATCAACGCCCATCAGGCCAGCGTCACGGTCGCTCTGCGGCAGGCCCGCACGCGGGCCGCTGTGCTGTCGCCATCTGTGCCTGCCTATTGGTCCGCAGACCCCGAGGCCCGGCGGGCCAAGCTGATGATGTGTCGTCGGAACCCCGAACTTGCGAACTGCGAAGCCGCCGCGCGGTCGCTGCGGATCGAAGCCGGCCTGGTCGGGAGATAGCGCATGGCCGACGTCCAGTGGGAGGTGTTCACCTATATCGTGGATCAGGTCGAGACGCCCCTGGTCTCGGCGGTCAGCGAGGTCGTCAACGCCTTCCTCGCCTTCGCGTCGGCTCCGCTCCAGGTGGCGTTGGTGATCTATGTTGCGTTGACCGGTCTGCTCATCCTTCGAGGCCACCACAGCGAACTGGCCTCGACCGTCATCTCTCGGATGATCGCCATGGGGCTGGTAGTGTTCGTTCTGACCGGTGCAGGCATCTACCAGCAGTTCGTCTACGACTTTTTCTTCACGACGCTTCCCACGGAGCTGACCAATGTCATCTCCGGCGCCGGTGCCGGGCAGGTGGTCACCGCCAACAGCTTCGACATGGTGTGGCTAAAAGCCTGGCGTGCCGGCCTCGAAGTTTGGCGAACGCTGGCTTGGGACGATCTGATGTTGAAGGGCATCGTCACCCTGTTCTGGGCGGCAGGGATCATCTCAACGGTCTTCGCCTTCGCGATTTGGCTTATCTCACGGGTCCTCCTGGCGCTCTACATTGCCGTAGGGCCGCTTCTGGTCGCCTTGGTGCTCTTCCCGGCCACTCGCTCCATCTTCGAGCGCTGGATCGGCTCGATGATTTCCTGCGTCGTCCTCCAGGTGGTGACGGTCGTGCTGCTGAACATCGTCCTGACCGTCGAGGGCGAGGTCGTCGGCACCATCGGCGCCATGGGCAACGCCGACGCCATGGCGATGATCCAGGTGCTGCTCGCGGGCATGATCTTCTTCGGGGTGGCCGGCTACGTGGCGCTCCAGTTGCCCAGCATCGCGTCGTCTCTTGCTGGCGGACTGCACTTCCACACGGGCGCGCTGGCGCGGGGCGGCTTCAACGCCACGCGCGCTGGTGGGCAGCAAATCGCGCGCGCTGGAGTGCTGGCAGCTGCTGCCGCAAACCAGACGGTGCGCCTCGTGACAGCCCGCTTCCGGCCCTCGCCGGGTGGGTCTCTCTCCGACACGACAAGGAGGGCTGCATGATCCGCCCAACCTTCATGGTTGTGACCCTTCTGCTGGCCGCCTGCGCCAGCAACAAGGCCCGACCACCGGAGGCAGCCGGTGCCTGGCGGCCCCTGAACGCCGGGCGTTGGCAACCGACCCGCGATGACCTTCGCGGACCCCGCCAGCCACTCGCGCCGGCGCAGTCATGGAGCCTCTCTCGGTCGGAGTCTCCCCGATGAACGACATGAGCAGCATTGCCGGGCGTCCGTTCGCGGCGCGACCCGTTGCAGCCGATCCCGCGACACTGGATGCCTATTTCGCGCAGGTGCGTAGCTTCGAGGCCGACCGACTGCGGTCCGCGGAGCGCAGTCGCCGGGTGGCGTGGGCCGTAGCGAGTTCTGCCGGCCTGGTCGCTGCCGCTGCCTGCTTTGCCGTAGCGGCGCTGGCGCCGCTCAAGACGGTGGTGCCGCTTGCCTTTCGTGTCGACAACACGACCGGGGCCGTCGAGCGCGTCTACGATGTCCGTGGCGGCGACATGGAAGCGACGGAAGCCATGCGTCGCCACTTTCTTTGGGAGTATGTCCGCCACCGGCAGAGCTACTCGGCGGGCGAGGCGGAAGCCAACTTCAACGCGGTCAGCCTGACCAGTTCGCCGACCGTCCAGCAGCTCTATGCCGCCGAGTTCCGGGGCTCCAACCCGATGTCGCCACAGGTGCTCCTCGGCAAGGACGGTGAGGCGACCGTGCGATGGCTCGGAACGTCCTTCCTGTCGGACAGGCTCGCGCAGGTTCGCTTCGAGCAGGTTGAGCGCAAGGGCCTCATCGCCCTGCCGCCCCGGCGCCTAATCGCCACCATCGCCTATGACTTTGCCCCAGGGGCGGTTGCTGACGCGGCGATCAACATCAATCCGCTCGGCTTTGTCGTCACCAGCTACCGGGCCGATCAGGAGGTGGTGAAGTGATGCTCACGGGCCTCCCAGCTTCTGGAATCCGAAGGGTGCAATCGCCGGAAAGTCTTGCACCGTGCAAGACGTTTCTGTCTTTGTTCCTCCTGCCCACCACCATCCTGCTGCCGCTGCCGGTGGTCGCGGAGGTCGTGCCGCGCTCTGCCGGCGTCGACCCACATGTGATGGCGGTCGTCTACGATCCCCAAAATGTCGTCCGCATCGTGGCGTCGAGGACCAGCTCGACGCAGTTGGTGTTTGCCAAAGACGAGGAAATTACCAACGTCGCCATCGGCGATGCCGACAACTGGCTCGCACAGCCTGTCGGCAACCTGCTGTTCCTCAAGCCCACGGCGGTCAGGTCGGCGACCAACGCCCAGGTGGTGACACGCCGACCTGACGGCAGTTCGCGCTCCTACCAGCTGCGCCTGGTGTCGAGCGGACGCCGGGACGGCGAGCGCCCGATGTACGCGGTGACCTTCACCTATCCGCGCGAAGCAACGGTGGTCGATGATGCGGCACGCCAGCGGGAAGCGGAAGCCCAGGCCCAGGCGCGCCTTGCTAAGGCATGGGAGGAGGGGCCGCGCAACTGGCGGTATGTCGCCCGCGGTTCCAGGCTGATCGAGCCGACCGAAGTCAGCGACAACGGCCGCATGACGGCCTTCCGCTTTCCCGGCAATATGCGGGTGCCGACGATCTATACGCGGGCGCCGGACGGCCAGGAGACCATCGTCTCTTATACGATGCGGGCCGACCTGGCCGTCGTGCCGGTCGCCGCCCGCGAGTTCGTGCTGCGCGACGGTGCCGAGGTGCTCGGCATCGCCAACCAGGGCTTCGATCCCGTCGGGCACAACCCGATGACCGGCACTGGCACGTCCGATCTGACCCGCGTCGTAAAGGACAGCGCGCAATGAGCGACGTCGTCGATTCTGCTGGGCCGCCCGTCGCCACGGCTCCGGCCAACGATACTGGCCATGCTGGTGCGGTGCCGGGCGAACGCCATGTGTCGGAGGTTGCCGGTCGGGGGCCATTGGTCTCCAAGAAGGGCGGCATCGGCATGATCGTCGCCGCTGCCGGCCTTGCCTGCGGGTTTGTTGTGATGCGGGGCGCATCGGCCGAACCCGGTCTCAAGGTCGGCAACCGCCCGCCCGTGCAGGTCAAGTCGGTGACCCAATATGAGGCGCCGCCCGAGCTGCCGCCGGCGCCGACGGACAGCATGGCGGCGCTGCCTCCCGATGCCGCCCCGCCGCTGCCGGACGCGCCTGTCGATCCCAGGCTTGCCTCAGCCCCGATGCAGCAGGCGCCGTCACAGCAGGTTGGGGCGGCTGCCCCGACGCGCGGCCAGCAGACACTGCTCGTTTACAGTAGCAACGGCGGCAGCAGCCTCGGCGCCGCGTCGGGTGCTACGCCTGTCGCCATGCAGCAGAGCGTCGGAAGCGAGCTTGGCGCACGGTTGCAGCCCACCCAGCTGGATGGCGTCACCGCCGCGGTGCTGCGCAACCAGCCCTATCTGCTCACCGCCGGCACCCTGATCCCCTGTGTGCTCCAGACGGCGATGGACTCGACGTTGCCGGGTCTGGTCACCTGCATCGTGCCTCAGGACGTGATGGGCAAGACGGGTGTCACCCTGCTCGATCGCGGCACGCGGATCATCGGCGAGTTCCAGGGCGGTGTTCGCCAGGGCCAGGCGCGGTTGTTCGTGCTCTGGACGCGGGCCGAGACACCGCAAGGCGTCGTCATCAGCCTGGCGTCGCCGGCGTCGGACGCGCTTGGCCGGGCCGGCATGGGCGGCGCCGTCGACAATCACTTCTGGCAGCGCTTCGGCGGCGCATTGCTGCTCAGCACCATCAACGGCGCCATTCAGGCCGGGGTGGCGGCAGCGTCCAACCAGGGCACCACCACGATCAACACGGGTACGCCGGAAGCCGTGATCGGTGAGAGCCTGCGTGACAGCATCCGCATTCCGCCGACGGTCCGGAAGGCGCAGGGCGAGCTGGTCTCGGTGTTCGTGGCGCGCGATCTCGACTTCTCGGGGGTCTATCAGGTCCAGGCAACCGCGGTCGCCGCCGGCGCTCCCGGTGCGCCGTGAAGGGCTGTTGGGAGGTCAAAGTCTTGCGCGGTGCAAGACTTTCTCCGCCTTGTTTGGGGCTCAGGAGCAACGTTCTGGGCAGAGGAGTGCGCTTCAAAAGTCTTGCACGGTGCAAGACTTTTGCGGGTTGGAGCTGGCCGCACCAGGCCGGCGGGAAGCAGGAGCCTTGGTGGCAAAGTCTTGCACGGTGCAAGACATGTCACCTTTTGTTCCCGGTTGCCCATCCTATCGCTTCGATCGTGGCTGACGGGGAATCGACCTCGAAAGTCTTGCACCGTGCAAGACTTTTGGGCGCTCCGTCTCGCCCTACGCTAGCAGGCCAGCCCCAGTGAGCCAGGCCGGCGAGTCCACTCTCCGCCTGATGCTGGCGCCGCTGCAAGAATGGCTCGACGACGCCGGCGTCACCGAGATCGTGGTCAACCGGCCCGGTGAGGTCGGCGTTGAGAAGGGCGGTGCCTGGGCCTGGCAGGATGTGCCGGCGCTGGGGTTCGATCGCCTGGACAGCATCGCGACATTGGCGGCGGCTCTGTCGTCGCAGGATGTCGGTCCGGAACGCCCGCTCTGTGCCTGCTCGCTGCCCGATGGACAGCGGCTGCAGGTGTGCCGCCCGCCGGCGGTCGCGGCCGGGACGCTGAGCCTCACGATCCGCCGGCCCTCTGGGCTGCGGCCCACCATCGCCGCTCTTGCAGCAGGGGGGTTGTTCGCTTCGACCGAAGCCGCGGGTAATGGAGCCGGTGAGCGTGATGCCGAGCTGCTGGCGCTCTACCGCGCCGGCGACTGGGCCCGCTTCCTGCCCCTGGCGGTCGCCTCGCGGAAGACGCTGCTGATCTCCGGCGACACTGGCTCGGGCAAGACGACGCTGGCCAAGGCGCTGATCGAGGCCATCCCGCTCGACGAGCGTCTGGTCACCATCGAGGACACCGCCGAGTTCGTCGGGCTGCCACATCGCAACCGGGTGGCGCTGTTATACTCCAAGGGCGACCAGGGCCTGGCGCGGGTCATGCCCGAGGATCTGATCGAGGCGGCGCTGCGGATGCGGCCCGACCGGGTGCTTATGCAGGAGCTGCGCGACGGCGCGGCGTTCACCTTCGTGCGCTCGGTCGCTGCCGGGCACCCGGGCAGCATCACCACCTGCCATGCGTCGTCGGCGCTGGGTGCGTTCGATGCGCTGCGCCTGATGGTCAAACAGCATCCGGCAGGGCGCCATTTGCTCGATGCCGATGTGGCGGCGCTGCTGCGCAGCCTCGTCGATGTCGTGGTCCATTGCCGCAAGGCCAATGGCCGCTTCGGCGTCGAGGAGGTGCTGTATCCGGCGGCCACGGCCCCTGCTCGGGAAGCCTCCCTTCCTCCTGCGCTCCACGCCGCCGAATAGGAGCCCGCCGAATGATCGACGCCCGCTCCGACTTGCCACCTGCCGTCAAGGCGCTGGTACCGGTGTTGGGGCTCGTCCTGGTCGCCGGCCTCTGGCTGCTGATCGCGTCGTCGGTGTTCCTGGCCGGTACCCGGATGCTCGGCCGCGTCGATGGCCTGCCGTTCCTGCAATGGTGGACCTACTGGCGCTGGTACGGCTTCGGTCATCCCCTTGTCGGGACCTGGCTGAAGATCGGCGCCGGTGTCGCGACTGCTGTGCCCGTCCTGATCCTGGCTGCACGGCTGCTGCGGGGCGGCACCCTCGGCGCCTCCCAGGCGCTGCACGGCAAGACCCGTTGGGCCACCCGCCGGGAGATGAGCCGCGCCGGCCTCTATGCCCGGTTCGGGGGCCTGTATGTCGGCAAGGACAGCGGCGGCCGCCACCTGCGGTTCGGTGGCCCGGAGCATGTCGCCTGCTATGCGCCGACCCGCTCGGGCAAGGGCGTCGGCTTGGTCATCCCCAACTGCCTGCTCTACGAGGCCTCGCTGGTCTGTCTCGACGTCAAGAAGGAGAACTGGGCAGCGACCGCCGGCATTCGCGCCGCCGCCGGGCAGCAGGTCTTCCTGTTCGACCCGCTGGCCGGCGATGGCCGCACGGCGCGCTACAACCCGCTGTCCTATGTGCGGCGCGGCACCATCGACGCGTTCGAGGACATCCAGCGCATTGCCCAGATGGTGTTTCCAAACGTCGGCGGCGATCAGGCCTTCTGGCAGGATGCTGCGCGGTCGGCGTTCATCGGCACCGCGGCGCTGATTGCGGAGACGCCGGAGCTGCCGCTGACCTTCGGCGAGGTGCTGCGCCATCTGTCGTCCGACGCCGGCGCCAGCGCCATGCTGCAGCGGATCGAGGCGCGCCGGCTCGGCAGGCAGCCGTACACCGAGGCGACGGTGAAGGCGCTGGAGGATTATCTCCGCGGCTCGGCCGACCTGGTGAACTCGATCCGCAAGACGGTCACCTCGAAGCTGTCGTTGTGGTTCAACCCGCGCATCGATGCCGCCACCGCGGCGAGCGACTTCGACCTGCGTGAGCTGCGGCGGTCGCTGCATGCGATCTATGTCGGGGTGACGCCCGACAACATCGCCCGGCTGCGCCCGCTGCTGGCGCTGTTCTTCCAGCAGCTGGTCGACGTGCAGGTGCAGTCGCTCCCCGCCAATGACCCGGAAGCGCGGCACCAGGTGCTGCTGCTGCTCGATGAGTTTCCGTTGTTGGGGCCGATGCCGGTGCTGGCCGACGCCTTCGCCTATGTGGCGGGGTACGACGTCCGCATCATGCTCATCATGCAGTCGAAGGCGCAGCTGCGCGATCGCGACCTCTACGGCCCCGACAAGGCGGAAGCCATCCTCGACAACTGCGGGCTCGAAGTGGTGTTCGGCACCAAGGACCTGAAACTGACCGAGGAACTGTCGGCGCGGCTCGGCTATGACACGGTGGAAGCGGCAAGCCGGTCGGGGCCGCGGTTCTGGCAGGTGTTCCGGCGCGACAAGCTCAGCCTGACGGAAAGCGACCAGCGCCGGGCGCTGCTGCTGCCCCAGGAGATCGCGCGGCTGCATCCGAGCGAAGCCATCCTCATCAAGCCTGGGATGTATCCGATGCGGGCGAAGCGCATCCGCCACTATGCCGATCCGCTGTTCAGTCGCCTGGTGCGGCGGCCGCCGGTGGTGGCGCCGATCGATATCGACGTCCGGCTCGATCGCGGGCCGATGGGGCGTGCGGCGCCCGGCAATGCGGCCGTCGATGGCGGCGTAGCGGCTGACGAGGGTACGGGGTCTGGGCAGGAGGGAGGGGCAATGTCTTGCACGGTGCAAGACTCTGCCGATAGCGCCCCTGCTTCCCGCCGACCCGATAACTGCCGGCCGAAACCGCAAAAGTCTTGCACCGTGCAAGACTTTGCCGCAGCCGGCGCCGCCACCGACACCGGAACAAAACCGGAAACGTCTTGCACGGTGCAAGACTCCGGCGGCGCCAGGCCGGCCTTGCCGGCTGCCGATGACCGGCCTCTGCCCGACCTCAAGCCCCATCAGTCCGACAGCCTGCTGAGCTCTGTGATGGGCGCCGATATCGACCTCAGCGACTATGGCCTGTCCGACGCTCGGCAGGTGGTCGCCCAGATCATCGACCGCGTGCCCACGGCGCCCGCCAGAGGCCGCAGGATGGCCGCGGAGTAGTCCGGTGGCCCGTCACTCCCTCTTGCCCCTCATAAGCCTTTACAGGAGGCCCTGATGGCTCTTGGCGACTTCCTCCGCCGGCCTGCCGGCAACAGCATCGAGGCCCTACCCCCGCCGGAGCCTGCCAAGGCGACGGCCGGCAGCGGAAACACCGCTTCCGCCGCCGGCGATGCGCCACCACCTGCGCCCCCGGAAGCGCCGGCCAGGAAACCCCTGCCGGTCAGCAGCGAACCCGCGTCGATCGCCGCCAGCTACTATGTCGAGGCGGCGGCCGATCGCCGGACCTATTACCAGGACTATCAGCGCAAGAGCGTGGCGTTCACCGCCACCGATACCCGCGTCACTTCGGCCCGCGAGGATCTCCGTACCGTCCGCGATATGGTGGAGGTGGCCGGAGCGCAAGGCTGGCGCTCGGTGCAACTGCGGGGAACGGAGACGTTCCGCCGCGAAGCTTGGATCGAGGCGGCAGCGGCGGGCCTCAATGCCGCCGGCTACAAGGCAAGCGATCCAGATCGACAGGAAGTGGAACGGCGCCGGACGGAACGCGACCAGGGCCGGCCCTCCAACGCGCTGCCGCGGATTGGGGCGGTCGCTGGCGTTGCGAAGGAAGCCGCTGCCGCCACACGGCCAGGATCGAGGGCAGTGCCTGGCGGGGCAGCAGCAGCGGACGATCCCTCCCCGTCCGTGGTGCAGCCTAGGGCGGCGACGCCGGCGGAGCAACGCCGGGCGTTCGGCGAGGCCAGCGCGGGGCTGTCGGATGACGGAAAACTCATCCTGGCGGCGCTGTCGGAGAAGATCGACCGGCAGATGAACCGCTACAACAGCGATGCGAAGGCCGAGCTGAAGCTGTTCGTGGCGACCGAACTCGGCGCGAGGGAGCAGAGCCAGGGCCCGGTGCAGCTGTCGGCCGAGCAGCGGCGCCTGGCGAGCACGCCGGAGGTTGGGCGGGCAACAGGAAGGGAGACGGGCGCGACGCTGCTGAGTCCAGAGCGCACTGCCACCCCCACCTCCCTTCCTCCTGCCCCCTCGATCCCGGCCCGAGAGCAAGAACAGCCCCGCCTGACGCGCTCCCGCTGATCCGGGCACTCCGACATGGCCTCGCGCGAGAACGACGTCTGGAGGCTGGCAGAGAGCGTCTCTGGTGAGGATATGCGCCTTGGGGGTGGTGCAACCCCCGCAAAGCGCCGCGCGCCGCTCTCTGAGGCCGCCAAGGCCCGCCTGCGCCGCATCGTCTCCCGAGCGCCCGAAGCCATGGTCAAGATCACCGGCCGCACCAGAGGCGGCGCCACTGGCCTCAAGGCGCACCTGGACTATATCACTCGCAACGGCCGCCTCTCCGCTGAAACCCCCACCGGCACCCGCATCGACAACCGCAAGGCGCTGAGGGCGCTGACCGACGACTGGCTGCTGGCCAATGCCGTCGAGGCCAGGGGCCGGCCGCTTGCCGATTCGGCGCAGGCGGTGTCGGTGATCCTGTCGATGCCGCCCGGCACCGCGCCCGACCGGGTGGAAGCCGCGGCCCGGACCTGGGCTAAGGGCGAGCTGAAGGAGCGGGATTGGTTGATGGTGCGCCATGACGACACCCACCACCCGCATGTCCATGTCTCGATCCGGGCGGTCGGCCCCGACGGCCTGCGCCTGGCCCCCGGCCCTGCCGACCTGCAGCGCTGGCGGGAGGGGTTTGCGAAGGAGCTGCGGCGGCTAGGGCTGGAGGCCGAGGCGACCCCGCGCCAGGCCAGGGGCGCGGTCAGGAAGGCGACGAAGGCGGTCGTCGAGCAGATCGAACGCACCGGCCGCGAGCCCAGGGTCAGGAAGGCCGAACGCCAGGCCATGCAACGCGAGGCCAGTGCACCGACACCCGCCAAGCCCGCCACCTGGACCCGGACCATCCAGGCCCGTCAGGACAGCATCCGGAAGGCCTATCTCGCCCATGCGGCCGAACTGGCCCAGGGCACTCCTGAGGACCGCGAGCTGGCGCGCGACGTGGAGCGGTTTGTGGCGGAGATGCCGGTCCCGCTCACCCGGCGGCAGGCGATGGCAGTGGAGCTGCGGCAGGTGCTGGACCGCCACCCTGGGCGCAAGGCATCGGACAGCGGCGAAGTCTTGCACGGTGCAAGACCGGGCACCCCGGAGCCTGAGCCGCAGGATCGGAACAAAAGCGGAAACGTCTTGCACGGTGCAAGACTTTCTGAGGCGGAAGACGCCAGGCCAACGGAGCCGGGCGGGCCCAAGCGCCGGCGCTGACCGCGCGTCTACCCGCGGGCGAACAGGTCGCCGACCGCCCGCCGGCTGCGCAGTGTCGCCAGGCGCCGCCGGCGATGTTCGGGTCGGTCGTGCGCTAGGTGGCAGCGGCCGCACAGGGCAGCGAGATTGCGGGCGGTGTTGTTGGTGGGATCATGGTCGAGGTGGGCGGTCGCCAATACCACCCGGCGCCAGGCATAGGGCGGTGACGCCGCGAAGCCCAACAGCGGCGGCGCCATAGCGGCAACCACCTCGATCGGCGGCAGCCGCACCTTCCTGCCGCGCTCATCGCGCCAGCATCCTGCTGCTGCATCCCACCACTGTCCCTGGGGCAGCTGTGCCACTTGGGCGGCATGGGGACGGCCGCAGCGCTCACACTTCCCGCCTGCCCTGCGGAAGCGGATCGAATGCGAGAGCTGGCGCCAATCGAAGGGATAGAGCGCACGGGTCTCAGGCCGGATGGGCATGACGAGAACAATAGCGGAACGGCAGGGTGATGTGAATCCGTAGCTGTCTCCGCGGGAGATGGGCCCGACTTGCGGTAGCCCTCAATCACTGGCTACAAGCTTATTCGGTGATGTCCCACGTAGAAAAGGACGTCAGATCGACCTGAAAAGCTACTCCGCTTTGCCAATAAGTCTGTTACGTTTGATATCCAGCTGGGCTTGTACTGAACGCGCAATTTCGCTGGAGAGAACTTGGATAAGAGTGAGCTTTTGGCGCATTTCGTTGGCATCTTCCAGCTGACTGACGTCAGATAGGATGGTGTTTATCCTATCCCAGGAACTTTCACCCTCATCTATAAATCCATAAACCGCGCCAATGGGGATTTCGGATATTCCTGACCTTTCCACTTCTCGTGCAAGCTTACCATGCGCTAGAGATAGCGCTTTGGTACGATCCCCGAGCTCCTTTAGGAGACTGGTGCGGTCATGTTGCGCGCGGTGTAGAGAAACTAGGAGGTCAGTTTCGTCTTCGAAGCCTCGAACAGCCCGCTTGATCTCGGCCCGTTCATATTTCCACTCGTCTGCCTCGAGCGTCTCCGATCGAATTCTCTTCGTGTATCGAAAATTCCAGTAGTTCCAGACGAGTGATAGAACCGTCAGCCCGAATGTAACGTAATCCTTCAAGCCCAAGGTAGCAGAGCTTGGCGTTACCGGTTCTGGCATTAACGAATTTCCGCAATGTCCCGGCTAGTCGTAATTGCAGATATCCCACGTTCCAGCTGCTCTAATACGACGGCAGGAGCAACGAATCTGTAGGAGTCCCGGAAAGCCTTCACATCAAAGTGCAACGACTTTAGTGTCGGACCCAGGAGGCCTTGGATGAACGATGGGGTTACGGCATAGATGTAGTCCGGGATCCGGATCTCAACCGGGTCGCCGGATCCATCCAGTCCGTCTAAGCCGAAGCGCTCGCGCGCGGCGATGCCACGAAGCCGCCCGCTCAGGTTATGCACCTTGCCCTGGGTGAGCTCTTCAAGGTCGATCGCTGCCATCTTCCTTCTCCACCTGCTTGCGCAGAAATGCCGGGTCCAACGTGAACGCAATGCTAACCAGGGTGCCGCTTAGCGGTTGCTCAAGGTCGAATGCGAATTCGCTGTCCGGTGGCTCGCGCGCGGTATTCTCCTTGTTGAACCAAAGCAAGCGCGGCTTGGTCGCCTCGCCGCCCTCGCGCACCCCCATTATGTAGGGTGCCCGCATCCGGATACACGACCTACCTGATACAATCGTTACCCTTGAGCCATTTCCCTCTTGACCGGCGCCCAGGGTGTTAACGAAGTCGAGCATGTCCTGCAGGCCGGTTCCGCCAGAGCGCCCCTCACGAGCCTTCGGGTCACAGGTGATGGTGTCCTGGAGGGCGAACACGGTGGCCAGTGTCGCGGGCGAGCAACCGCATTGCCAGTGGTCGGCAAGATACCCGTTCAGGCGTTCCTTGATATCCGGGGCAGCAGTTTCCAGACTTTCCGCTATCGACTGGCCTACGCTTAAGAAGGCAATCATACAACGATAGACATCACCTAGACCGCTGCTATCCCGAACCATGAAGGCGGTTATTGACCAGTCCCCGTCATCGGAGTCCCGCGTGCTATGACGTTCGGCATTACAAAGGATTTCGCCCATAATTAGTGCTATGTTGGCTCGTCCTCGTATCGTCAGTTCAAGGTCAGCAGACTCTCCCAAGCAGGTGTCGATCCATTCGGAAAACCTATCAGCTGCTTTTTCGCGCGCCTGCGAATCGAGATGTTGCGTCGGTGAACGCGAGCTGTTGGCCGGTCGGCGGCGCTGGATAGGGTAGGCCCAGACATTATCATGGGGTCGCTGGCCGGCAGCCCGAATGATCTCCACAGCCGGGGTCCGCATGCGGTTGTTTTTGCTTACGCCCGTCGCATCAAGCACCCGCTGCACTGGCAGTTGCATCTCCCCGCCCTGGAAAATTCTCGCCATTTGCGGCCAAACTTCGGCCAACACTAAGTACGCGCCAGCGTCTTCACAGAACTCATCCTTAAAGTTGAGCCGGGCGCTCCGTGCCGCGCCTTCAATCTCTCCTAGGCGCTTAATCTGGTTGAGAGTATTAGAAGGCTCGTCGATGAATGTGAACTTATGAAGGTCGAGAGCCGCGGGCGGCTCCAAGCGTGAA
>LJHX01000037.1 GCA_001295935.1 alpha proteobacterium AAP81b
TGGCAGCCCGCCGCAACCGTCGCCGGCGCGGCGGCGATCGGCGCCGGGCCGCTGACGGCGCCGCAGATCGTCTTCGTAGCGGGTGGCCAGACCCGGCCGCTCGCCAACCAGCCGATCCCCGGCCGCTTCGCCGGCCATGCCTTCGTGCGGCCGACGAAAGTCAGCTTTGCCGCCCCCGATGGCCTGACCATCCCCGGCCAGCTGTTCGCCCGCAGCGATGGCGCGGCGAAGAAGCCCGCGGTGATCTATGTCCACGGCGGGCCGCCGCGGCAGATGCTGCTCGGGCCGTCCTACATGCGCTATTATGCCAATGCCTATGCGATGAACCAATATCTGGCGGCGCGCGGTTTCGTCGTGCTGTCGGTCAATTATCGCCTCGGCATCGGCTATGGCTGGGATTTCCAGCACCCCGCCAAGGGCGGCCCGGCCGGCGCCAGCGAATATCAGGACGTGCTCGCCGCGGCGAAGTGGCTGCAAGGCCGGCCCGACGTCGACCCGGCGCGCATCGGCATCTGGGGGGGCAGCTATGGCGGGCTGCTCACCGCCCAGGCGCTGGCGCGCAACAGCGATGTCTTCAAGGCCGGCGTCGATATCCACGGCGTCCACGATTGGTCGCGCGTGCTGATCGAGGAAGTCGGCATCAACCCGACGAGCTTCGGCGACGAGGATCGCCGCATCGCGCTCGAGACGGCGTACAAGGCGTCGCCGGTGGCCGATATCGCCGGCTGGCGCTCGCCGGTGCTGTTCATCCATGGCGACGACGATCGCAACGTCCGCGTCAACCAGACCATCGACCTCGTCAAAAAGCTGCAAGGCCGCGGCGTCGCGATGGAGCAGCTGATCGTGCCGAACGAAATCCACGACTTCCTGCGTCACGAGAACTGGCTGAAGGTCGATGCGGCGACGGCGGAATTTCTGGAGCGGCAGCTAAGGTTGGCCACTCCGTGAGGCAGCATCGACCCTTCCGCCTTCTCGCTGCAGATAGGTAGATTGCGGCTTCTTGCAGCCCTGCGTACGCTCGTTTCTTGAAAGATGTGACTGCCGCTGGTCGGCGACCGCTAACGGTCGCACTTGTCTAAACCCTTCATTATCGCTAGTTGATGGTGGAGTTTCATGTCTTCACTTATGCGGGCCATGTTGGTTTTGAGGTATGTATGAAACCCGACGCAGTCGAAGCGATAATGTATTTGGACGAGATTACCAAATTGACGCGAAGCCGCGCCGATGCAGCGCTTGCTGGGTTACAAGCGCTTGGGCATCGAATAGCATATAGTTATCGTTTGAGTGGAGTTGAGCATGAAGACGGAAACGATGCGCGAGATCATTGCCCAATATTAATTGACTCCTCAAGAGCCGTATCATTTCTTCGCAGCAATAGTATAGGAAAAAGCAGTTCTCTTGAAGAGGAGGATTTTAGAAGTCTTGCGAGGCGCATAGCTGATCCGATCTACGACTATACGCATGTGCTATATTTAGAGCAGGCTACAAGAATACTAAGTAATTTCTTTTCGTTTGCCGAATTTCCGAATAGAGTGCAAGGCCCTGTGACGGGTTATTATCCCCAAATAGAGGCCTATATTAGGTCGCTGGAGCCTGGAGGTCCCGCGGGCCTTCCGCCTGCCCGAGGAGGAGAAGAGAGAATTTACGGCTACATGGCGGAACGTGGCCATTTCGATACGACGATAACGAGGACGGCGTTCTATGAAGATTATATCCGCGACCAGATATCTGTAATAACGAGAAATCACCAACCTGTTTGGAGGGTTCGTTCAAGTAGAAAGAGAATTCCCATTCACTTTATTCTTGAAGCGGCGATCCAGTGCGAGTTTGGCGAACAAGTCGCAAAGGCCGTAGTTCACCATCTGCGCGATTTGCCCGAGAGAGCCAAAGACATTATGCTGGACATCTTCGACGCGCCTCTCCTCGGTGAAATTGACGACCTAGCAAAAAAGCGCAAAGTCCGCATAGTCCGACACCCGTCGCTTGAATACGTGAACTCGAAAATATTTAATAATGAGTCTGGCCCAAGAGGCCCAGAAATCGGCGATATTATTTCACAATTAGCTGATCGGCAGAAGCGTGTCATAGACTCAGTCTCCGAGTCAGAGTATGAGACGCAACCTTTGTCTCTGTTCGACGCTGACCGTGTCGACTATTCAATGGGTAGAATTGCCCATTACACGAAGACAAACCCTATTGACTTCCAAAGGCACGTAATCTTTACTAATTACAATACGTATGTTGATGAGTTTTTGAAGTCCGGTCTCTTTATGGTCCTGTGTGTCCATGCTGGTCACATTAAAGCGTTGAAACCGCAAAAGAAAATTGTCGATAAAGCCAAAAAAGACCTGTTGGATACGTATAAATCTTCCTCTTCGAAAAAATTGGTGATTTCTGTTGCAATGTCACGTTCCAATCTTGGCGATGGATCTGAGTCCATTTGTGATCACCTTACTGCCGAGTGGCTGAACGATAATCTCGTTATTGAGGAAAGTGCGCATAAAACGGCAGATGGTCGCCCCGCCCGTGCACGCGCCGGAAAGATCGTGCTAAGCCCTCACGACGTCGAGATGTTACTACGCTATGCCGCGAAGGTAGTGTGCGAGCTGAAGGAGTTGCCGAAGGAACCGGAGGGACCAGATGTAAGAAGACGTGCTTCCTCGCAAGCCAGTCCTGTCGGCTCGAGCCGACGGCAGAACGACGATAGCCTGCACAAAAACGACGCTGAGTTCGCTGACTGGCTGGTGGTAGAAATATATAATAGGTTTTTGCGTGAGCAGCTGCCCGATCGGAAAGAAAGGGCCGCAGACGGTATTCTTGGGATAAAAACGCCTCAGATGCCGGCTTATCATATCAACGTTACGGATGGGGAGAGAAAAAGGGTTGGAATCAGCCTGGTTAACATTGGAGTCGGTCCCTCAAATGCTAAGACAATGACCGACCATATTGCCATTCTTAGGCCCTATTCCTTCTTGATGCTTGGTCATTGTGGCGGCCTAAGGGCATCTCAGAGACTTGGCGATTACGTTCTCGCGGATGGCTATTCGCGAGTTGATGGTGTCCTAGATCCTTTGTTGAAAACCCACCTTCCGATCCCTCCGGTCACCCGCTTTAACGATATTTTCTACCGCACTATTGAGAGAAAAAAAGATGCCGACAGATTCTCCTCTAAGGTAAGATCTGGTATTATCATGACGGTGTCTGATCGTAATTGGGAGTTACAGTATCCAAACGAGGAAATTTGGCCGATTGAAGAATCTCGTGCAATCGGGATCGATATGGAGTCGGCTACAATTGCCGCAAACGGACTTAGGCTGTCGGTTCCCTATGCTACGTTGCTTTGTGTGTCGGACAGACCACTTCATGGTGAGCTAAAATTGCCGGGCATGGCAGACGCCTTCTATAGACAGCGCGTGAAAAAGCACTTTGCGATTGGCGTCAACGTAATTTTGAGGGTTTCCAAAGAACTACCTAAAGGCATTCCATCCCGGCGACTCCGATCGAAACATCAACCTCCATTCCGATAGCAAATTCTGCGTCTTGACAGTGTGCCTTTAGCAGTTTGTCTATGATCAAATCGATTGAGATCGTGACTTGGAGAACTATGGGCGTGAACCTATTCACGAAAGTTGCGTATTGTGACGATCTTTTCGTACGGGGCGCCATTAGAGTTTAGGTGAGGGGCTCAGCCCTTTCCCGCCGGAGGCACCTTCTTCTTGCCCACCCGCAGATCCGGCTTTTTCGGCAGCTTCCATCCCGGGGGGCGTTCGGGGCGGGGGTGCTGGGTGCCGATGCCCATCGCGCCAGGGGCGGGCTTGTGGATTTCGCTGGTATCGACCGACAGCGCGCGCAGGGCGTCGCGCAACGCCGCGGCGCGTTCGAACTCGCCCGCCGCGGCGGCGGCGTGCATTTCGGCGGTGAGGCGGTCGCGATTGGTGGCCATGGTCAGAGGTGGAACGCCCAGGTGACGCCGAGGGTCAGCCAGCCGCCCGGCGAGGCTTCGTCGATGGCTTCGCTGTAGAGGAGGTCAAAGGTCAGCGCGCCGGCGGTGTGGCGCACGCCGGCCTGGGGGCGGGTGGCGCGGCCGCGGCGGCCGGCGACTTCGGCAACGAACTGCCAGCCGGGCGCCGGCTCGACCAGGGCGCCGATGCCGAAGGTCGGGATGGGACGCGACCCGGGCTCGAAATCGACGCCGGCGTTCAAATGCAGTTCGAGCCAGTCGGCGAGGTCGAGGCTGGCGGGGAGGTTGGTCGAGACATAGTCGCCGCGATTGCCCTCGGGATCGAAGCCGACGCTGATTTCGGCGGCGGCGCGCAGGGGCCCGATGCGGCCGAGCGTCTTTTTGAGCGAGCCGCCGGGGATGGCGGTGCTGCCGGCGCTCTGGAAGCCGGCGATGACGCCGATCTCGAAGCCGCCGAGCAGCGCGACGCCGCAGGTCGGCGAGACGACGGCGCGCCAGGCGTGGCCGCCGGTCCAGTTGCCAAAGGCTTCGAGCTCGCACGACCCCGGCGCGACGACGCCGGCATCGTCGACGAGATGCGCGCCGCCGGCGGCGAGCGCCGGGCCGGCGGCGAGCCCCGCCAGCAGCGCCGCCACCCGGCGCATTCTCAGCCGCGCAGGTCGGGCGGGGTCGCGTCCTCGGCCAGCCGCGCCACCGCGTCCGCCAGCGGCATCACCTGCTGGTCGCCGCCGGCGAGGTTCCGTAAGGCGACGGTGCCTTCCTCGGCCTCGCGGCGGCCGACGACGAGCATATAGGCCGCCTTGGCCAGGCTGTGCTCGCGGACCTTCAAATTGATCTTCTCGTTGCGCAGGTCGGTTTCGGTGCGGATGCCGGCCTTGATCAGCGCCCGGGCGACGGTGCCGGCATAGGCGTCGGCGTCGGAAACGATCGTCGCCACCACCGCTTGGCATGGCGCCAGCCAGGTCGGGAAGCGCCCGGCGTGGTGCTCGATGAGGATGCCGATGAAGCGTTCGAAGCTGCCGAGGATGGCGCGGTGCAGCATGATCGGGCGATGGCGGGCGCCGTCCTCGCCGATATAGCTGGCGTCGAGGCGCTCGGGCAGCACCGTGTCGGTCTGGATGGTACCGACCTGCCACGTCCGGCCGATGGCGTCGGTCAGGTGGAATTCGAGCTTGGGCGCGTAGAAGGCGCCCTCGCCGGGGAGTTCCTCCCAGCCCCATTCGGGGGTGTTGCGCCCCGTCGCGGCGACGGCGTCGCGCAAAGATTGCTCGGACCAGTCCCACATTTCGTCGCTGCCGAAGCGCTTGTCCGGGCGCAGGGCGAGCTTGATGGCATAGTCGGGGAAGCCGAGATCCTTGTAGATCAGGTCGAGCAGGTCGCAGAATTGCGCGACTTCGCTGACGATCTGGTCCTCGCGGCAGAAGATATGGGCGTCGTCCTGGGTGAACTGGCGGACGCGCATCAGGCCGTGCAGCGCGCCGTGCGGCTCGTTCCTGTGGCAGCAGCCCATTTCGGCAAGGCGCAGCGGCAGGTCGCGGTACGACTTGATGCCCTGGCGGAAGATCAGCACATGTGCCGGGCAGTTCATCGGCTTCAAGGCCATCCACTCGGCCTTGTCGGAAACGACCGGGCCGTCATCGGAGGTGTTGGGCACCTCGTCGGGGATGACGAACATGTTTTCGCGATATTTGCCCCAATGGCCCGACTGTTCCCACTGCCGGGCGTCCATCACCTGCGGCGTCTTGACTTCGCGATAGCCCGCGGCGTCGAGGCGGCGGCGCATATAGGCTTCGAGGGCGCGGTAGATGACGAAGCCGCGCGGGTGCCAGAAGACGCTGCCATGGGCCTCTTCCTGAAGGTGGAAGAGGTCCATCTCGCGGCCCAATTTGCGGTGGTCGCGCTTGGCGGCTTCCTCGATGCGCAGCAGATGCGCGTCCAATTGCTTCTTGTTGAGCCAGGCGGTGCCGTAGATGCGGCTGAGCATGGCGTTGTTCTGGTCGCCGCGCCAATAGGCGCCCGAGACGCGCGTCAACTTGAAGGCCTGGGGGTCCAATTTGCCCGTCGAGGGCAGGTGCGGCCCGCGGCACATGTCGAGCCAGCCGCCCTCGCTGTCTTCGGGCCCCGACCAATAGACGGTCAGATCGTCGTCGCCCGGCAGCGTCGCCGCCCATTCGGCCTTGAAGGTCTCGCCCTGCTGGCGCCAGCGGCTGATCAGCGCCTCGCGGCTCCATACCTGGCGGACGAGCGGCTTGTCGGCGGCGATCAGCGCGCGCATTTCGGCTTCGATTCCCGGCAGTTCCTCCTCGGTGAAGGCGCCGCGGCCGGGGGCGGGGGCGAAGTCGTAATAGAAGCCATCATCGGTCGCCGGGCCGAAGGTGATCTGGGTGCCGGGATAGAGGCGCTGCACCGCCTCGGCGAGGATGTGCGCGAAATCGTGGCGGACGAGTTCGAGGGCGTCGGCTTCGTCACGGATGGTGACGAGCGCCAGCGCGGCGTCACGCTCGATCGGGCGGCTGAGGTCGACGAGTTCACCGTCGATCCTGGCGGCGAGGGCGGCCTTGGCGAGGCCCGGCCCGATGCTCGCCGCCACCTCGGCGCCGGTAGTGCCGCGCGCCACGCTGCGCACGGAACCATCGGGGAGCGTCAGGGCGATAAGGTCGGACATGGGACTTTCCGGCAAGGCCGCGGGAGCGCGGCGCGTGCCGTTTAGCCAAGATGGTGCGGCGTGGCCAGCGCGCCGGCGCCCGACATCACCCCCCGCTCGTCACCCCCGCTCGTCACCCGCGCTCATCCCCCCCGCTCACCAGCCCCGCTCATGCCGAGCGAAGTCGAGGCACGCGCCGGCATGTGCCTCGACTTCGCTCGGCATGAGCGGGTTGTATTCGGCCCCGGGGGGGGACCTCAGCGCGCCACCGCCCGGGTATAGAGGTGCCAGGTGGCATAGCCGAGCACCGGCATCGCCACCATCAGCCCGACGAACAGAGGCAGCGCGGCGAGCAGCAGGATGCCGGCGACGCGCGCCCCCCAGGCGAGCACCGTCACCGGGTTGCGGCGGAAGACGGCAAGCGAGGTGATGACCGCGGTGACCGGCTCGGTCTCGGCGGGGCGATCGACGACCATCGGAAAGCTGAAGGCGGCGACGGCGAGGCTGAGCACGGCGAACAGCGCGCCGGCGAGGTTGCCGAGGACGATCATCGCGGCGCCCTCGCCGGTACCGAACAGGCCCATGAAGAACGCCGCCGGGTCGGCGGGACGCAAGGTGCCGAGCGTCAGATTGTAGATCGCCTGGGCGCTGGCGATCCAGGCGATGAAGATCGCCGCGAGCATCAAGGTCAGCGCCAGCAGCGGCAGCCGCGCCGGGCCGGTGAGCGGATCGAGAAAATGCCACCAGCTGTTCTCGAGCCCCGCCTCGCGGCGGCGGGCAAGCTCGTAGAATCCCGCCGCCGCCACCGGGCCGATCAGCGCGAAGCCGGCGGCGAGCGGAAAGGCCAGCGGGAACAGCGCGCTGCGAAAGGCGAACAGCGAGGCGAGCACGCCGACGACGGCATAGACGATCGGCAGCAGCAGCAGGTCGCCACGCTTTTCCTGGAAATCCTCCCAGCCGCGGGCGAGCGCCCAATCGAGATCGGCGCTGCTGAGGTGGCGGACGGCGGGGCGGGCGGCGGGCGCAAGCGACAATTCCATGGCACTCTCCTCGAGTGATGGTCGCCCCGCAACGCCGATGCTACGCGCTTTGCGGGGCCGCCGCCAGAGCCCGCCGCCGCCGTGCCGCGGCGCCGGTCAGACCGAAGCCGGCGATCAGCAGCGCCCAGCTGGCGGGTTCGGGGATGCCGGCGGTGCCGCCATAGCCGAGATCGTCGATGGTGAAGGGCAGGTCGGACCGGAAGCTGACCTTGACGAGCAGCGCCGGGTCGACGCCGGTGAAGGTGCCGAATTCGACCCGGGCATTGGGCGGCTGGCCGCTGCCGTCGACATTGGGGCCGATGACGATCGGCGTGCCGAAGGGGGTCAGCTGATCGAGGTTGTAATCCCACGCAAAGGCCGAAACGGTCACCGGCGCGGCGCCGGTGACATAGGCGCGAAAGCCTTCCCAGGAGCAGCAGACCGGATCGGTCAGCACCCAATCGATCGCCGTGCCGTAACAGACATTGATCCCCGATCGCGATGGCATCCCGGCGGGGGCGTCGAAATAGGCCGTGCCGATGGTGCCGCCGACGGGATCTCGGTATTGTTGCTGCCGAGAGTGGCGCCGAGGTCGATCGTCGTTATGCCATTGGAAGTCTCGAAATTTTCTTCATAATAGGGCACGCCGGGGTCGCCACCGCCATCAGCAGCAGCGCCACCCCGCCGGCCAGCCGCGTCGCCTCGCCTTTTGTCACCCTCGCCTCCCTGATTTTGCCGCGATACTGACCGATTCGCGGCATTCTGTCGCGCGCCAGCCGCCGCGCGCCGGCCGCGGGCCGTAGCCGATGCCTTTTCAAGCGGCGCCGGCGGCCTTAGCGCTTGCCGCATGTCCGACACCTCGCTCGCGCACTTCGATCATGACGGCGCCGCGCTGGCCTATCGCTTCCAGCCCGGTCGCGGCCCGCTGCTCGTCTTCCTGCCGGGCTATATGTCCGACATGGCGGGGTCGAAGGCGGTGGCGGTCGCCGACCGGGCGGCGGCGCGTGGCCGGGCGTGCCTGCGGCTCGACTATTCGGGGTGCGGGGCGTCGGGGGGCGACTTTCTCGCCGGCAGCATCGGGCGGTGGACCGACGATGCCCGCGCGGTCATCGACCATGTCGCGCCGGACGCGCCGGTGGTGGCCATCGGCTCGTCGATGGGTGGCTGGATCGCGCTGCGGCTGGGGCTGGCGCTGGGGGCGCGGCTGGCGGGGCTGGTCGGCATCGCCGCGGCGCCTGACTTCACCCAATGGGGCCTCGATATCACCGACGCCGATAGCGCGGCGCTGGCGCGCGACGGCTTTTTCACCCGGCCGTCGGATTATGACCCCGCCGGCTATCGCTATTCGGCGGCGCTGCTCGCCGATGCGTCGGGGCAATGCCTGATGGGCGGCGAGATCGCCATCACCGCGCCGGTGCGGTTGCTGCACGGCCAGCGCGACGACGCCGTGCCGTGGCGGCTCAGCCTCGACATCGCCGCGCGGCTGCGTTCCGACGATGTTCAGGTGACGCTGGTCAAGGACGGCGATCATCGCCTGTCGCGCGAGGCCGATATCGCGCTGCTGCTGGCGACGCTCGACCGTCTGTTGGAGGCCCTGTGAGTCTGATCGCCCTGCTGATCGCCGCCGCCCCCCCGGCCGCCCCCGACCCCTATGCCGCAACACGCAGCCGCTACAACGCCTGCCTTGCCGTTGCGAAATCCGACCCCGATCGCGCCGTCGCCATGGCGCAGGGCTGGCGGATCGAGGGCGGCGGCGTGCCGGCGCGCCATTGCCTCGGGCTGGCGCAGGCGGCGCGCGGCGATACCGCCGGCGCGCTCCTCAGCCTTGAAACCGCCGCCGGTGAAGCGCGCGCGGCGGGCAGCGCGCTGGCGCTGCTGCTCTGGCAAGCGGCCGCCGAAATCGCCGCCGACGCCGGCAAGCCCGATCGCGCCCTTGCCGATGCCGATGCGGCGCTCGCCATCGCCGGGGACGACCGCACCGCGGCGCCGCTGCACATCGTCCGCGCCCAGGCGCTCGTCGACCTGAAGCGCGACGCCGATGCCATGGCCGAACTCGACGATGCGCTCCATGGCGATCCCGACGTGCCCTGGGGCTGGCTCCTGAAGGCGACGCTCGCCCGCCGCACCGGCGACCTTGCCGGCGCCGAAACGGCGATCCTCGAAGCCGGCAAGCGCACCCCCGACAGCCCCGAAGTGCAATATGAGGCGGGCAACATCGCCGCGGCGCGTGGGCATTTCGACCTCGCCCGCCAGGCCTGGACGGCGGCGGCGAGCGACGGCGAGTCGGTCGCCGGGCGGGCGGCGGCCAAGGCACTCGCCGACACCCCGGCGGCGCCCGCATCAGCGCCCGCGGCAACGCCTTTGGCGCCGCCGCCAAGCCCTGCTACACCGCCGCCGCAATAGCCCGTCGGAGCCAGGCCATGCCGCGCAGCGATTTCCGTTTTGCCTTTCCGAAACGCGTCCGCTTCGCCGAGGTCGATGCCCAGGCGGTGGTCTTCAACAGCCGCTATCTCGAATATTTCGACATCGGCCTCGTCGAGTACTGGCGTGCCGCCGGCATCTACACCGGCCCGGGCTTCGCCGGCGGGCCCGAAATGCACGTCGCCAAGGCGCTGGTCGAATACAAGGCGGCGATCCTGGTCGACGAGCTGATCGCCATCTGCGTCCGCGCCCGGCGCTTCGGCACCTCTTCGATGACCTTCGCGTTCGAACTCCACGGCGAAGCGAACGGCGGCGACGATCTGCGCGCCATCGGCGAGGAGGTGCATGTCCATGTCGCCGAGGTGCGCGGCCGGCCGACGCCGATCCCGCCGCGCTTCATCGCCTGCTTCGAGGCCTATGAAGGCCGCACCCTGAAGGACGCCGCATGAAATATCTCCACACGATGATCCGCGTTTCCGACGTGCCTGCGACGCTGAAGTTCTTCGACCTCCTCGGCCTCCAGGAACTTCGCCGCATCGACAATGAGGCGGGGCGCTTCACCCTGATCTTCCTCGCCGCCCCCGGCGACGAAAGCGCCCAGGTCGAACTGACGCATAATTGGGACGAGAGCGGCTACACCGGTGGCCGCAATTTCGGCCATCTTGCCTATGCCGTCGAGGATATCCACGCGGCCTGCGCGCGGCTGATGGCCGGCGGCGTCACCATCAACCGGCCGCCACGCGACGGGCGGATGGCCTTCGTCAAATCCCCTGACGGCATTTCGGTCGAGCTGCTCCAGGCCGGCCCGGCGCTGGCGCCCGCCGAGCCCTGGGTTTCCATGCCCAATACCGGGACCTGGTGATGCCGCGCGTGCCGACCCTGGCGCAGCGCGACGCGGTCGCCACCGGCGCCACCGCCACCGGTGCCAGCGCGACGGGCGCCAGTGCGACGGGAGCGCTGGCGCTGGGCTCGGGCGTGTTCGGCGCGCTGGCGGTGGGTGCCGTCGCGCTTGGCGCGCTGGCGATCGGCCGGCTGATGATCCGGCGGCTCGATGTCCGCCATGCGCATTTCGACGACGTCTCGATCGGCACGCTGCGCGTCGAGCGCCTGGTCGTCGGTGGGAAGGAATGGCCATGAGCCTCGAAGTCGTCCGCATCCCGGTGCTCAGCGACAATTATGTCTGGCTGGCGCATGACGCCGCCTCGGGCGAAACCGCGGTCATCGATCCCGCCGTCGCGGGCCCGGTCCTCGAGGCAGCGGCGGCGCGCGGCTGGAAGATCGGCCAGATCCTCAACACCCATTGGCACCCCGATCATGTCGGCGGCAACGCCGAGATCGTCGCGGCGACGGGCGCGGTGGTCACCGGCCCGGCCGCCGAGGCGGCGCGCATCCCCGGGCTGACGCACGCCGTTGCCGAGGGCGACAGCGTGGTGATCGGCAGTGCCACGGGCCGGGTGCTCGACGTGCCGGCGCATACCGCCGGGCATATCGCCTATGCCTTCGATGGCGTGTTGTTCTGCGGCGACACGCTGTTCGCGCTCGGCTGCGGCCGGCTGTTCGAAGGGACGCCTGAGCAGATGTTCACCGCGCTCGGCAAGTTCGCCGCGCTCCCCGACGCGACGGCGGTCTATTGCGCGCATGAATATACCCAATCGAACGCGCGCTTCGCCGTGACGGTCGAGCCCGACAATGCGCCACTGATCGCCCGCGCCGCGGCGATCGACGCGGCGCGCGCCCGCGGCGAAGCGACGGTGCCGACGACGATCGGGCTGGAGAAGGCGACCAACCCCTTCATGCGCGCGCGCGATGCCGCCGAGCTCGGCGCGCGCCGCGCCGCCAAGGACAGCTTCCGTTAGGCCCGGCGCGGCGTTACCATGGCGCGGGGGCAGAAGGAGACGATGATGATCCTGCTTGCCGTACTCGCCCTCCAGGCGGCTGCGCCGGCGGCGCCCGCCGCAACCGCTGCCGCCGACCTGCGCAGTTGCATCGACCCGCGCCGCATCAGGGGCACGCGACTGTCGGCCGACCAGGGCTATTTCGTCCGCCTCGGCAGCGACTGGTGGCGCAATACCGCTGGCAGCTGCCCGGCTTATGGCCCGCGCCGGGCGCTGACCACCTTCAGCACCAGCCAGAACCAGTGCGACGGCGACGTCGTCCAGGTGTTCGATGCCTTTTCGCGGATCGTCTATGGCACCTGCCGGCTCGGCAAATGGGAAAAGCTGGCGGCGGAGCCCGATGTGCCGGCGAAATAGGCCGGGTCCGTTCAGGGGGAGCGAGGCTTTCGCGGGCACAGTCAGGAACCCCCACCCCGCTCGGCTGGCGCCGCGTCGCCCTCCCCGCAAGGGGGAGGGAGGCTATGTTGCCGCCACGCGGCGCTCGATCGCATCCCAGATGCGCGCCGCGCTATTGCTGCCGTTGAAGCGATCGATGGCGACGATGCCCGTCGGCGAGGTGACGTTGATCTCGGTGAGGTAGCCGGCGATGACGTCGATGCCAACGAAGATCAGGCCGCGGGCCTTGAGTTCGGGGCCGATGGTCGCGCAGATTTCGGCTTCGCGCGGGGTGAGGTCGGTCGGCTGGGCGCTGCCGCCGGCGGCGAGGTTGGAGCGGATCTCGCCCGATTTGGGCAGGCGGTTGATGGCGCCCGCCGGTTCGCCATCGACCAGCACGATGCGCTTGTCGCCCTTCGACACGTCGGGAAGAAATGCCTGGACCATGAAGGGCTCGCGCCAGGTGGCGCCGAACAGCTCGATCAGCGCTGGCAGATTGCCGTCGGCCTGGTCGATCAGGAACACCGCGGTGCCGGCATTGCCGTAGAGCGGCTTGACGACGATGGCGCCATGCCTGCTGCGGAAGGCCATCGCCTCGTCGAGGCTGCGGGTGACCAGCGTCGGCGGCATGAGGTCGGGATAGCGCAGCACGAACAGCTTTTCGGGGGCGTTGCGGACTTCGCGGGGGTCGTTGACGACGAGGGTGTGCGGATGGACCATCTCGAGCAGATGCGTCGCGGTGATATAGCCCATGTCGAAGGGCGGATCCTGGCGCATCAGCACGACGTCGGCGTCGTCGGCGAGGTCGATCGTCGCCTTGTCGGCGGTCCAGGTGAAATGGTTGCCCGGCTCGCGCTGCACGGTCAGCGCGCGTGCTGGCGCGCGGACGCGGCCGGCTTCGGCCGAAAGTGCCGTCGCCAGATAATGGCTGAGGCTGTGCCCGCGGGCTTGCGCTTCGAGCATCAGCGCGAAGGTCGAATCGCCGGCGACATTGATGGTTTCGATGGGGTCCATCTGGACCGCGACTCTGAGGGACATGGGGGGCCTTCCGCTGATGGGCGGTTGGTAAGGGCGCGCGCTGGCGTTGGGAAGGGCGGGTGCGGCACTTCCCTCCCCCGACCGCTGGCGCTGCGCGCCGTCTGCGGATCCCCGCAAGCGGGAGGGGAGAAGGTCAGCTATCCGATCTCGCCAGCGCTGCCAGCGCCGCGTGGATGCGGCGGATCAGAGCGGTGTCGTGGGTCGTCTCGAGCATCGCCGTCAGGCTGGCGCGGGCGCTGACATTGTGGCCGAGCAGCTGCTCGAGCCGGGCGCGTTCCCACCACAGGCTGGTCAGCTGCGGGGCGATCGCCGTCATCCGGGCGTGCAGCGCCAGCGCGCGGCGCGTATCGCCGGCGATGCGGGCGCGGCTGGCCTGGTTGGAGACCAGGCGAACGAGCAGCTGGCGATTCGACATGGTTTCGAAACGGCCGTCCGCCGCATCGTCGCCACCCTGACGGGCGATGGCGATGGCACGCTCGCGGGTGATGCCGGTGCCGTGATCGAAGGGGTCGAGCAGCGCCGAATCCATGCTGACCCGCACTTCGACGATGACATGGCCGGGCAAGTTCAAGGCTTCGGCGCGCCAGCCGACGCGGCGGGCGAGCGCGACATAGAGGATCGACAGCGCCACCGGCAGGCCGCGGCGGCGCTCGGCAACGGCGACCAGGTCGCAGTTGAGCGGGTTCTCGTAATCCTCGGTATCGCCGCTCAGCCCGGTCTCGCCGGCGATCAGCGCCGTCAGCCGGCGGGCGCGACCAGCGGCCGAAATCGGCGCCGAATCGCGTTGCAGGGCGATCGCCCAGCCGCTGACCAGCCGCCGCAGCGCGCCGCCATCGGCCTTGGGGCGGTCGGCGCGGGCCAGCGCGATGCCGGCCTCAACGAGGTCGATGTCGCCGTCGTCGAGCAGGCCGAGCTGTGCAATCTCCATTCATCCCTCCCTGCCGACCGCGACCAGATGCACCGGCAGTGCCCAGGGCCGCACCACGACGGCGTCGATCCGGGTGACGCGCGCCGAACCGGCGAAACGCCCGGCGAGCACACGCGCTGCCGCTTCGACTCGCCGGAAGGCGGAAGACTGAAGCGCAATCACGCCGCTGTCGAGGCCCTGCCGCGCCTTGACCTCGACAAAAACCAGCGTGTCGCCGCGGCGCGCGACGATATCGACCTCGCCGGCGGGGGTGCGCACCCGGCGGGCGAGGATGCGATAGCCCTTCAGCCAGAGATAGACCGCGGCGATCGTTTCGGCGCGGCGACCGCGCGCGTCGTTGCGGCGGCGCGCGGCGCGGTCAGGGCGCGGCATCGCCATCCTTCAGCGCCAGCGCGCGGGCATAGACGGCCTGGCGCGGCAGGCCGAGCGTTGCCGACACTTCGGCGACCGCCGCCTTGACGCTGAGGCGGGCGAGGGCACCGCGCAGCGCCGCGTCGAGCGCCTCGGGGCCGGCGGGCGGCGGTGCCTCGGGCGGGGCGACGACGACGACGATCTCGCCGCGCGGCGCCGCCTCGACGTAACGCGCCGCAAGCTCGGTCAGGCTGCCGGTCACCGCCTCCTCGTAGAGCTTGCTGATCTCGCGCGTCACCGCCGCCGGGCGGTCGCCCAGCATTTCCGCCATCGCCGCGAGGCTTGTCGCGAGGCGCGGCCCCGATTCGTAGAAGACCAAAGTCGCGCGCACGCCCGCCAGTTCGGCAAGGTCGTTGCGCCGCGCCCCGGCCTTGGCGGGCAGGAAGCCGGCGAACAGGAAGCGGTCGGTCGGTAGCCCCGCCAGCGTCAATGCCGCCACCGCGGCGCACGGGCCGGGCAGGGTGACGATGGTGACCCCGGCGGCGCGCGCGTCGCGGACCAGCTTGTAGCCGGGGTCGGAAATCAGCGGCGTGCCGGCGTCGGAAACCAGCGCCACGGGCTCGGCGAGGGCACGGGCGATCAGCTGGGCGCGCACGCCATCGTCGCTGTGATCGTGATAGGGCAGCATCGCCACGCGCGCGCCGATATGGGCGAGCAGCTTCGCCGTCACCCGCGTGTCCTCGGCGGCGATCAGCGCCGCGCCGGCCAGCACGCGCGCGGCGCGCGGGGAAAGATCGCCGAGATTGCCGATCGGCGTCGCGACGATATAGAGCCCGGCGGGCAAGTCCGGCGTTAGACCGGGGTCACTGCTCGTTTGGGGGCCAGAGGAACGCGAATGCAAGGCTTGATCCTGACCGCGGCCGACCGCCGCCCGGCCATCCTGGCGGCGGCGCCGCGCCGCTGGCAAGCCCGGATCGGACTGGCGCTGCTCGGCCTGCTCGCCGCCTGCGCGCCGCAGCGTACCGCCATGGCGCCGCCGCCGCCACCGCCGCCGCCGGTCGCTGTCGAAGCGCCCAAGCCGGCGCCGCTGCCCGAAGCGAAGCAGAACCGCGTCGCGCTGCTGGTGCCGCTGACCGGCCCCAACGCGCCGGTCGGCCAGTCGATCGCCAATGCCGCGACGCTCGCCATGCTCGATATCGGCAGCGCCAACGTCAACCTGCGCATCTACGATACCGCCCCCGGCGCCGAAGCCGCGGCGACACGCGCGATTGGCGAGGGCGCCCGGCTGTTCCTGGGGCCGCTGCTCGCCGGCGACGTCCGCGCCGTCACCGCGGTCGCCGCGGCGGGCAATGTGCCGGTGCTGAGCTTCTCGAACGACGCCGCCCAGGCCGGCGGCGGGGTCTATGTCCTCGGCTTCCAGCCCGACCAGGCAATCGGCCGTGTCATCGCCTATGCCCGCGGCCGCGGCATCGATCGCTTCGCGGCGCTGGTGCCCGCCGGCGTCTATGGCCAGCGCGCCCAGGCCGCCTTCGTCCGCGCGGTGAATGCCAGCGGCGGCCGCTCGACGGCGGTCGTCGCCTATTCGCGCGAGCCGGCGAAGATGCTCGCCGCGGCGCGCCAGGTGACGGCCTACGACACTCGCGCCCGCGCCGGCGGCGCGCCGACGATCCGCCCCGATGGCACCGTGGCGCCGGGGGCCGCCCGGCTGGCACCGCTATCCTTCCAGGGGCTGATGATCGCCGATTCGGGCGCCGCGGCGGTGCAGTTCCTGCCGGCGCTGCAGCGCTTCGGCGTCGCGCCGGGGCTCGTGGTGCTGCTCGGCACCGAGTTGTGGAATGCCGAACCCGGCCTCGCCCGCACCCCCGGCCTCAAGGGCGCGCTGTTCGCCGCGGTGCCCGATGGCCGCTTCGAACGCCTCGCCGAACGCTACCGCGCCAAGCACGGCACCCGCCCGTCGCGCCTGGCGAGCCTCGGCTATGATTCGATCCTGCTGGTCAACAGCATCGCGGCGAACTGGCCGCTAGGCGGCGCCTTCCCAAAGGCGGCGCTCCACGCCCGTGAGGGCTTCGCCGGCATCGATGGCGCCTTCCGCTTCACGCCCGGCAATGTCGCCGAACGCGCGCTGGAAGTGCAGCAGATCGGGGCGGGGGGGATCGTGACGGTGTCGCCGGCGGCGAAGTCGTTCTGACGATCGAGGAAGTGATGCCTCCGGCGGGCAGGGTCTCAGCCCCTGCCCGCCGGAGGCCCTCTTCTACCTCGAAATCTCGCGCAGTACCGCGTCGACAAATGGCTGCCCGGCGTCGGTGAGTTGCAGATGCCGGCTATCCCAGCGCAGCAGCCCGGCATCGGCAAGCGCGGCGACCTTGTTGAGACGCAAAGCCGAGGCGAGCGCCACGCCGGTGCGTGCTTCGAAATGCGCGGCGTCGATGCCGGCGGCGAGGCGGAGGCCCATTACCAGCGCTTCGGTGGCGCGTTCGGTCGGCGTCAGCGGGATTTCGGCGCTCATGCCATGGCCCTGGGCTGTGACCGCCGCCAGCCAGGTTTCGGGCTTTTTCAGGCGTTCGGTGGCCACGCCGAAGCGGCGGCCATGGGCGCCGGGGCCGATGCCGGCGTAATCGCCATAGGTCCAATAGGCGAGGTTGTGGCGGCTTTGGGCGCCGGCGCGGGCGTGGTTGGAGGTTTCATAGGGCGGCAGGCCGGCGGCGTCGGTCAACTCGCGCGTGATGGCGAAAAGGTCGGCCTGGGTGTCGTCGTCGGGGAGGACCAAGTCGCCGCGGGCGACGCGGCCGGCGAAGCCGGTGCCGGGCTCGATGGTCAGCTGGTAGAGCGAGAGATGCTCGGTGCCGAAGCCGAGCGCGCGGGCGAGTTCGGCGCGCCAGGCGTCGCGGGTCATGCCCGGCCGGCTGTGGATGAGATCGAAGCTGACGCGGCCGAAGGTCTTCTGCGCGATGTCGAGCGCAGCGAGGCCCTGGGCGACGTTGTGGGGGCGGCCGAGGGCTTTCAGGTCGGCGTCGTCGAGTGCCTGGAGCCCGAGGCTGAGGCGGTTGACGCCGGCCGCGGCAAAGCCAGCGAAGCGCGCCGCCTCGACCGAGGAGGGGTTGGCTTCGAGGGTGATCTCAATGGCGCCGTCGGGCGCCCAGTGCGTTGTCGCGGCGTCGATGATCGCGGCGACGGTGGCGGGCGGCATCAGGCTCGGCGTGCCGCCGCCGAAGAAGATGCTGGCGAGGTGGCGGCCGGGGAGTTTCGCGGCTTCATGTGCCAGGTCGGCGAGCAGCGCGGCGCGCCAGGCGGCATCGTCGACCTGCGCTCGGACATGGCTGTTGAAGTCGCAATAGGGGCATTTGGTGACGCAGAACGGCCAGTGGACGTAAAGCGCCAAGGGCTCCCCTCCCGCTTGCGGGGAGTCGGAGACGGCGCGCAGCGCCAGCGGCTGGGGGTGGGAAGTGCCGGCAGCCGACATCGCGACTTCCCACCCCCGACCCCTCCCGCAAGCGGGAGGGGGGTTAAGCGTCACCACGGCGGGTCAATGGCGGCAACAGCGGCAGCAATTTGACGAACGCCCGCGCGCGGTGGTTGTCGGCTTCCTTGGCGGCGCGTGGCATCTCGCCATAGGTCAGGCCGCGGCCGTCCATCTGGAACATCGGGTCATAGCCGAAGCCATTGTCGCCGCGCGGCGGCCAGACCAGCCGGCCGTCGACGCGGCCCTCGACCGTTTCGCAATGGCCGTCGGGCCAGGCGATGCTGAGCGCGCAGACGAAGTGGGCGGTGCGCGTGCCGTCGGTCCCCATCGCGGCGTGGACCTTGCGCATCGCCGCGGCGAAGTCCTTCTCCGGCCCCGCCCAGCGCGCCGAATAGATGCCCGGCGCGCCGCCCAGCACATCGACGCACAGCCCCGAATCATCGGCGAGCGCCGGCAGCCCCGATGCGGTGGCGGCGGCGCGTGCCTTCAGTTCGGCGTTGGCGACGAAGGTCTCGCCGGTTTCCTCGGGCTCGGGCAGGCCTAGCGCGCCCGCTGAAACGACATCGAGGCCGTGCGGCCCGAGCAACTCGCCGAGCTCGACGACCTTGCCGGGGTTGTGCGTCGCCAGCACCAGGCGACCCGGAGCCAGCTGGCGCTTCACCGTCCCGTTGCCACCCGCTGCGCCGCGAAGATCTCGCCGCAGCCGATGCGCGCCAGCCGCAGCAGGCGGAGCAGCATTTCCTCGTCGAACGGCGCGCCTTCGGCGGTGCCCTGCACCTCGACGATGCCGCCAGTGCCGGTCAGCACGAAATTGGCGTCGGTGCCAGCGGTCGAATCCTCGTCATAGTCGAGGTCGAGCACTGCCTGGTCCTGGTGGACGCCGCAGCTGATCGCCGCGACCTGCAGCGCCAGCGGATCGGCGGCAAACGGCGTCGCCTTGTGGATGCCGTCGAGCGCCAGCCGCAGCGCCACCCAGGCGCCGCTGATCGCCGCCGTCCGCGTGCCGCCATCGGCCTGGATGACGTCGCAATCGAGGGTGATCTGGCGTTCGCCGAGCGCCACCAGATCGGTGACGGCGCGCAAGCTACGCCCGATCAGCCGCTGGATTTCCTGGGTGCGCCCCGATTGCTTGCCCTTGGCGGCCTCACGGCTGCCGCGGGTGTGGGTGGCGCGGGGAAGCATGCCATATTCGGCCGTCACCCAGCCCTGGCCCTTGCCGCGCAGGAAGGGCGGCAGCCGCTCCTCGACGCTGGCGGTGACGAGGACATGGGTGCGGCCGAACTTGACCAGGCACGAGCCTTCGGCGTGCGCCGAAAAGCCGGGGATCATTTCGATTTCGCGCATCTGGTCGGGGGCGCGGCCACTGGGGCGCATGGGGAATTCCTTGTGGTTGCGCCGGTGGCGGTAGCGGCGATGGGGGCGGGGGGCAATGCTTGCCGCGGCGCCGCACGTTGCTCTTCGCTGCCTCGCAGCCTACATTCGCCCCATGCAATCCCCCACGGTGGCCGAGCTCAGCGACCGCGCGCGCGAGATCTTCCGCCAGATCGTCGACTCCTATCTCGCCACCGGCACGCCGGTCGGTTCGCGCACCCTGTCGAAGCTGACCGGCCTCGGGCTGTCGCCGGCGTCGATCCGCAATGTCATGCAGGATCTGGAAGAGCTTGGCCTGCTCGCCGCGCCGCATACCTCGGCGGGGCGGGTGCCGACCCAGCTTGGGCTGCGCATGTTCGTCGATGGCATGATGCAGGCCGCCGAGCCTTCGGACGACGAGCGCGCCGCGATCGAATCGCAGCTGGCCGGCGGCGCCATCGAGGATGTGCTGGCGCGCACCACGGCGATCCTGTCGGGGCTGTCGCAATGCGCCGGGCTGGTGCTGGTGCCGCGCCGCGAACTCGTCATCCGCCAGCTGACCTTCGTGCCGCTGGCGCCGCGCCGGGCGCTGGCCGTGCTGGTCGGCGCCGATGGCAGTGTCGAAAACCGCGTCCTCGACCTGCCGCCCGACCTCGATCCCGCCTCGCTCGATCTCGCGGCGCGCTACATCAATGCGCAATTGGGCGGCATGACGCTGGTCGACGCGGCGCAGCATCTGACCGACGAAGTCGCCGCCGATCGCGCCGTGCTCGATCGGCTGACCGCCGATGCCGTCGCCGGCGGGCTCGCCGCCTGGGGGCAGGATGGCGCGGCGCGGCCGGTGCTGATCGTCCGCGGCCAGGCGCGGCTCGTCGAGGCGAGCGTCGACCTCGACCGCGTCCGCCAGCTGCTCGGCGACCTCGAGGACAAGGAGGAGCTGATCCGCCTGCTCGACCTCGCCCGCTCGGCGGAGGCGACGAAAATCTTCATCGGCGCCGAATCGCGATTGTTCTCGCTGTCGGGGTCGAGCCTGATCGCCGCGCCCTATCGCGGCACCGGCGGCATTGTTGGGGTGGTGGGGGTTATCGGGCCGACGCGGTTGAACTATGCCCGGGTCATTCCCATGGTGGACTACACCGCACGAACCCTGAGCAGGCTGGTAGCATGAGCGATATCGACGACGCCCCCGAAACCCTGGAACCCGCGGCCGACACCCCCGCGGCCGCGCCCGAAATCGACTATGCCGAGGAGCTGCTGGCGCGCGACAAGGAGATCGCCGATCTCAAGGACCGTATCCTGCGCGCCGCCGCCGAGACCGAGAATACCCGCCGCCGGCTGGAACGCGACAAGGCCGACAGCGCCGCCTATGCCGTCACGGGCTTTGCCCGCGATGTGCTGGCGGTCGCCGACAACCTTCGCCGCGCCGTCGCCGCGCTGCCGCCCGAGGGCTTCGACCAGGTTCGCGCCGGCATCGCCGCGACCGAGCGCGAGCTGCTGACGATCTTCGGTCGCCACGGCATCGCCCGCGTCGATTCGATCGGCGAGCGCCTCGACCCCAACCGCCACCAGGCGATGATGGAGGTGGAGAGCGATGCCGCGCCCGGTACGATCATCGAGGAGTTGCAGGCGGGCTATATGATCAAGGAGCGGCTGCTGCGCCCGGCGCTCGTCGCCGTCGCCAAGCCGCGCGGGTAACCGCGGGTGATCATCGTCATTGCCCGCGCTGAATTCGATCCGGCGCGTCTCGACGAACTCCAGCCGGCCCTGGACGCGATGATGCGCGCCACCTGGGAGGAATCGGGCTGCCTCGGCTATTCGATGGCGATCGAGAGCCGCGAACAGGGCATCGCGATGATCGTCGAGCGCTGGGAATCGGCCGCGGCGCTGAAGGCGCATTTCGCGACGCCGCACATGGCGGCGTTCAACGCCGCGGTGATGGGCGCGGTGCGCGATCTCGACGCGCGGATGTACGACGCCAGCAACGAACGGCCGCTGGCCGTTTGAGATTGGTAGGGCATCGTTGACCTGAAGTTCCGCTCATGCCGAGCGTAGTCGAGGCACGGCTCAGACCCAGCGATGCCTCGACTGCGCTCGGCATGAGCGTGGTGGCGATAGACCGCTGCTTCTAAGCCCCTACCGCAAGCTAGAACCCGTCATAGGGCATCGCCATCGGGATCGGTGGCGGGGTGACGATCGGCTTGCGCTCGGTCAGCTTCGGCGCCGGCTTGGGCGTCATCGCGCGCTTTACCGCCCAGGCGCCGGCGGCGGCGCCGATCATCCCCCAGGGGCCGAGCGCCGCCGCCAGCCGCGGCAGCGCCATCGGCACCAGAAAGCCCGCGGCGGTGCCGATCGGCCCGGCGGCGCGGCCGCCGAGATTGCGCGCCAGCGCGCGCCCCGCCAGCGCCGTTACCACGCGTCGCATCATTTCGGCCTCCCGTGTTCCATCGCAGCAACAATAGCTCGCGCCGCGTCCGGTTCCAGCATGGCGCTGGCGCGGCGCGGCGTTTCGCGGCTAGGCTGCGACCGGAGGGGAATTCGTCATGGCAAGTTCGGCGCGCGCCGCACCATCGCTGCTCGATCGGCTGTTGCCCAACCGCCTGCTGGCGGCGGCGAGCCTGGTGCTGGCGCTCGCCGCGATCGTCGCGGTGCTGCGCGGCGCCGCCGAATGGAGCCGTGTGCCGGCGCTGATCTGGCTGCATCTCGCCGCGGTGCTGACGGCGACGCTGTTGACGCCGGTGATGCTGCTGCGCCGCAAGGGCACGCGCCGGCATCGCCAGCTGGGCTGGGTCTGGTCGGCGGCGATGCTGGCGGCGGCGGCGATCGCGCTGTTCTTCAACGCCGGCCACCCCAACGGTTATGGCGTGTTCAGCGGCGATGTCTCGCCGATCCATGGGCTGTCCGTGCTTGTCCTGGTGGCGGTGCCGCTGCTCATCGCCCGCGCCCGCCAGCACCGCGTCACCGATCACGAACGCGGCGTTCGCGGGCTGGTGTTCGGCGCGTTGCTCATCGCGGGCTGGTTTACCTTCCCCTTCGACCGCCTGCTGGGACGTTGGCTGTTCGGCTGACGCTGGCGACGGCGCCTCCGCGACCTTATTTCCTCGCCCATGCCGGACCCTCGCCTCGCCATCGCCGCCCGGGTTCATGCGCTCGTCGGGTCGCGCCGCGCCGATGCCGGGGTGCGTGACGCCGCGACTCCCGGCCTTTGCCCGCACGGCGGCGCTGCCTGGGAGGTGCATGGCGATTTCGCCGCGATGATGATCGGCGGCAGCGCGGCGCTGCTCACCCAGATGCTCGACCCGGCGTCGTGCGCCGGCGTCTGGGATCACAGCAATTTCCGCGCCGACATGGCCGGCCGGCTGCGCCGCACCGCGCAGTTCGTCGCCGCGACGACCTTTGCGAGCGCCGACAAGGCCGCGGCGATGATCGCGCGGGTGCGCCGCATCCACGATCATGTCACCGGCACGCTGCCCGACGGCACGCCCTATGCGGCAAACGATCCCGACACGCTGACCTTCGTCCATGTCGCCGGCGCCGACGCCTTTCTGCGCGCCTTCGTCCGTTATTCACGCCCCGGTTGGCCGGGGGCGAGGCAGGACGCCTATTTCGCCGAGACGGCCGAGATCGCCCGCCGGTTGGGGGCGCGTGACGTTCCCGAAAGCCGAGCTGCCGTCGCGCGCTATTTCCGCGCCGTCCGCCCGCGGCTGCGCGCCGATGCGCGGTCGCGCGAGATCGCCCGGGTGCTGCTGGCGTCGCGCCCCGATCTCGGCGGTGCGGCCCCGGCGGCGCGACTGCTGATGGACGCCGGCATCGACCTGCTGCCAGGTTGGGCGGCCGAGCTGCACCGCCTGCACGTGCCGGCGTGGCGGCGGCCGCTGGTCCGCGCCGGCGCCGGCGGGCTCGGGCAGCTGCTGCGGGCATCGCTCGCCTATGCGGCGGAACGAGCACCGGTAGCGCCCGTCGGTTGAGGCTGCGACACCGCCGCGCTTGCCGGCGCGTGTGCCGGAACATAGAAGGAACGGGTGGCGCAGCTCGACACCCGCGAGAAACTGGCGATCCTGGCCGACGCCGCCAAATATGACGCATCGTGCGCGTCGTCGGGCACCGCCAAGCGCAATTCAAAGGACGGCAAGGGCCTCGGCAGCACCGAGGGCATGGGCATCTGCCACAGCTATGCCCCCGACGGCCGCTGCATCTCGCTCTTGAAGATCCTGCTGACCAACAGCTGCATCTTCGACTGCCATTATTGCATCAACCGGCGGTCGTCGAATGTCCGCCGCGCGCGCTTCACCGTCGAGGAGGTCGTGCGGCTGACGCTGGCCTTCTACAAGCGCAACTACATCGAGGGCCTGTTCCTGTCGTCGGGGATCATCGCTTCGCCCGATTACACCATGGAACAGCTCGTCCGCGTCGCGCGCGACCTGCGCCAGGTCCATGATTTCCGCGGCTATATCCATTTGAAGACCATCCCCGACGCCGACCCGGCGCTGGTCGAGGCGGCGGGGCTTTATGCCGACCGCCTGTCGATCAATGTCGAGCTGCCGACCGACGCCGGGCTCGTCGCACTGGCGCCGGAAAAGAACGCCTTGCGCATTCGCGGCGCGATGACCGGCCTCAAGACGGCGATCGACGACAACAAGGATGCGCGCAAACACTATCGCTCGGCGCCGAAGTTCGCGCCGGCCGGGCAATCGACCCAGATGATCGTCGGCGCCGACGCCGCCACCGACAGCGCCATCGTCGCCACCTCGGCCAGCCTCTACGACCGCTTCGGGCTGCGCCGCGTCTATTACAGCGCCTTCTCGCCGATCCCCGATGCCAGCGCCGTGCTGCCGCTGAAGTCGCCGCCGCTGATCCGCGAGCACCGCCTCTACCAGGCCGACTGGCTGCTGCGCTTCTACGGCTTTTCGGTGCCCGAGGTGCAGGCGGCGACCGACGACGGTGCGCTGCCGCTCGATATCGACCCCAAGACCGCCTGGGCCTTGAAGCATCGCGACAGCTTCCCTGTCGACATCAACACCGCGCCGCGCGAGCGCCTGCTGCGGGTGCCGGGGCTGGGGGTGAAAAGTGTCAACGCCCTCGTCCGCGCCCGCCGCCAGCGCCGCCTCGGCCTCGCCGACCTCGCCCGGGTGACGCGCGGCATCGACAAGCTGCGACCCTTCGTCGTGGCGGCGGATTGGCGCCCTGACGACCGGCTCGACCTGCGGCCGAAAACGGCGCGCCCGGTGCAGGGTGAGCTGTTCTAGCGATGCGCGGTGCGGCGCGTGCAAGGGACCGGCGCTGCGGTTGGGGCGTTCGCCCCTCGCAACACCGAAGGAATTTGCATGATCATCCCCAAGGGCACCATCGTCGCCGTCGCCGATGGCGAAATCCTGAACCTGTTCCGCAACAGCGGCGACGAGGCGACGCCGCAATTGTCGGCGCTTTCGGATGCGCCGGTGGCGAGCGGCAACGCCGGCGCCGGCGGCCGTCATGCCAGCAGCGCGTCCAACCCCGACGACAGCCAGCAGGCCGAGGATGGCTTTGCCGCCGGCATCGCGGCGATGCTCAACAGCCAAGTTCTCGACGGCAAAATCGACGCGTTGATCGTCGTCGCCGCGCCGCGCACCCTGGGCGAGCTTCGCAAGCATTGGCACAAGGCCTTATCGGCGGTGCTGATCGGCGAGATCGCCAAGGACCTGACCGGCCATTCGGTCGCCGATGTCGAGCGCATTCTCGCCGCGGCGTGATCGCGGCGACGCTGGCGCCGGGGCGGCGATGACCGTCGTCACCCTGGCCGCGCCCGACGATTTCGACGGCTTTCGCGCCGCGGTGCGCGGCCTCGTCGGAACGCCGCCGGCGGCGGTCACCTGGCAGGTGGCGGGCGACGACGCCGGGCTGTTCGGTGACGCCGCCCCCGCTGGCGACGCCCCGCCGCTGCGCGTGCCCAAGGCCTTTCCCGATCTGGCGCGGCGGGTGATCTGCCACCGCGACCCCGAGCGCTTCGCGCTGCTCCACCAGGCGCTTGCCGGGCTGCAGGCGCGGCCGAAGCTGCTCGACGATGCCGCCGACCCCCTCGTCCGCCGGCTCGACATGCTCGACAAGGCGGTGCGCCGCGATGTCCACAAGATGCGCGCCTATGTGCGCTTTCGCGAGGTGCCCGATGCGGAAGGCGAGCATTATGCGGCGTGGTTCGAGCCGGCGCATTTCATCGTCCGTCTGAACGCTGGTTTCTTTGTACGGCGCTTCGCGTCGATGCGCTTTTCGATCCTGACGCCCGACCTCTGCCTGCACTGGGATGGCATCGGCGCCGAGTTCACCCCGGGTGCCAGCAAGGCCGACGCTCCCGATGGCGACCCGCTCGAGGCGACATGGAAGACCTATTATGCCAGCATCTTCAACCCGGCGCGGCTGAAGATCGCCAGCATGCAGGGCCATATGCCGAAGAAATATTGGAAGAATCTGCCCGAAGCCGAGCTGATCCCCGACCTTATCGCCGGCGCCGGCGAACGGACGCGGGCGATGATCGCGGCGGGTGGCGCCGATACGTCGGCGCCGGTCGCCGAGGCCCCGGCCGTCGCGGGACCGAAGTCGCTCGCCGCGCTGAAGGCCGAAGCGCTCGGCTGCCAGCGCTGCCCGCTCTGGGCGCCTGCGACGCAGACGGTGTTCGGCGAGGGGCCTGCCGATGCGCTGGTGATGCTCGTCGGCGAACAGCCCGGCGACCAGGAGGATCTCGCCGGCCGCCCCTTCGTCGGCCCTGCCGGGCAGTTGCTCGACGCGGCGCTCGCCGAAGCCGGCATCGATCGCACGCGGGCCTATGTCACCAACGCCGTCAAGCATTTCAAGTTCGAACCGCGCGGCAAGCGCCGCATCCATGCCAAGCCCGAGCTGCCCGAGATCGACGCCTGCCGCTGGTGGCTCGACGCCGAGCGCGCCGCCCTCAAACCCCGCATTGTCGTTGCCCTTGGCGCCACCGCGGCGCGCGCGCTGACCGGCCGCGCCGTCACCATCGGCCGCGAGCGCGGTCGCGCCATCGCCCAGCCCGACGGGTCGGAACTTTGGATCACCGCCCACCCGAGCTTCCTGCTGCGGCTGCCCGACCGCGCCGCCGCCGCCGCCGAGCGGATGCGCTTCGTCGCCGATCTCGCCGCGGTCGCGGCGCGGGTGACGGCAATCGCGCAGGGAGCCTGATACGCGCCGGCGGGTTCACCCAGGGCAACGATCCCGAAGGACAACGCCATGACTCGCTTCACCATGCTGCTCGCCGCCGCCGTCTCGATCGGCGCGCTGGCGGTTCCCGCGACGGCGGCGGTCAACGTCCGCCAGCTCAACCAGCAGCGCAACATCGATGCCGGCTTGCGCTCGGGCAAGCTGACCCGCGCCGAATACCGCCAGCTCAAGGCCGAGCAGCGCGCCATCGAGCGCAACCAGGCGCGCTACACCCGCGACGGCTTTTACAGCGCCCGCGAGAAGGCGATGATCCACGCCCAGCAGGATGCCGCCGGCCGCCATATCGACCGCCTCAAGGCGAACGGCCGCCGCGGCTGACGCCAAGCGCAGCGTCGCGGGCCGGTTTCAGGCAACAAACGGCAAGTCGAGCGCCTCGGCCACGGCGGAATGACGAATGGCGCCGCCGGCGACATTGAGCCCGCGCGCCAGATGCGGGTCGGCCGCCATCGCCGCGTCGACGCCCTCGGCGAGCTTGAGGACGAAGGGCAGGGTGGCGTTGTTCAGCGCGAAGGTCGAGGTGCGCGCCACCGCGCCGGGCATGTTGGCGACGCAATAATGGATGATGCCGTCGACGGTGTACACCGGGTCCTCATGCGTCGTCGCATGGCTGGTCTCGAAGCAGCCGCCCTGGTCGATGGCGATATCGACGAGCACGCTGCCGCGCTTCATCAGCGCCAGCATGTCGCGGGTGACGAGCTTGGGCGCGGCGGCGCCGGGGATCAGCACCGCGCCGATGACGACATGGGCGCTTTCCAGCGCGGCGGCGATCGCGGCGCGTGACGAGAACACCGTCTTGACGCGCCCCTGGAACATCGCGTCGATCTCGGCGAGGCGCGCCGTCGAAATGTCATAGACGGTGACATCGGCGCGCAGGCCCACCGCCATTTCGGCGGCGTTGACCCCCGAGACGCCGCCACCGAAGATCGCCACCCGTCCCGGCGCGACGCCGGGAACGCCGCCGAGCAGGATGCCGCGGCCGCCCTGTTCCTTCTCCAGATAATGCGCGCCGACCTGGACGCTCATGCGGCCGGCGACTTCCGACATCGGCCGCAGCAGCGGCAGCCCGCCGCGCGCGTCGGTAACGGTTTCATAGGCAATGCAGGTGGCGCCCGACGCCATCAGCGCTTCGGCCTGGGGCTTGTCGGCGGCGAGGTGGAGATAGGTGAACAGCGTCTGGCCCGGCCGCAGCCAGCCGCACTCGTGCAGCTGGGGTTCCTTGACCTTGACGATCATCTCGGCGGTTTCGAACACTGCCTGCGGGGTCGCGACGATCTCGGCGCCGACGCGGCGATAATCATCGTCGCTGAAGTCAATGCCGCCGCCGGCGCCGGTTTCGACGCTGACGCGGTGGCCGCGCGCCGTCAGCTCGGCGACGGATGTGGGCGTCAGCCCGACGCGATATTCATGGACCTTGATCTCTTTGGGGACACCGATGTGCATGCGCCGACTCCTTGCCGATACCGCGCCGGTGTAGCGGAAGATAATTGCCGAAAACAGACCGATAGTTGCGACGGCTTGGTGCTGTTGGCGGTGGCGCCTGCCGCCGTGCCGCGCGCCGGGAACCGCGCCGCCGATGGTGCATTGCGGCACGAAGGGCCGTGTGATACCGCCCGCGCGCTTCCCTCTGGGATCAAGACCGTCTGATGTCGACCGATACCGCCGCGGCGCCTGACTCCTCGGGCGCTGCCGCGCACCACGCCCCGCAGGGCGTCCTACGACTCGCCGTTGGCGCGGTCGGGGTTGTGTTTGGCGACATCGGCACCAGCCCGCTCTACGCCTTCAAGGAAACCTTCCGCGGCCACCACCCGCTGGCGGTCGACCAGCTCCATATCTTCGGCGTCATCTCGCTGATCTTCTGGACGATGATGCTCGTCGTCACCGCCAAATATGTCGCCGTCATCATGCGCGCCGACAACCGCGGCGAAGGCGGCAGCCTGGCACTGCTGGCGCTGATTTCGCGGCTGTCGCCGGGCAACGGCCGCGGGCGCTATCTCGTGCTGCTCGGCGTGCTGGCGACGGCGCTGTTCTTCGGCGACAGCATTATCACCCCGGCGATTTCGGTGCTGTCGGCGGTCGAGGGGCTGACCGTCGTCGAGGCCGGGCTGCAGCCGCTGGTGCTGCCGATCGCCATCGCCATTCTCGTCGGGCTGTTCTTCTTCCAGAGCCGCGGCACGGCGCGCGTCGGCGCCATCTTCGGCCCGGTGGTGCTGCTCTATTTCAGCACGCTCGCCGTGCTGGGCGTCGTCAACATCGTCCAGCAACCCGGCATCATCGCAGCGCTCAACCCTGCCTGGGCGGTGCGGTTCTTCCTCGTCGATACCCAGTTGGCCTATCTGGCGCTGGGGTCGGTGGTGCTGGCGGTGACCGGCGCCGAGGCGCTCTATGCCGATATGGGGCATTTCGGGCCGAAGCCGATTCGCATCGGCTGGTTCGGGCTGGTGCTGCCGGCGCTGATGCTCAATTATCTGGGCCAGGGCGCGCTGCTGATCGGCACGCCATCGGCGGTGGCCAATCCCTTTTTCCTGATGGCCCCCGAATGGGCGCGGCTGCCGCTGGTGCTGCTGGCGACGCTGGCGACGATCATTGCCAGCCAGGCGGTGATCTCGGGAGCGTTTTCGGTCACCCAGCAAGCGGTGCAACTGGGGCTGCTGCCGCGGCTGAAGATCGTCCATACCTCGGCATCGGCGGTCGGCCAGATCTATATCCCGCTGGTCAACTGGCTGTTGCTGGTGCTGGTGGTGATGCTGGTCGTCGGCTTCGGGTCGTCGTCGCGGCTGGCGGCCGCCTATGGTATCGCGGTGACGGGGACGATGCTGATCGACACGCTGCTCGTCGGCGTGCTGATCGTCACCATCTGGCGCTGGAACCGCTGGCTGGCGCTGCCGCTGCTGCTGGTCTTCCTTGTTGTCGATGCTGCCTATTTCACCTCGAACCTGACCAAGGTGCCCGATGGCGGCTGGTTCCCGCTGGTCATCGGCGTCATCGGCTTCATCGGGCTGACGACCTGGGCCAAAGGCCGCGAGCTTATGCAGCAACGGATGCGCGAAAGCGCCATGCCGACCGAGGTGTTCATCAAGTCGGCCGCCGCCGCCGCCACCCGCGTGCCCGGCACGGCGGTGTTCATGACGACCTCGCCGACCGGCGTGCCGCATGCGCTGCTGCACAACCTCAAGCACAACAAGGTGCTGCACGAGCGGATCATGATCCTGACGGTGGTGATCGACGAGGTTCCCTATGTCTCCGACGAGGATCGGATCATGGTCAAGCCGCTGGGGTCCGACTTTTACCGGATCATCATCCGCTATGGCTTCATGCAGGAAATCAACATCCCGCTGGTGCTCAAGAAGGTCGAGAACTGCGGGCCCAAGCTCAAGATGATGGAAACGAGCTTCTTCCTGTCGCGCCAGACCCTGCTGGCCAGCGACCGGCCCGGGATGGCGATCTGGCGCGAGCAGCTGTTTTCCTGGATGATGCGCAACGCCGAAAGCGCCATGGACTTTTTCAAGCTGCCGACCAATCGCGTCGTCGAGCTCGGCAGCCAGGTTGAGATCTGACCGTATCCGTAATGAATTTTCCTTTATCTTCAAATAGTTGATCGCACCCGAAACGGTGTCGGCGGGGCTTACAGTCGCGGCAGCGGCGTTTGCCGAAGATATTGATTCTTCACAGTTTCGAAATTTGGCACGGATGTTGCTCGAAGGCGGCGGGGACTGGTTGTTTCGCCACGCTTTCGAAAGGTCTCGTCCATGCGTATGCTTGCTACCCTTACCGCGCTTGCCATCGGCGCCGCCGCGGCCCCCGCCGCCGCCGTCCTCGTCTATGACACCCCGGTGACGACGCCGGGCAACCAGGCCTATACCAGCACCGTCGCGCTCAACTTCACCGTCACCGCGCCGGTCACTTTCAACGTCCTCGGCGTCTTCGATGCCGGCGCCGATGGCATCACCGGCCCGGTCAATGTCGTCGTTTATGACAGCAACGGCACCGCCGTCTCGCCGCTGGTCAGCTTTGCCGGCTTCGCCAACAGCGCTGGCACCGCCTATGCGACGCAGCGCGTCGGCGACTTCACCCTGGCGGCCGGCGATTATCAGATCGCCGCCTGGGGCTTCAGCGACAGCGACAACAACTACAACAGCTTCGGCGCGCCGAGCCTGGTCGGCTTCAACAGCTTCGGCGGCAGCCTGGTCGCCACCAGCGTCGCCTATTCGACCGGCGCGCCCGGCAGCTTCGCGACGATCATCGAAGCGCCCGACACGCGCTACGGCGCCGGCACGCTCGGCTTCGTGCCCGAGCCGGCGACCTGGGCGATGCTCGTCATCGGCTTCGGCATGGTCGGCGCGACGATGCGCCGCCGCACCGTGGTCGCTGCCTGACCGATCTGACGGCGGCCGTGTCCCCCGGGGCACGGCCGTCGGCTTGCGGTCAGCCCGGCGTCGAGGCCCTGAGCCCGAGCGCTCCGGCGAGCACCAGCCCCATGCAGAACAGCTGCGGCGTCGACAGTCGCTGGCCGAAGAGCAGCACCCCGAGCACGGCAATGGCGACGATGCCGACCCCCGACCAGATCGCATAGGCAGTGCCGACCGGGATGGTCTTCAGCGCCGGTGCCAATGCCAGGAAACAGACGCCGTAAAGCAGAATGGCGCCGGCGGCGTAGTGCCAGCGCGCGAGCCCGTCGGACAATTTGAGCAAGGTCGTCGCGAGGATTTCCAGCACGATGGCGATGCCGAGATAGGTCCAGCCGGTCATTGCGACTTTCGAAATTGTGGCGGTTGTCCGCGCCTAGCCGAGACTTGCCATGATGGCCAGTGACAAGCCCGGCAGCCGCGCCAGCGTCAGAAATCGCACGCCGCGGCAAGGATCCCGGCAAGGCGCTCAACCCCGGCGGCATCGGCGGCGTCGAAGCGCGCCGGCGTCGGGCTGTCGAGATCGAGGACGCCGATGACGGCGCCCGCCACCACCAGTGGCACGACGAGTTCGGACCGCGACGCCGCATCGCAGGCGATATGACCGGGGAAGGCGTGGACATCGGCGACCAGTTGCGTCGCGCCGGTGGCGACGGCGGTGCCGCAGACGCCCTTGCCGACCGCGATGCGCAGGCACGCCGGCTTGCCCTGGAAGGGGCCGAGGACGAGCTCGCCGTCCTTCAGGCGATAGACGCCGGCCCAGTTGAGGTCGGGCAGCGCGCCGAAGATCAGCGCCGCGGCATTGGCGCAATTGGCCACCCAGTCACGTTCGCCGGCGACCAGCCCGGCGAGGTCGCGGGCAAGGTCGGCGTAGAGCGCTGGCTTGTCGGCGGCGTCATAGGCGGGGGCGGTGAACATGGCTCCGCCCTAGCCGACCCCGGCGCCGCCGTCACCGTTCAGATGCCGGCATACCATTCATAGCCGCGGTCTTCCCAATAGCCGCCGCCGCCCTGGCCGAAGCTCGCGTAGCTGTCGGTGACGACGAGCTCCATGAGATATTTGGCCTGCTTGTAGCCGAGCTGGCGTTCGACGCGCAGCCGCAGCGGCGCGCCATGGCCGACGCTGAGCGGCTTGCCGTTCAGGCTGTGCGCAAGGATCGTCTGGGGGTGGAAGGCGTCGATCAGATCGATGCTTTCATAATAGAGCGACGTCGATTGCGCGCCGCCCTTTGACGCTTCGCCGCCATAATTGTCGGCACAGCGGAAGACGACATAACGGGCATTGGGCTTGGGGCCGACCGCCTGCATGATCAGCCCCAGTTGCGGCCCGGTCCATTGCCCGATCGCCGTCCAGCCTTCGACACAGTCGTGCTTGGTGATCTGGGTGCGCGCCGGCAGCGCCTTGAGCTGCGGCAGGCTGAACTCGGTCGGGTTGGCGACGAGTCCCGAGACCTTCAGCCGCCAGTCGGCGAAGCCATTGCCGAGCATCGCCTGATATTGCGCCTCGACCGGCGCATGGGTGCCGTTGACCTTGAAGTCGGGCGACAGGTCGGCGAGGCTGTATTCGGGCGCCAGCGCGTCGCGGCCGATGGCGCGCTGCCAGCCAAGACTCGCCTTTTCGGCCGAACGGACGACCTTGGTGATCCCGTCGTTGTGGGCAAGGCTGTCGCAGGCGGCGAGCAGCGAGCCGCCGGCGGCGACCCCTCCGAACCCCAGGAGCTTGCGGCGCGTAAAGCCGATCATTTGGCGGTCTCCGGATCGATGCGGAACTTGCCGGTGATCATCGAGCGAATCTCGTTGTAGGGCCCGGCGAGGACGACCATTACCACATGGACGATGATGAAGATGGCGATGAGGTTGGCGGCGACCCAGTGCAGCGAGCGGGCATTGGGGCGGCCGCCGACGATGTCGAGGATCCACGGCCAGGCGGCATTGTTGGCGGGCGACATGCCGAGGCCGGTGAGGATGACCAGCGGCACCAGCACGACAACGACGCCGCCATAGGCGAGCTTCTGGAGGACGTGATAGCGCTTGGCGTCCTCGCCCTTGGGGAATTTCAGCTTGGCGTGCTGGACGACGTCATGGGCGATGTTGGCAGGCGCCAGGTCATGGGCATTGGGGATGATGTTCTTGCGCAGATGGCCGGTGACGAGGCTGTACGCCAGATAGGCGAGGCCGTTGACGATCAGCACCCAGGCGAAGAAGAAGTGGAAGCTGCGCGCCGTGGCGAGGTCGCGATAGCTCGGGAAGGTCGCCCAGGCGGGATAGCCGATGACGCTCGGCGCGCCATTGTGGGTCGACACGCCGAGCAGCCCGGTGGTGTCGATGCGCGCGCCGAGAATGTCGATGAAGCCGCGCAGGCTGCCCCCGACATTCTGGGCGCCGATCTGCAGCCAGCGCAGCGCCGTATCGGGGTTGGCGCCATGCGTTCCCCAATAGAGGCTGGGGTGGGCGTTGAAGATGTTGAGCCCGGTCATCAGCAGGAAGAAGATGGCGAGCGCGTTGATCCAGTGCGTTGCCCGCACCACCAGGGCATGGCGGTAGAAGAGATAGGGCTGCCCGGCCGGCGCCGGCATGTCGTTGATTTCGGCGGCTGTCGCCATCGGGGACCCTCCAGTGTCGGCTGACGCTTAGACCATTCGTCGGGCAAGCGTCGCGCGTTACAGCGGCCGCGGGCGGGCTGCCTGCCAATTATGACGATATTTTCGCAACATTTGGCAAGCGGCAAGGGCGCGGCGTTTCGCAAATGTGCCGCCTCGGCTAAGCCGGCAGCGGAAGGGGCGGGCGATGCTGCGGATTTTCACACCCAATGACGAGATGGCGCTGACACGCATCGATGTCGCCAGCGGTCGGCTGCCCGAAGGCACGGTGTGGATCGACATGCTCCACCCGACCCGCGAGGAAGAGCTTTTCATCGAGGGCGTCACCGGCATCCAGGTGCCGACGCCGGAGGAAATGCTCGAAATCGAGACCTCGTCGCGGCTCTATGCCGAAAATGGCGCGCTCTACATGACGGCAACGCTCGCCACCGGCGTGATGAAGGACGCCCCCGAAAGCCACAGCGTCGGCTTCGTGCTGACACCGGTGCATCTGATCACCGTGCGCTATGCCGAGATTGTCGCCTTCGAACGCTTCGCCAGCCATGCCGAGCGCAATGCCGCGCTGTGCGACGCGCCGGGCATGGCGCTGGTCAATTTGCTCGACGCCGTCGTCGATCGCCTCGCCGATGGCATTGAGCATGTCGCGGGCGAAGTCGACGCGATCTCGAAACAGGCGTTTCGTCGGGCGCGGCGGCGCGGCGAGGGGCGGGTTTCCAACCTCGCGCTGCAATCGCTGATCACGCGATTGGGGGCGGCACAGGATGCGCTGTCGAAATCGCGCGAATCGGCGGTAACGCTGGCGCGCGCCGTCGGCTGGCTGAATTTTTCGGCGCCGCGTGATATGGCGCTCGGGCCGCATCTGAAGTCGCTGCAGCGCGACCTGACCTCGCTGACCGACCATGCCAGCTACATGGGGGCCAACATTACCTTTCTGCTCGACGCCACCCTGGGCCTGATCTCGATCGAGCAGAACGCCGTGCTGAAGATATTCTCGGTGTCGGCGATCGTCTTCATGCCGCCGACGCTTGTGGCGGGGATCTATGGGATGAACTTCGACAGCCTGCCCGAACTGCATTGGGCGCTCGGCTACCCCTGGGCGCTGACCCTGATGGTGGCGTCGGCGGTGCTGCCCTACCTCTTCTTCCGCTGGCGTGGCTGGCTGTAGGGCCGCGCGGGCGGGCGGAAGTTGACCAAGTTGACCGTTTCGGCGGTTTTTTCGGCGGGCCCCTGCGGCCGTTGCGTGCCGCGCCGCGGTGTCTGCTGACAATGTCAAAGAGCAGCGCCGACGATAGCCGAAACGCCCGATGTAGGACAGCGCGGCGCGTCAGGGCTTGTCGAGCGCGCAGCCATATTCGGGATCATAGGTCGCGGTGCGGCGGGCGAGCAGCGGCACGCTGGCGGTGACGGCGCGCTTTTCGGGGTCGTCGGTGATGGTGACGATCTCGGTGCCAGGCTCCATGTCGGTGCGGCACGACGCCAGGTCGCGGTTGCCGACATAGCGGCACGAACAGACGACATGCGCCGCATAGCCGGCGCCGACCGCGGCGCGCTTGCCGGGCGTGGTGAACCGGACCGCCGCCCAGGCGGCGAGCGCGACGACGAGCAGCAGGATCGGCAGCCACAGCCACCAGCGACGCCGTTTCGGCGCCGCCACCATGCCTTCGCTTGCGTTCATCGCCGCCGCCCCTCTAACGTCTGGCCCGATGGCCGTCGAACAGGTGAATGCGATGCGGGCGTGGCGATCAAGCCTGATTTTGCTGGTGGCGACGCTGCTGGCGCCCGCTGCCGTGCCGGCGGCGCCGCTGCTGCCGGCGCAGACCGGTGCCGCCGATGCCTTTTTCGCCGATCCGGGGCTCGCCGAGACGCGTGCGATCATCGTCATGCAGGACGGCGCGCGCGTCTATGAACGCTATGCCCCGGGCTACGGCCCCGGCAACCGCTTCATCTCCTGGTCGATGGCGAAGTCGATCACTTCGACGCTCGTCGGCGAGCTCGTCGCCGACGGCAAGCTCGAGCTCGATACGCCGGCGCCGGTGCCGCAATGGTGGGCGAGCCCCGGCGATCCGCGCGCGCGCATCACCTTGCGCCAGCTGCTGCACATGTCCTCGGGGCTGCGCCATGTCGAGGAAACCCCGGTCGAGACCGCCGACACCAACCGCGCGCTGTTCGCCGACAAGAGCGGCGACATCATCGCCCATGCCACCGCCGCGCCGCTCGCCAGCCCGCCGGGGACGAAATTCCAATATTCGACGCTGACGACGCATATCCTCGCCGATATCGTCGGCCGCACCATCGCCCCCGACGCGACGACGCCGGCGGCGAAGCGCGCGGCGATGCGCGCCTTCATCACCGGCCGCCTCTCCGGCCCCGCCGACATGCCGTCGCTGCTCTGCGAATATGACCCGCAGGGCACCTTGCTCGGCGGCTCCTTCTGCCATGCCTCGGCGCGCGACTGGGCCAATTTCGGCCAGCTCTATCTCGATAACGGCGTCGTCGCCGCGCGCCAGGTGGTCAGCCCCGCCTGGGTCGCCTTCGTCCGCACGCCGGCGCCGACCAACCCCGGCTATGGCGGGCAGTTCTGGCTCAACCGCCCCAGGCCGGCGAGCGGCAAGACGTCCTTGTTCGCCGACCAGGGGCCACCCGACGCCTATGCGGCGATCGGCCATCTCGGCCAATATGTCGTCATCGTGCCGTCGAAGCGCCTCGTCGTCGTCCGCCTCGGCAAGACCCAGGATGGCGGGCTCGACGCGGTGCGCGCGGCGCTCGGCCGGCTGGTCAACAGCTTCCCGGCGGCGGGGCCGCCATGACCGCGCCAGACTATCGCATCATCGACATCAAGCTCGACGAGCGCACCATATTGTGGCGCAACGCCGATATCGAGCAGGAACGCCGCGTCGCGATCTTCGACCTGCTCGAAGGCAATCAGTTCCAGCCGGCGGGTGTCGCCGACCATGGCAACCACGGCCCCTACAAGGTGCTGCTGGGGGTCGAGGAGGGGCGGCTGACCGTCGCCATCAATGGCGCCGACGACAGTGCGCTCGAAAGCTTCATCCTGCCGCTGGCGCCCTTCCGGCGGACGGTGCGCGACTATTTCGCCATCTGCGACAGCTATTATCAGGCGATCCGCGCCGCGACGCCGCAGCAGATCGAAACGATCGACATGGCGAGGCGGGCGATCCACAACGACGCCGCCGAGGCGCTCAAGGAGCGGCTGGAGCCGCGGGTAATCGTCGATTTCGACACGGCGCGGCGGCTCTTTACCTTGATCTGCGTGCTGCATATCCGGGGGTAGGGGCGAGCTTTCGGCCGGCTGGGCAGCCTCAAACCCCGCTCATGCCGAGCGAAGTCGAGGCAGGTTCACAGGGCGGGGCGTGCCTCGACTTCGCTCGGCATGAGCGTGGAGGCTGATCCGGCCGCCCG
>LJHX01000038.1 GCA_001295935.1 alpha proteobacterium AAP81b
CCCTCCCCACTCTCGGTTCGCTGCGCTCACCGGGGGGGAGGGGGAAGGAAGGCCTGTCGTCACCCTCTTGCCGCGTCCATGGCGGCACGCATGCGGCGGATGGCGGCGTCGAGCCCGGTGAAGACGGCTTCGCCGATGAGGAAATGCCCGATGTTGAGCTCGGCGATCTCAGGGATGGCGGCGACGGGGGCGACATTGTCGAAAGTCAGGCCATGGCCGGCGTGGATTTCGAGACCGAGCGCGGCGCCGTATGTGGCGGCGGTGCGCAGCCGGTCGAGCTCGAAGGCGATCGCGTCGCCCTCGGCGTGGGAATAGGGGCCGGTGTGGAGTTCGACGACGGGGGCGCCGAGCTGCGCCGCAGCGTCGAGCTGGCGAGCTTCCGGGGCAATGAACAGGCTGACGCGGCAACCGGCGTCGCGCAGCCTTGTGACGATCGGCGCGAGCACATTGTGCTGGCCGGCGGCGTCGAGCCCGCCTTCGGTGGTACGCTCGGCGCGGCGTTCGGGAACGATGCAGGCGGCGTGCGGGCGATGGCGCAGCGCGATCGCCAGCATCTCGTCGGTCGCCGCCATTTCGAGGTTCAAGGGCAGCGAGATCGAGCCGATCATACGATCGAGATCGTCGTCGGTGATGTGGCGGCGATCCTCGCGCAGATGCGCGGTGATGCCATCGGCACCGGCAGCGGCGGCGGCGAGCGCGGCGCGCAAGGGGTCGGGATGCTCGCCGCCCCGCGCGTTGCGGATGGTGGCGACGTGATCGATGTTGACGCCGAGGCGGAGATGGCTGGTCATGCCGCGCACGCCGCCGCCGACAGCAGGTCGTAGCTGAGGCCCTTGCCCTGCCAGATCTCGCCGAAGTCGGTCTCGCCGCGATTGGTGAAGGCGATCAGCACGATATGCTTGTCGGGCAGAATGATGTTGCGCACCTGGACGCCGCCGATGCCACCGCGGCGCTCGACGATCTTCACCGGGCCGGTGCAGCCCTTCAGCGGCGCGCTGAACACCCATTGGCCGAGCGCCGCGAAGCCGAGCTTCGGCTGGCCGTCCCACATCGTCGCCCGCGCCGCCGGCGACAGCAGCCGGCCGCTGAGGAGGGCTTCGTCGAAGCGCCACAGGTCGCGCGCGGTGCCGGTCAGCGCCCCAGAGGCGCCGAACGCCGGCAGGTTGAGCGCGCCCTCGGGTTTGCCCTGGTCGAAGCCCTTGATCGGCGGCGGCCCGGCGGGCGCCAGCGCAATGCCGGTGGCGCCGGCGGGCGCAGCGATCCGCGTCGCCACCAGCCGCGCGAAAGGCTCGCCGGTGACGGCTTCGAGCAGGCGACCCGCGACCATATAGTCGCAGTTGTTGTAGCGGAAGCTCGCGCCCGGCTGGTCGCGCACCGGACCGGCACAGATACCGGTCAACGCGGCGTAGCTGCCCTTGAAGCCGGGCGTATAGGCGGTGGCGTCGTCATTGGGATCGGGCAGCCCCGATTCGTGCCGGAGCAGCTGGCGGACGGTAAGGCTGCCGCCGGTCGGCCCCTTGAAGCCCGGCAAATAGCGCGTCAGTGGCGCGTCGAGATCGAGCTTGCCGAGCGTCACCTGCTGCATGGCGAGCGTCGCGGTCAGCTGCTTGCTGACCGAGGCGAAGCGCCAGCGCCCATAGCCGGTGAAGGCCGCCTTGCCACCCGGGTCGCGGCTGCCAAAGCCGCGCTGGAGGGTGACCGCGCCATCGCGCGCCACCAGGATTTCGCCATGGAGCTTCGCCGCTTCAGCGACGATCTCGACCGGCGTCGGTGGCAGGATGAGGTCAAGCATCATCATGCGGCGCGGCTGCCCGGCTTGACCGCCGGGATGGCGGCGAGCTCGGGCGGCAGCGCATCGACGGCATAGCTCGGCACGTCGAGGCGGATAAGCGGCGTGAAGGGCACGCCGAGATCGGCGCTGCCGTTCGAGCGATCGACCAGCGACGCCGCATGGATGACATCGCCGCCGGCGGCGCGCACCGCGGCGATCGCCTCGCGGCTGCTGAGGCCAGTGGTCACGACATCTTCCATCAGCAGCACCTTCTGGCCGGGTTCGAGGCGGAAGCCGCGCCGCAGCTCGAAAGTCCCCGTCGGGCGCTCGACGAACATCGAGAGCACGCCGAGCGCCCGCGCCACTTCATGGCCGCAGATCAGCCCGCCCATCGCCGGGGCGATCACCACCTCGACCGCGTCGCGAACCGCCGCCGGCAGCTTCGCCGCCAGCGCCTCGGCAAGCCGCGCCGCGCGCGCCGGGTCCATCAGGACGCGGGCGCATTGCAGATAGCGCGGGCTGCGCAGCCCCGAGGAGAGAATGAAATGGCCTTCGAGCAGGGCCTCGGCGGCGCGGAATTCCGCCAGAACGTCGTCATCGGTCATGACGACCGCCTAGCAGAGCCGCGGGCCTGCCGAAACGCCCCTATTGTCCCACCTCGGTGAAAGTGACGACACGGCGCGTGGTCAGCTGCCCCGCACGCGATCGACCGAGACGACCGCTTTCACCGCGCGCAGCCCGGTCAGAATGCGGCTGAGATGTTTCACATCCTCGACCTCGATGTCGAGAAGGTCGGTATGAAACTCACGGTCGCGGTGCTGCAGCGCCAGCCCGACGATGTTGGCACCTTGCGCCGCGATGCTCGCCGTCAGGCTGGCGAGCGCGCCGGGCTGGTTGTGGACGACGACGGCGATGCGCGCCACGGCGCCGTCGCTTTCCGGCCCCCAGGAGACTTCCAGCCATTCGCCATCCTCCTCGGCGAGGCTGGCGCAATCGATGGTGTGGACAACAATGGGGCCATCGGGGTGGCGGATGCCGACGATGCGATCGCCCGGGATGGGGTGACAGGCGCCGAGCTCGAAGCCGACGCCGGGGGTCAGGCCTTCGATGGTCAGCGCCGCGGGGCCGGGCTTGCCGCGGCTGCGACGCGGCTTCTTGCCGGCGGTCGACCCCGGCACCAGCGCTTCCGACACCTCGGCATCGGTCAGGCGGTTCTTCGCCATGGCAACTTCGAGCGCCAGGCGATCGGGGAGTTGCAGCCGCGCCAGCGCCGGCGCCAGCACCTCGTCATCAAGCTGCACCGCCAGCCGCAACGCCAGCGATTCGAGCAGCTTGTGCCCCATGGCGCGGTTCTCGGCCTCGGCTTTCTGGCGGACGTGGCGGCGCACCGCGGCGCGCGCCTTGGCGCTGGCGACAAAGCCGCCCCAGGCCGGATCGGGCGCCTTGACCTTGCTGCGGATGATCTCGACCTGGTCGCCATTGGCCAGCCGCGTCCTGAGCGGCACGACGCGCGAATTGACCTTGGCGCCGATGCAGGTGTCGCCCAGATCGCTATGCACGGCATAGGCGAAATCGACCGGCGTCGAGCCCTTCGGCAGCTGATACAGGTCGCCCTTGGGGGTGAAGGCGAAGACCTGGTCCTGGAACATCGCCAGCCGGGCGTTTTCGAGCAGTTCCTCGGGGCTCGCCGCCGAATGCAGGACTTCGAGCAGATCCTCGAGCCAGGGATAGGCCTCGCGCGCCGCCGGGCTGCCCTGCTTGTAGGCCCAATGCGCGGCGAGGCCGAATTCGGCTTCCTCATGCATGCGGCGGGTGCGGATCTGGACTTCGATGCGGGCATTTTCGCGCGCCCCGTCGCGTCCGCCGGCGTCACGGCCGCCGCCGCTGTTGTGCATCACCGTCGTGTGGATTGACTTGTAGCCGTTGCGCTTCGGCGTCGAGACGAAATCCTTGAAGCGCCCGATGACCATCGGCCAGCGGCGGTGCACCACGCCGAGCGCGCGATAACAAAGGTCGTCGTCGGGCACGAGGATGCGGAAGGCCATGACGTCGGACAGCGCCTCGAAGCCCATGGCGCGCGCCTGCATCTTGCGCCAGATGCTGTAGGGGCGTTTTTCGCGCCCCGTCACCTCGGCGTCGATGCCGTTCTGGGCGAGCACAAGCTTGATGCCCGAGGCGATGCGCGCGACGGTATCGCCGCCCGTGCTGCGCAGCTTGTCGAGGCGCTGGACGATGGTGTCATGCGCTTCGGGTTCGAGATGGCGGAAAGCCAGCTCCTGCATCTCCTCCATGAAGCCATACATGCCGATGCGCTCGGCGAGCGGCGCATAGATGTCCATCGTCTCGCGGGCGATGCGGCGGCGCTTTTCCTCGGACTTGATGAAGTGCAGCGTCCGCATGTTGTGCAGCCGGTCGGCGAGCTTGACGAGCAGCACGCGGATGTCGTTCGACATGGCGAGGATGAACTTGCGCAAATTCTCGGCCTGGCGCTCGGTGTCGGTCTGCACCTCGATGCGGCTGAGCTTGGTGACGCCGTCGACCAGCCGGCCGACGCTGGCGCCGAACAGCCGGTCGATCTGTTCCTGGGTGGCGACGGTATCCTCGATGGTGTCGTGGAGGATGCCGGTGGCGATCGTCTCGTCGTCGAGTTTCAAGTCGGTCAGGATGCCGGCGACTTCGATCGGATGGCTGAAATAGGGGTCGCCCGAGGCGCGCAGTTGCGACCCGTGCGCCTTCATCGAGAAGACATAGGCGCGGTTGAGCAGGTCCTCGTCGGCCTCGGGGTCGTACGACTTGACGCGTTCAACGAGTTCATACTGGCGGAGCATCGGGCGATGATGGGGCGCGCTGGCGACGCGCGCAACCGCAACTGTCAGGCGAGGCTGAGGCCGTGGTCGGCGGCCTTGGCCAGCACCAGGCCGGCACGGGCGCGCATCGGCGCGATATGTTCACGCAGATTGGGCAGGTTGATGTCGTTCCAGACCTGCGTCGCCACCGCCGCGACGCCGGCCTCGTCGAGCCCCAGAAAGCGCGTGTAGAAGGACGCCGGATCGTCATGCGCCGCGCGCCAGAAGCCCAGGAAGCGCGCGATGTACCAGGCAAGCAGATCGGCCTCGGCGGCGTCGAGATAGACCAGCACGTCAAGCGCGCCCGTCGGCAGCGCATTGAAGCCAAGGCCTTCGACGATCACCACGTCGGCGCTGACGTCCCTTGCAAGCTCGGGGTCGATGTCGAAATGCTGGTGCGAATAGCCGGGCACCCGCGCGCCGCCGCGGCGCAGGTCGGCGAGCGTCGCGGCGAACAGGTGGTGGTCGTAGCTTTCCGGGAAGCCCTTGCGGAGGAGCAGGCCACGGCTTTCCAGGACGGCATTGGGCAGCAGGAAGCCGTCGGTGGCGACGACCGCGGCGCCGGGGATGGCGTCGGCGAGCGCTGACGCCAGAGTCGATTTGCCGGCGGCGACCGAACCGGTCAGGCCGATGAGACACGGTGTATCGGGAGTGCGCCCGGCGATGAGGCGGGTGGCGAGGTCGGGGATGGTGAGCGGGCCGCCGGACATGGCGTCATGGTGACGCGGGGGCCGCGCGTTGGGAAGGGGAGAGGTAGGGGAGGGAAAGTAGGAAGAGCGCCGCGGCGAAGCCGCGTCGGACGTCAGACCGGTTCGCCGGACTTGATGTCCGGCGCCCGGCTGGCCGACCGTTCGCGCGAGTCCGCGCGCTTCAGAAATTCGCTGCGCGAATTTCTTCCAGCGCGCTGGCCGCGCTCATTCGTAATCCGGCCCCAGATTCTGATTCCGCGGCGGCTGCGCCGCCGTAACCCGCAAAGCCTCGGCCGAAGCCGCCAACGAACCGATCGCATCGGGCGTATCGTCCTCGTCAGGAACGACACGCTGCATCGACGACACCACCGCCTCCTTGAGATCGGCGGGGCGGACGGTCTGTTCGGCGATCTCGCGCAGCGCGACGACGGGGTTCTTGTCGCGGTCGCGGTCGATGGTCAGCTCGGCGCCGGCCGAAATGGCGCGGGCGCGGTTGGCGGCGAGCAGCACCAGGTCGAAGCGATTGGGGATCTTGTCGACGCAATCCTCGACGGTGACGCGCGCCATGGGGCAAACTCCGGGGGAATTAGGAAAGAGCGGCGCGAGTGACGACAAAGCCGCCAAAAGTCAAGTCCGGCTTGACGGCGTGGCCCCTTGCGGCTAACGCCCCGCGCTTCGCGACTTGGCCCTGCACCCCCGGTGAAGCAGGCGCCGCGCTCGGTGGCCCTACAAGGGGGTCGGCCGGGCGGTGCGAGGCCGGGGACCGGCGCTCGATGACGGGCGCCGCGCCAGCAAAGGAACATCGATGTCGAAGCGTCACGCCGCCAAATACAAGCTCGATCGCCGCATGGGCGAGAATATCTGGGGCCGGCCGAAGAGCCCGGTCAACAAGCGCGAATATGGCCCCGGCCAGCATGGCCAGCGCCGCAAGGGCAAGACCTCGGACTTCGGCCTGCAGCTCAAGGCCAAGCAGAAGCTCAAGGGCTATTACGGCGACGTCACCGAAAAGCAGTTCCGCAAGGTCTATGAAGAGGCCGTCCGCATGAAGGGCGACACCTCGCAGAACCTCATCGGCCTGCTCGAACAGCGCCTCGACATGGTCGTCTATCGCGCCAAGTTCGCCCCGACGATCTTCGCCGCGCGCCAGATCGTCAACCACGGCCATATCCTGGTCAACGGCCGCCGCTGCAACATCGGCTCGGCCAAGGTCTACCCCGGCGACATCGTCGAGCTCGGCCCCAAGGCCAGGGAAATGGCGTTGGTCATGGAAGCCCAGACCTTGAGCGAGCGCGACGTTCCCGAATATGTCGCGACCGAAGGCCCCAAGGCGACCTATGTCCGCGTGCCGACGCTCGATGAAGTGCCGTATGCGGTGAAGATGGAGCCGAATTTGGTCGTGGAATTTTATAGCCGGTGATCCGCAGCGCGGCCGCGCGCTGGAAGAAATTTGCGCAGCGAATTTCTGAAGCGCGCGGACTCGCGCAAGGTCGGCTGGCGGGGCGCCGGACATCAAGTCCGGCGAACCCGTCCAACGTCACGCCGCGGCTTTGCCGCGGCGTTTCGCGTTCCGGGCTATTGCAACACCCCCTCGCCGCGCCCCGCCCTTGCGGCGCCGACAACCCCCTGCTACCAAAGGCGCGCCGCAGCTTCGCGCCGTGGCGCTTTCCCGGACCGATGCGTCCTGTCGCCCTGTGCCCGCGCCCCGCGCGCCGGCGGGGGGCGACGTTCGACGCCCAGGTTCGGGCCGAAAATGTCCGGCCGGGGTCAGGCCGGCAAGGCAAGGGAGCCGGATGAGCCGAGTGTCATGGAGAAATGTCGAGGGCGCCCGCGAGGTCGCATCGGCATGGATGACACCGCTTCCCGGCGCCATTTATTCCCGATTGAACCAATCCCGGGCCGAACGCCGCTGGCGTTCCGGCCCTTCGCTTGTCCGCCGCCACGGCAGTTCGCCCGTCGAACGCCATCGCCGCGCCATGGAGTTATCCGATGTCATTACGCATGCTGATCGACGCCCGCCACCCGGAGGAGACCCGGGTTGCCGTCGTCAATGGCCAGAGAATTGAAGAATTCGATTTCGAGGCGGCCGATCGCCGCCAGCTGAAGGGCAATATCTACCTCGCCAAGGTAACGCGCGTCGAACCCTCGCTGCAGGCGGCGTTCGTCGAATATGGCGGCAACCGCCACGGCTTCCTCGCCTTCAGCGAAATCCATCCCGATTACTACCAGATCCCGCGCGAGGATCGCGAGGCGCTGCTGCGCGAGGAAGCCGAGTACGCCGCGCAGGAAGCCCATGACGACGAGCATGGCGTCGTCCGCGACCATGGCGACGACGACGACGCCGATGGCGAGCCGCATGACGAAGGCGCCGAAGTCGCCGAAACCGGCGGCGCCCAGGACGAGCCGACCGACGCGCTGCGCCGCAAGCGCCAGGCGCTGCGTCGCCGCTACAAGATCCAGGAGGTCATCCGCCGCCGCCAGGTGCTGCTGATCCAGGTCGTCAAGGAAGAGCGCGGCAGCAAGGGCGCGGCGCTGACCACTTACCTCAGCCTCGCCGGCCGCTATTGCGTGCTGATGCCCAACACCGCGCATGGCGGTGGCATCAGCCGCAAGATCTCGAACCCCGCCGATCGCAAGCGGCTGAAAACCATCATGGCGGAGCTCAAGCTGCCCGCCGGCATGGGCGCCATTGTCCGCACCGCCGGCCTCAAGCGCTCGCCCGCCGACATCCGCCGCGACTTCGATTATCTCACCCGGCTGTGGGACGAAATCCGCGAGCGCACCCTGTCGTCCTCGGCGCCGGCGCTGATCCATGAGGATTCGAACCTCGTCAAGCGCGCCATCCGCGACATCTATCACCGCGATATCGAGCAGGTCATCGTCGAGGGCGCCGAGGGCTTTGCCGCGGCGCACCGCTTCATGTCGATGCTGATGCCGACGCATGCGCCGAAGGTCGTCGAATATCAGGACAATGTGCCGCTGTTCCAGCGCTTCGGCGTCGAACAGCAATTGGAGGCGATGTACCAGCCGGTCGTCCAGCTGAAATCGGGGGGCTATCTCGTCATCAACCCGACGGAAGCGCTGGTGTCGATCGACATCAACTCGGGGCGCTCGACGCGCGAGTACGGCATCGAGGAAACCGCCACCAAGACCAACCTCGAAGCCGCCGAGGAAATCGGCCGCCAGCTGCGGCTGCGCGACATGGCCGGGCTGGTGGTGATCGATTTCATCGACATGGAACATGGCAACAACGTCCGCAAGGTCGAGAAGGCGATGAAGGACGCGCTGCGGAATGACCGCGCTCGCGTCCAGATCGGCCGGATCAGCGCCTTCGGCCTGATGGAAATGAGCCGCCAGCGCCTGCGCACCGGCGTGCTCGAAGCGTCGACCCACAGCTGCCCGATGTGCGAGGGCACCGGCATGGTGCGCTCGGTGTCGTCGGCGGCGCTGGCCGCCTTGCGCGCGCTCGAAGCCGAGGCGCTGCGTGGCCGCGCGTCGGACCTGACCCTGCGCGCCAGCGAGGAAGTCGCGGTCTATCTGCTCAACCGCAAGCGCATCGAGCTCGCCGAATTGGAGGAGCTTTATGGCGTCACCATCGTCACCGTTCCCGACGAGGCGCTGATCGGCCCCAATTTCGTCATCGACGCCAGCGGCCCGGCACCGTCGAAGCGCATCGAGATGCGGCCGCTGCCGGCGCCGGTGCGGATCGAGGATGACGAGGACGGCAACGCCGCCGATGATGATGGCGATGACGAGGCCGGCGACGAGCGCGCCGAGCGTGGCGGCGACCGCGGCGGCGCCGGTCGCGGCAAGCGCCGGCGGCGCCGGCGTGGCGGGCGCGATGACGCCGAGGGCGCCGAAGCGACCCAGGAAAGTGCCGGCGACGCAGAGGAAGACGCCGACGCAGCCGACTTCGTGCCGGCGGCGAGCGTCGCCACGGTGGACGCCATCGATCACGATGACGCCGCCGACGACGAGGCCGACGCCGCGAGCGACGCCGAGGCGAATTCCGGCGCCGAGCCGCGCGAGAAGCGCAAGCGCCGGCGTCGCGGCCGCCGCGGCAAGCGCGATCGCGACGGCGTGACGCCGGGCGGCGGCGAGACGGCACCGGCTGCCGACGCCAGCGACACCGCCGCCAGCGACACCGCGGACATGGCACCGGCCGATATCGCCGTAACCGCCAGCGCGGCAGCCGTAATCGCCAGCGACGCCCGCCCCGCGACCGACGACGCCGCGCCCAAGGCGCGCCGCCCGCGCCGGCGCAAGGCCGATCCGGCCGATGCCGAGCCCGCGGCCAGCGTTGCCGAAGTGGCGCCCGCCGCGCCGGTCGTCGCCGAGGTACCGGCTGTCGAGGACGCACCGAAGCCGAAGCGCCGGCGCAAGGCCGCTGCCGAGGCCGAAGCCGCACCGGCGCCGGAGGCGGTGGCGGTCGAAGCCGCGCCCGAAGCAGCCGCCAAGCCGAAGCGGCCGCGGCGCGCCAAGGCGACGAGCGCCGACAGCGAGGTGGCGGCTGCTGCCGCACCCGAGGCCGTCGCCGCAGCCGTCGCGCCGGCAGCGGCAGCCGAGACCGGTGCCGGCGAGGCAACGTCCGGCGACGCAACGTCCGACGACGCAGGCGCGCCCGCCGCCAACGATCCCGCCGAGCCCGCGGCGCCGCCGCGCAAGGGCTGGTGGCAGCGCACCTTCGGCTGAACGCCGGGATGGCCGGCGCCGGAGGATTTTCCGGCGCCGGCCCCCGCTCTGTCCTACACGCGCCGAATCTGGCATGGTCGCCCGGCTGTTTGACAGGGTGAATTGCGGCGAGGTTGCGCGGGGCGACCTGGCGAGGGCCCGCGCGCTCGTGCCGCGCGGGGCAGCGCCCGGCGATGACGGGCGGCGGTCGGCCTCGAAAGTCAGCCCGAATTCGCATTCTGCCGAGCGCGAAGGGCTGACTTTCCGGACTTTGCGAGCCGCGGTGCCAGGTGCGATCGCGACGTCGACGGCGGCCGGAACGGCGCAACGGGGGAAGCGTGCGCCATCTATCGCCTAGCATGTGACTAGGCGATCGGTGCTTGGCTGATCCCAAGAATCGCTGTGTCGCGAAGCCGGCATGGGCGCCCTAGGTCAGCGGCATGGCAAGCCCGTCCCCCACAAGCCTTGGCCGCGTCGTCCTTGTCGGCGCCGGGCCAGGTGCCGCCGACCTGCTGACCCTGCGCGCGGCGCGGGCGCTCGCCGCGGCCGAGGTCGTTGTCCATGACGGCCTGGTCAGTGCCGAGGTGCTGGCGCTGGCGCCGGCGGGGGCGCGGTTGGTTTCGGTCGCCAAGCGCCGCGATCGCCACACCATGCAACAGGCCGAGATCGGCGCGCTGCTCGTCGCCGAGGCGCGCGCCGGCCACAATGTCGTGCGGCTGAAGGGCGGCGATCCCTTCATCTTCGGCCGTGGCGGCGAGGAGGTCGATGCCTGTATCGCCGCCGGCGTCGCCGTCGAGGTCGTGCCCGGTATTTCCGCCGCGCAGGGCGCCGCCGCCGCCAATCTGCTGCCGCTGACCCACCGCGACCATGCCTCGATCGTCAGTTTCGTCGCCGGCGAATGCCGCGGCCTTGCCGACCAGGATTGGGCGGGGTTGGCGGGCAAGGGCCGGACATTGGTGATCTACATGGGAATCGCCGGCGCCGAGCGAATCGCCGAAAAGCTGATGGCGGACGGCCTGGCGCCCGATACGCCGATCGCGGTCATCGAACGCGCGACCCTGCCCGGCATGCGCATCGTCCGCAGCCTGCTCGCCGATCTCGGCGGGTTGGTGGCGCGCGAGGGCATTGTCTCCCCGGCGCTGATCGTCGTCGGCGATGTGACCGCCCTGCCCCCCTCCCGCTTGCGGGGAGTCGAAGACGGCGCGCAGCGCCAGCGGCTGGGGGAGGGCAGTGCCGCCTGGACCGAATCCGCCCAACTTTCTCTCATTCCCTCCCCCAGCCCCTCCCGCAAGCGCGAGGGGAGTAAGAAAGCCCCCATATGCCCCGTGTCCTGACCGGCAACCGCCTCGAAACCGGCGATGTCCTGTGGTGGAACGGCAGCGACTGGAGCCCTCGCATCGCCGACGCCGTCGCCATCGGTGATGAAGGCGAGGCTTTGGTCGCCCGCCTTGTCGCCGAGGAGCGCATCAACGATCCCGTGCTGATCGACGTGACCGGCGAACCCGGCGCCTTTGTTCCCACCACCACCCGCGAGCGGGTTCGCGCCTCGGGCCCCAGCGTCCGCGCCGACCTCGCCCGCGGCAGCCTTAGCGTTGAAGTGATTTAAGGGAAGTCATCTGATGTACCGCTATGACCAGTACGACCAGGCCATCGTCGACGCCCGCGTCGCCGAGTTCAAGGACCAGGTGGCGCGCCGGCTGCGCAATGAGATCACCGAGGACCAGTTCAAGCCGCTGCGGCTGATGAACGGACTCTATCTCCAGCTGCACGCCTATATGCTGCGCGTCGCCATCCCCTATGGCACGCTCAGCGGCACCCAGATGCGGATGCTGGCGCATATCGCGCGCAAGTACGACCGCGATTATGGCCATTTCACCACGCGCCAGAACATCCAGTACAACTGGATCAAGCTGGAACAGTTTGCCGATTTGCTCGACGATCTGTCGAAGGTCGAGATGCACGCCTTCCAGACCAGCGGCAATTGCATCCGCAACATTTCGTCGGACCAGTTTGCCGGCGCCGCCGCCGATGAGGTCGCCGACCCGCGCCCCTATGCCGAGCTGCTGCGGCAATGGTCGACCTTGCATCCCGAATTCAGCTTCCTGCCGCGCAAGTTCAAGATCGCCGTCATCGCCAGCGACACCGACCGCGCCGCCATCCAGCTCCACGACATCGGCCTGCAGCTGCGCCGCAATGACGCTGGCGACCTCGGCTTCCGCGTCTATGTCGGCGGCGGCATGGGCCGCACCCCGATCCTCGGCCAGGTGGTGCGCGACTGGATCCCGGTCGGGCAGTTCCTCAGCTATTCGGAAGCGATCCTGCGCGTTTACAATCGCTACGGCCGCCGCGACAACATCTACAAGGCGCGGATCAAGATCCTTGTCACCGAGCTCGGCATCGAAGAGTTCACCCGCCAGGTCGAAGCCGAATGGGCGCTGCTCGAACCGCTCGGCCTTGATGCGCCGCAAGCCGAATATGACCGGATCATCGCCCAGTTCGCCCCACCGGCCTTCGATCCGGCGGCGAACGACGATCTTGACCTCAGCGATCCCGATTTCCGCCTATGGGTCGAACAGAATGTCCACCCCCACAAGGCCCCCGGCTATGCCATCGCGACGATCAGCCTGAAGCCGCGCGCCGGCATCCCCGGCGACGCCTCCTCGGCGCAGATGGACGTCATCGCCGATCTTGCCGAACGCTATGCCCAGGACGAAATCCGCGTCACCCACAGCCAGAACCTCGTGCTGGCGCATGTCAGGAAATCGGACCTTTACGCCGTCTGGCAGGCGCTGGAGGCGGTCGACCTCGCGACCCCCAACCTCGATCTGGTCACCGACATCATCGCCTGCCCTGGCATGGATTATTGCACCCTGGCCAATGCCCGCTCGATTCCGATCGCCCAGAAGATCGCCGCCAAGTTCGAGAACGACATCGCCGAACAGCGCGACATCGGCGAGTTGAAGATCAAGGTTTCGGGCTGCATCAACGGCTGCGGCCACCACCACGCCGGCCATATCGGCATCCTCGGCGTCGACAAGAAGGGCGAGGAAGCCTATCAGCTCCTGCTCGGCGGCTCGGGCGCCGAAGATGCGTCGCTGGCCAAGATCCTCGGCCCCGGCTTTGACGAGAACGGCATCGTCGCGGCGGTCGACAGACTGATCGCCTTCTACCGCTCCGCCCGCGCCGCCCCCGACGAGCGCTTCCTCGACACCTATCGCCGCCTCGGCCCAGCGCCCTTCAAGGCAGCGGTCTATGGCTGAGCGCGTCGCCATCTTGCCCGCCGGGCGGCAGGACCTCTACACCCGCAACCGCTATTCGGCGGCGGTGGCATCGGGGGGCTTCCTGTTTATTTCCGGCCAGGTCGGCAGCCGCGAGGATGGCAGCCCGGAGCCCGACCCCGAGGCCCAGCTGCGCCTCGCCTTCCAGAATCTGAACGCTGTCCTGGCGGCGGCGGGGTGCGACTTCGGCGATGTCGTCGATTTCACTGTCTTCATCGTCGATCCGCAAGCGCAGCTGCGTGTGTTCGGCAAGGTCCGCGACGAATTCTGGGGTCCGGCGCCCTATCCGACGCTGACCGCCGTCGGCGTCACCTGGCTCTACGGCTTTGATTTCGAATTGAAGGTGACCGCACGGTTGCCGGAAGGAAGCGACCACCATGGATAATCAGGACCAGCAGGCCGTCGCCGGCGCGCCGACGCCAGCGCTCGACGACGCCCCGGCGCGGCTGCGCCTGCGCGACGACGCGCCCTTCGAAAGCCCGATCGCGCCGCTGGCCGATTTCCTGGCCGGCGGCAATTTCGCCGCCGTCCGCCTCGAACCGGGCGACGACGCGCGGGCGCTGATCCCGCATTTCGGTCGCCTCAAGCTGATCGAGGTCGCCTTCCCGAAGTTCCGCGATGGCCGCGGTTATTCCGCGGCGCGCATCCTGCGCGAAGCCGGCTTCAGCGGCGAAATCCGCGCCGCCGGCGACGTGCTCGTCGATCAACTGGGCTTCATGCGCCGCGTCGGTTTCGACAGCTTCGCCCCCAACGCGCCGCTCGATCCCGGCACTGTCGCGGCGACGCTCGATCGCTTTCCTCATGTCTATATGAAGTCGTCGGACGGCCGCCCCCCCGTCTGGGCGCTGCGGCATGGCTAGCCTCGCGCGCCCCCACGATACTATCGACACGGCGGCGGCGTTCACGCTCGCCGATGTCGCGCGACTGACCGCTCGCTATGCCGGCGTATCCACCGCGGCGATGCTTGCCGACCTGCTCGGCGGTGAGCTCAAGGGCCGGGTTGCGGCCGTCTCGTCCTTCGGCAGCGAATCGGCAGTACTGCTCGATCTTGTCGCTGGCATCGACAAGGACGTGCCGGTCATTTTCATCAACACGCAGAAAATCTTCGGCGAAACGCTCGCCTATCGCGACGCCCTCGCCGAACAGCTCGGCCTGACCGATCTGCGCGAATACCGCCCCGATCCGCGCCTGCTCGCCGCCAAGGACGCGACCTCGCTGCGCTGGAGCTACGACCCCGATGGCTGCTGCGACCTGCGCAAGGTCGAACCGTTGCGCCGCGCGCTCGCCCCCTTCGACGCCTGGATTTCGGGTCGCAAGGGCTTCCAGAGCGCGACGCGCGCCGCGCTGCCGCGCTTCGAGCTCGATGAGGGCCGGCTGAAGATCAACCCGCTCGCCGATTGGTCGAAGGCGATGATCGAAGCACGCTTCGCGGAAACCTGCCTGCCGCGCCACCCGCTCGAGGCCCAGGGCTATCCGTCGATCGGCTGCGTGCCCTGCACCAGCCAGGTCCAGCCCGGCGAAGACCCGCGCGCCGGGCGTTGGCGCGGTTGGGACAAGAGCGAGTGCGGCATCCACGAGCCGGTGTTCTGATCGGCCAGGCCGCCAACTGACTGCGCCACCGCGCCGCACTTCGACAGTTTCTTGCCGCCTTCCCGCACAAAACGCCTGCAAATTGCCGAAAACCGCCGCGATTGCCCCATTGCCGTATCCTGGCGCCAGCGCCACAATGCTGTTGTTGCGATGCACAACTGGCGTCACGACAGCGGCGACGCGGGGGACAAGGGGTTGATCGACAAAGGCAGGCATGCGCCGACGCGGCGGGAACTGCTCCACGCCATCGGCGTGATGGGCGGCGCCGCGCTGCTCTACCAGGCCATGGAAGCCATGGGGCACGCCAGGGAGACCCAGTTCGCCGGGCCGCCGAACCTCTCCGGCGCCCGCCCTGGCGCTTCGGTGCTGGTGCTCGGCGCGGGCCTTGCCGGCATGCTCGCCGCCTATGAGCTCGCCAAGGCCGGCTACAAGGTCGAGATCCTCGAATACAACAATCGCCCCGGCGGCCGGAACTGGTCGCTCTATGGCGGCGATACCTATACCGAATTGGGCGGCGCCACCCAGAAGATCGGCTTCGCTCCGGGCAATTACTTGAACCCCGGCCCCTGGCGCATTCCCTATCACCACCGCACGCTGCTGCATTATTGCAAGGCCTTCGGCGTCGCGCTCGAACCCTTCATCCAGCTCAACCACCAGGCGCTCGTCCACGACAGCCTGGCCTTTGGCGGCAAGCCGCAGCGCTATCGCGAGCTCGCCGCCGATTGGGACGGCAATGTCGCCGAACTGCTCGGCAAGGCGATCGACAACAAGGGCCTCGACAGCACGCTGCGCGCCGAGGATCGCGACCGGCTGAAGGAAGCGCTGCGCCGCTGGGGCCTGCTCGACAAGGACATGCGCTATGTGAAGGGGCTGCGGTCATCGCGGCGGCGCGGCTATGATCGGCCGGCCGGCGGCGGTGTCGATGGCGCGCCGATCGCCTCGCAGCCCTTCGCGCTCAGCGACCTGCTCGATTCGGGCATCGCCGAGCTCATCGCGATGCACATGGAAAACCAGCACCAGACGACGATGTTCCAACCGGTCGGCGGCATGGGGATGATCGGCAAGGCCTTTGGCCGCCAGGTTGCCGGCAAAGTCCGCTTCGGCGCCAAGGTGACGAAGATCGACCAGAGCGGCGGCGCCGTCACCGTCACCTACAGCGATGTCGCCAGCGGCGCGGTCAACACCGCCAAGGCCGATTATTGCGTCTGCACCATTCCGCTCGGCATTCTTTCGCAGATCGAGGTCGACGCCTCGCCCGGCATGCTCGCGGCGATCGCCGCGGTGCCCTATTCGAATTCGGTCAAGGTCGGCCTCGAGATGCGCAGTCGCTTCTGGGAGGACGACGAGGCGATCTATGGCGGCATCAGCTTCACCGATCGCGAGATCTCGATGGTCTCCTACCCGAGCAGCGGCATGCACAGCGCTGGCCCAGCGGTGCTGCTCGGCGCCTATACGTTCGGCCCGGCGTCGTACAAATTCGCCGGGATGAGCCCTGAGGAACGCATTGCGACGGCGCTCGAAATGGGCTCGGTGCTGCACCCCGGGCGCTACAAGGAGCAGTTCCTCGGCGGCGCCGCGGTGGCGTGGAGCCGCTCGCCCTTTACGCTCGGCTGCTGCGCGCAATGGAACGAAGCGACGCGCAAGGAACATTATCAGACGCTTGTCGCGGTCGATAATCGGCTGGTGCTGGCGGGCGAGCACGCCTCCTACATCGGCTGCTGGATGGAGGGGGCGCTGCTGTCGTCGCTCGATGCCATCACCCGGCTGCACAAGCGCGCGCTGGAGGCGTGAAGATGAAGACCCTGCTCATCGCCCTGCTCGCCGCCACCCCGGCGCTTGCCGCCAAACCGCCGCTAGATGCCGGGCCGGCGCCGCACCCGGGCGCCGAAGTCTATCGGAATGTCTGCCAGGCCTGCCACATGGCCAATGCCCAGGGCGGCGTCGGCGCCGGTCGTATTCCAGCGCTCGCCGGTAACCGCAACCTCGCCGTTTCCGGCTATCCGATCCTGGTCGTCACCGGCGGCAAGGGGGCGATGCCCTGGTTCCGCGGCAACCTCAGCGACCAGCAGATCGCTGATGTCATCAATTATGTCCGCGGCAATTACGGCAATCGCTACAAGGACGCGGTGACCGCGGCGATGATCGCCGAGATGGGCGTGGCCGCGCCGGTCCGCGACGAGCGCTGACGGCGGCGGGAAGGGACGAAAGTCCCGGAAGGTCAGGCGCTGGCGCTCTTGTAGTGCGCCAATCGGGCTGACTTTCGGGTGGCGCAGCGGGCAGTTCGCCAGCGGTATGGCCAGCGCCGAAGCGGTGCGGGCTGCAAAAATCCATTCGCGATGTCAAAGAGCTGCCTGCGGCAATAGCGGATCGTCGGCGTGTAGGACAGGAATTCCGCATTCCGCCAGCCAGGCGTCGATTGCGTCATAGTCCGCCGGCGGTCGTGTCGCGTCCTCGGCGTCGCCACGCGGCACGAAGATCACCATGCCCTGACGCGCGCGCGTCAGCAGCACGCGATAGGCATTGCGGACATAGTCGGCGCGGCCGAGATCACCGTCGTCCTCGCGGATGTTGGTCCAGCGCGTGCCGCGAAACTCGCGTGCCTGCCAGCGCGCGTCGCGGCGGAAGTTGAGGTCCCACGCAACGCCCGTCCAGTCGAGTTCGAGCCCCTGGACGGCAAATTCGCTCGCCGCATCCTCAAGCGCGCTCGATGACCGGACGTCGTCGCTCGGCCCCAGAAACCATTCACAGACATCGATGGGTGCCTTGACGTAGAGGCCCTCGGGCTTGAGGCGCAGCGCCTTCGACGTCGCCAACAGCCCTGAGCGCTCGCCGGCCCGCCGCCGGGCGCGCAGCCAGACGCGTGCGTCGGCGAGGCGGCGGGTGCGAAAGATCGGAAACAGCGCCGGATCGGGCCGCGCCGCCGCCGCGGCGGCGCTGTCCTCGCCGAGCAGCGCCGCGACGAAGCGCGAAACACTGTCGGCGCGGAACGACCGCACCGACCAGGCAAGGTGCAGCGCATCGTCGGTAACCGCGCCGCGTCGGCCGAGGTGCCAGCGCAGCCCGGCGTCGAGGCTCGTTGCCTCGGCGAGCAGGTGCGGCGGCAGCGCGACCTGCCAATGCGGCAGATCGGCCTGCAGGGCGCGCACCCATTCGGCGACGCCGGCCTCACCGCGGTTGATTTCCTGGCCCTCGCCGATCAGCGCGACGACGACGCACCAATCGGCGCGGCGGTCCATGACCGAGAGCAGGAAGCCGGGCTCCGACTGGTCGAAGTCGGCGAGCCCGCGCTTGCGGCGCATGAAATCGCTGGTCATGGCGCGATCCCAGGCGCGCTGGGCTTCGTCGAAGACGACGACATGCTCCGAAGGCACGCGGCCAGCATCGACATACTCGTCGCGGAAATGATGGACATTCTGGATGAACTTGTCGGGCGACCGCCCGGCGAGATGCGCCGCGTCGCTGCCCTGCCGCTCGCGCTCCTGGCGGCGGTTGTCGCGTTTCAGCGCCTCGCGCAGCACCTCGACGAGCGGGCCATTGCCCGACAGGAAGGTCGCGTCCTCGCCGATGTCGCGCGCCATGCGGCCACAGGCGAGGTTCAGCCCGGCCAGGGTCTTGCCGGCGCCGGGAACGCCGGTGACGAAGGCGATCGCCTTCCCACCGCGGGCTTTGGTCTGCGCCACCAGCGTTTCGATGGCGGCAGCGGTGCGCGTCAGATTCTCGACGCCTGCCTCCGAGCGCGAGATCTCGGCGACGTCATGCCCGCGATAGAGCGCCTCGGCGGCTTCGATGATTGTCGGCGTTGGTTGGTAGGCACCTTCGGCCCAAGCAGCGGCGTCGAAGGGGCGATGGTCGGACAGTGCGGCCATGCGCTGGATCGTCGGCAACAGGTCGCCCGGCGCCAGGCAGAGCGGCGCGTGGACGCGATCGGCTTGCGAAAAGCCGAGGCCCAATTGCTGGGGCGGGGCATTGCTGGCGATCAGGATTGGCACGATCGCCTTGTCATGGCTGGTGCGATGGAAATTCTTGAGGTCGAGGGCATAGCCATGGACCTGCTCGATTGCGTGGCGGGCGAAGTCGCGCTCGCCGACCTTGTATTCGAGCACGAACACCAGCCCGGCATGGACGATGATCGCATCGGCGCGGCGGCCCATGCGCGGGATGGCGAATTCGAGGAAGCACTGCGCGGTCGGCAGTGCCGCCGCGATCGCTTTCAGATGGGTGATTTCGAACAGCCAGGCGGCGCGCTGCGCCGGCTCGACGGCAAACGGCAGATGGCGCGCCAAGGCCCCGAGCAGCGCGTCATCGGGCGTAACGGCGAAGTCCTCGCCGGCAAGAGAGACATAGGCGCGCTGCACGCCACCTGGTGCCAGGCGGTGCCCGCGGCGGCAAGCGTCGGCTGGTCCGAAAGCCAGCGGCTGTGGCGTTCACTTCCGAGCCGCTCCGCTCGTGCCGAGCGGGGTCGAGGCACGCTCGCCATGTGCCTCGACTTCGCTCGGCACGAGCGGGGTTCGGTTTTTCCTGGCTGCTAGGCGCCGGCAATCTCCGCCAGTGCCGCCACCAGCGCATCGACTTCCTCAGCACTGTTATAGTGACTCAACCCGACCCGCACCGCACCCGGGCCATCACGCAGCCCCAGCACGCCGGCGGGCTCCCAAGCGTAATAATAGCCGTCCCAGGCGAAGATGTTGCGCGCCGCCAGCGCTGCCGCGACGGCGCTGCTGTCGTGCCCGGCAAGCGTGAAAGTGAAGGTCGGCACGCGCGCTTCCAGGCGGTTGGCGTTGCCGATGCCGTGGAGGGTGACCCCCTTGACCGTCGCCAGCCCGGCGAGGAACTGGCGCATCAGATCGGTTTCATAGGCGACGATTGCCTCACAGCCCGCAACGATCCGCGTCCGCAGCGGTGCGTCCGCCGCGGCGCCGCCGGCGACTTCGCCGAGCCAGGCATAATGTTCGAAGGCGGCGAGGCAGCCCGCCTGCGCCTCGAAGCTCGGCGTGCCGGGGGCGAGGCGGGTCGGCATGACATTGGCCGAGGGGCGGACCTTCTGCACTGGCATCCGCGCCTGCAACGCGCGGGAGACGAAGAGCACCGCCGCATGTGGCCCGAAGAATTTATACGCCGATGCCGACAGCAGGTCGCAGCCAATCGCCGCAACGTCGATGGCAAGGTGCGGCGCCGATTGCACCGCATCGACGACGCTCACCGCGCCGACCGCCCGCGCCGCGGCGCAGACGCGCGCGACATCGTTCAAGGTGCCGAGGAAGTTGCTCGCCTGGCCGACCGCCACCAGCCGGGTGCGGCCGTCGACTAGCTCGCCCAGCGTCTCGTAGCGGAACTCGAAGCTGTCGCGATCCCATTCGAGCCAGCGGACCGCGACGCCCTTGGCCTCGGCGGCCTGCAGCCAGGGCGAGACATTGGCGTCGTGGTCCATGCGGGTGAGCAGGATATTGTCGCCGGCGCGCCAGTCGCGGCTCAAGAGCCCGGCGAACTGGAAGAACAGCGAGGTCGTGTTGAGGCCAAAGACGATCTCGTCGGGCGCGCAATGGTAGAAGGCGGCGGCGCCGGCGAGGCTGGCATCGACAATGGCGCCGGCGGCGTGCGAGGTGCGGAAGGCGCCGCCGTCATTGGCGCAGGCGTGGAGCATCGCGTCGCGCATCGCGTCGATCACTCGGCCCGCCACCTGGCTGCCCGCCGGCGCGTCGAAATAGTGGCGCGGGCGCCCGTCGTCGGTGAACGCCAGCGCCGGAAAGGCGGCGCGGACGGTATCGATCGGAAAGTGCATCGCAGGTCCCCTTGTGGCGCCTTGTTCCGCAGCGCGGACGCGCGCGCAAGGTGGCGCATATCGAGAGGTTTTCGCTTAAGCCTCGCTGCGATAGGCGGCGTCGAGAGCCTTTAAGGGGAAATGCCATGCTGCCAGCCGATCGCACGCCCGTCATCATCGGCGTCGGCGAGATCGTCGACCGCCCCGCCGATCCGGGGCAGGCGCTCGAACCGCTGGCGCTGATGGCGGCCGCGGTCGCCGCCGCCGATGCCGATGCCGGCGGTGGCTGGACGGCACGGGTCGACAGCCTCGATGTCATCAACCTCGTGTCATGGCGCTATGACCGGGTGGCGCAGCGGCTCGCCGACCGCGTCGGCATCACCCCGGCGCGCGCCGTCTATGGCCAGGTCGGCGGCGAGACGCCGACAACGCGGCTGCACGAGGCGGCGCTGCGGATCATGAACGGCGATTCGATCGTCGCGGTGGTGACCGGCGGCGAAGCGCTGCACGCCGTGGGCAAGGCCAAGGCGGCGGGAATCGAACTGCCATGGACGCCGCCGGCGGCGAAACCCGAGAACCCGATCATCCCTTCCGATCATGTGACGGAAATGGCGATCCGCCACGGGCTCGCCCAGCCGGCGCACATCTATCCCTTCTACGAAAATGCGACGACCGCAGCGTGGCGCCTGACACCGGCGCAGGCGACGCAGGAGTCGGCAAAGGCCTGGGCGCGCTTCTCGGAAGCCGCCGCCGCCAACCCCCATGCCTGGGGCCGCCGCGCCTTCGCGCCCGACGAGATCGCGACGCCGACCCCCGACAACCGCATCATCGCCTGGCCCTATACCAAGCGGATGGTCGCCAACAACACCGTCAACATGGCGGCGGCGGTGATCCTGACCAGCCTTGCCGAAGCGCGCGCGCGGGGGATCCCCGACTGGGCGATGGTGCATGTCCATGGCGGCGGGGCGGCGGCCGAGCCGATGGATTATCTGCGCCGTGACCAATATGTCCATTCGGTGGCGCAGGATGCCGTGCTCGGCCAGGCGATGCGGATCGCGCCCGATGGCTTTGCCAAGGTCGAGCTCTATTCCTGCTTCCCGACGGTGCCCAAGATGGCGCGGCGCACCCTCGGCCTGCCCGCGGACATGCCCTTTACGGTGACGGGCGGGCTCAGCTTCGCCGGCACCGGGCTCAATTGCTACATGCTCCACGCCGCCTGCTCGATGGTCGCGGCGCTGCGCGAGGCGCCGGCGGCGGCGGCGCTGCTCTATGGCCAGGGCGGCTATGTCACCAAGCATCACGCGCTGGTCGTCGGCAGCGAGGCGGGCGACCCCGCCGGGCTGATGCTGCCGATGAACGTCCAGGATGCCGCCGAGGACGCGCGCGACGATGTGCCGGGGCTGGCGCTCGATTACGCCGGTCCGGCGCGGATCGAGACCTTCAGCATCGTCTTCGATCGCGACGGCGCGCCGGCCTATGGCAGCATCATCGGCCGCGCCCCCGATGCGGCGCGGGTCTTCGCCAAGATCGACATGGCGGATGCGGCGCTGGTCGCGGCGCTGCTCTCGACCGAACGCTCGCCGGTGGGCGAGGAGGGCCGGGTGGTGGTGCGCGAGGACGGCCTGCAGGGCTGGGTGGCCTGAAGTGCCGCCGGCGGCGGGCTCCCGGCAGGGGGCTGAGTCCCTTGACCCACTTTCGATTGCGCCGTTTCTTTGCCATGCGAGGTCGGCACCAACAAAAGCGGGTGAAGGGGCTCAGCCCCTTCCCGCCGGAGGCCGCTTTTCTGTCTGTTACTTCGGCGCCAGCGCCGCCTCGACCGCCGCGCCGTCGCGCTTGTAAACAGTGCCGCCCTTCATCACGAAGGGCACCGTCTGCAACAGGCCGATGTTGGCCAGCACATCGCCGCGCACCGCGATGATATCGGCGTAATGGCCGGCGACGATGGTGCCGCTTTCCTTTTCGCGGCCGAGGAACTTCGCCGGCCAATAGGTCGCCGCCTGGATCGCTTCCATCGCCGGCACGCCGAGCCGGTTGACCCAGACGTCGAGCTCGTTCCAGGTCGATTGGCAGTGAAAGGTCGCCGGGATGCCGCTGTCGGTGCCGATCATCAATATGGCGCCGGCCTTGCGCAGCTGGGCGAATTTGGTGTCGAGGGTCGGTTTGCGCTTGGGCGTCAGCTGGTTGTAGTCGAGCTGGTCGGGGTGAGCGAGGCTGGCGCGGATATCGGCGACGGTATCGGGCTTGAGGCCGCGCTGCCAGCAGGGGTCGTCGAGCTTCTCGGGGTTGGCGATGAATTCGGCGTGCTTGTAGAGGCCGCTGATCGTCGGCGTCCAATAGAGCGGGCTGCCGCGCACCCGCCCCTCGGCGGCGCGGGCTTCGAGCAGTACCATGATGTCGTCGGGGTAGCGCGGCGCGGCGCCGAGGCCGGTGTGTTCGAAATTGTCGACGCCGGTCCTGAGCCCGATGCGGATCTCCTCGGGCAGATGGCTGTGCGCGACGACCTTCAGCCCGAGCTTGTGCGCCTCCTCGACGATGGCGCGGGTGGCGGCCTCGCCGACCTCGTCCTGGTCGACGAGCTTGATGACATCGACCCCGGCGGCTTTCAGCTTGCGGACCTTGGCGCGGCCGTCCTCGGGGTTGGCGACGCCCCAGCGAAAGGCTTCGGTCCCCGGATAGGGCGCCTTCTGCAGGAACGGCCCCGAGACATAGAGGCGCGGCCCCGGCAGGCGCCCGGCGGCGACGGCATCACGCACCGCGATCGATTCGGCGAGCGGCCCGCCGAGGTCGCGCGCGCTGGTGACGCCGGCGAGCAGCAGCTGGACAGCGCCGGCGGGCATGATCTCGTTGCCGAAACGCGAAGGGTAAGTCTTGTCCCAATGGGTGTAGTCGGCGTGGCCGTCGATCATCAGATGGACGTGCATGTCCCAGAGGCCGGGGAGCACGTCCATGCCGTCGGTCGAGATCACCTCGGCGCCGGCGGGGACGGCGAGGCTGCCGACGCTGCCGACCGCGGTGACGCGCTCGCCGTCGATGAGGATGACGCTGTTGGCGATCGGCGGGCCACCGTTGCCGTCGATCAGCCGGCCGCCGACCAGGGCTTTCAGCGGCGCGGCGACCCCCGGCGCGGCGAGCAGCAGGGCAGCGGCGATGGCGAGCAGGCGCATGGTGGAGTCCTCTTGTCGCGCGCATGCTGGCGGGTCGTCGGCGCGGCTGTCAATGCCTTGGCGCGGTTGCCATCTATTGCCAATCGCCGTAAATTCCCTGCGGAAGGATCGCCGATGCCGACACGCAACATCAGCCTGACCGGACACTACGACAGTTTCATCGAGGACAATGTCCGCACCGGCCGCTTCGGCAACGCCAGCGAGGTGGTCCGCGCCGGGCTGGCACTGCTCGAACGCGACCAGTCCGAGCACGCTGCCAAGCTGGCGGCGTTGCGTGCGGCGGTGGCCGAAGGCGTCGCCGATCTCGACAATGGTCGCTACATCGACTTCGACTCGAGTGAAGCGCTCAATACCTACCTGCAGGGCTTGGTCGAAGCGGGGCCGGCGCACGGATGAAGCAGATACGCTTGTCGGAACGGGCGCAAGCCGATCTGGCCGAGCTATTGTCGACAAGCGCGATCAACTTCGGGGTGGCGGCACGGCGCCGCTACGCTTCCCTTATCGGTGCGGCATTTGACGACCTTGCCGCGGCGTCGGAGCGGCCGGGAAGCCGCGCTGCCCCCGAACTGGGCGATGGCTTGCGGCTCTACCATATCCGCAACAGTCGTCGCCGTATCGCGGCTGACACCGTACGGAAACCGCGTCACGTCATTGTCTATCGCGTCGTTGGCGAGATCGTGGCGGTGGTGCGTCTTCTGCATGACGCCATGGATTTTGCAGCACAATTGGACCCCGCCGTCGCTCCACATGGGCAACTACGGCAAAACTGAATCACCGACTTGGCGCCGCCAGCGGCTCCAGCTGATCGAGCCCGCGATAGAGCAGCACCGCGGTCGCCACCGCGACGTTGAGGCTGTCGGCAGTACCGTGCATCGGCAGCTTGACCAGCGCGTCGCAGGCGGCGGCGTATTCCGCTGGCAGACCCGATTGCTCGTTGCCCAGGAACAGGAAGGTCGGCGCCGTGAAACGATGCGCGCGATAGTCGATCGTCGCGCCGCCGAGCGCCGCGCCGACCAGAGTCCCCTCCCCGGCGCGCAGCCAGGTGAAGAAATCGGCGGCGGGGGCGCGGGCGACGGCGCGGGTGAACAGCGCCCCCATGCTCGCCCGTGTCGCTTCGAGGCTGAAGGGGTCGCACGACTGGTCGAGCAGGATCACCCCGCCGGCGCCGACGGCGTCGCAGGTGCGCAGCATCGTGCCGAAATTGCCCGGGTCCTTGAGGCCTTCGACCACCACCCAGAGCGGCGCCGTCGCGCGGTCGATCCGCGCCAGCGAGGTGTCGGGGATGGCATAGGCGGCGGCAACGGCTTGCGGATTGTCCTTGCCCGTCAGCCGGTGCAGCAGGTCGCGCGTCGAGCGAATGGCGAGCCCGCGCGCCGCCACCGTCGCGGCGATCAGCGCCTGCGTCAGCGGATGCGCCTCGGCATCGGCGGCGAAGATCAGGTACCGCGGCACCACCCCCGATTGCAGCGCCTCGGTGCAGACGCGCAGGCCTTCGGCAAGGAACAGGCCATGCTCGCGGCGGCCCTTCTTGTCGGCGAGGCTCTTCAGCAGCTTGAAGGTCGGATTGGCGCTGGAGACGATCTCGGCAATCATGCGCCTCAGATCACCGTCGTGTTGTAATGGTGCCAGAGGAACACCGCCAGCGCGCCGCGGTGCGGGCGGAAAGGCTCGGCGAGCAGCCGCGCCGCCTTTTCGGTCGGGCGCTTTTCAAGCTCGAGGATGCGGCCGAGTTCCAGCTGTACCGCAAGATCCCCCGCCGGGAAGATGTCGGGGCGGCCTTCGGCGAACAGCAAATAGATTTCCGCCGACCAGCGGCCGATGCCCTTGACCGCGGTCAGCGTCACCAGCGCCGCCTCGTCATCTTCGGGCAGCGCGCCGAAGTCGAGGCCGCCAGCGATGGCGGCGGCGAGGCCATGGACATAGGCGGCCTTCATTCCCGACAGCCCGGCGCCGCGCAGCGCCTCGACCGGCGTCGCCAGGATCGCCGCATGGTCGCCCATGTCACCGCCGCACGCCGCCTCCAGCCGGGCATAGATGCTCGCCGCCGCCTTGATGCTGACCTGCTGGCCGACGATCGCCCGCATCAGCGTCGCCGCGCCGCGGTCACGGATACGCGGCTCGGGGTAGCCGATGCGCGCGATCGCCGCGGCGATGCGCGGCTCGGCGGCGGCGATCTGGTCGAGCCCGGCGCGCAGCTGGTCGGCGGAAAGTCCCATGCCTTGCGGTTAGGCCGGCGGTGGGGCGCTTGTCACCCCCCGGCGCAAAGGCGCCAGCGGAAAACGGCTGCCTATGAAGACGCCGGCGAAATCGGCTAGGGTGGCGCCAGATGTTCGAGGATCTCCGCTCCCAGAGCTTTTTCGCCGACAAGAACCGCGCCTTCTGGCTGCTCCAGGGCGGCGGCTGGATCGCCTATCTGCTGCTGCGCGCGCTGTCGGGGCTGGCCAATTCGATGGGGGTCGCCTTCATCCTGCCGGCGATCGTCGTCACCGCCACCGGCTTCTCGCTGTCGCTGCTGATGGCGGCGGCCTATCGCCGGATCATCGTCATGCGGCCGATCTACACCTGGACGCTGACCCTGATCATCCTCGGCGGCGCCTCGGCGGTGTTCTCGATCCTCGAGGTCTGGGCGCACGCCACCTTCTACCAGCCCGGCTGGCAGCCGCAGGGCATCGAGTTCCTCGGCGCCATCCTGCTCGACTTCTCGGTGCTCGGCGCCTGGACGGGGCTTTATTACGGCATCAACTATTATCTTCTGCTCGCCGAACAGTCAGAGCGGATGCTCAGCGTCGCGCGCCAGGCCAACAGCGCCCAGCTCGAAATGCTGCGCTACCAGCTCAACCCGCATTTCCTGTTCAACACGCTCAACTCGATCTCGACGCTGGTGCTGCTGAAGCAGACCGAGCGCGCCAATGCCATGCTCAGCCGGCTGGCCTCCTTCCTGCGCTACAGCCTCGTCGGCGAGCGCGAGGGGCTGGCGACGATCGCCCAGGAAGCCGAGGCGCTGAAGCTCTATCTCGATATCGAACGCACCCGCTTCGAGGATCGCCTGCGCACGCGCTTCGACATCGCCCCCGATGTGATGGAGGCGCGGCTGCCGTCGCTGCTGCTCCAGCCGATCGTCGAGAACGCCATCAAATATGCCGTGACGCCTTCCGAGGACGGCGCCGACATCGTCATCGACGCGCGCCGCATGGGGGCGCGGCTGGTCATCACCATCGCCGATACCGGGCCGGGCCTTGCCGGCACCGCCCAGGCGGCCGAGACCGCGGCGGGCACCCAGGTCGGCCTCGCCAACATCCGCGACCGCCTGCGCCAGGGCTATGGTGTCGACCATCGCTTTGAATTGGCGGACAATGTTCCGCACGGCTTGATCGTGCTGATCGACATTCCATATCAGACCGAGAATGCCGGGCCGGGAGCCATGGGCGGCGATGGCCGTTCGAACGAGCGTCCCGACCCGCGTTCCGACAATCTCGTGGGGGCACCACCGCTGCGCGAAGGCGCGGCACCCTAGGAAGCCCTATGCCCATTCGCACCATCATCGTCGACGACGAACGCCTCGCCATCCAGGGCCTCGAACTGCGGCTGGCCGCCTTCGACGATATCGAGATCGTCGAGCGCTGCGCCAACGGCCGCGAGGCGATCCGCGCCATCAAGACACTGAAGCCCGATCTCGTCTTCCTCGATATCCAGATGCCGGGTTTCGACGGTTTCTCGGTGGTCGCCGGCCTCGCCGATATCGAGCCGCCGCTGTTCGTCTTCGTCACCGCCTATGGCGAACATGCGCTGAAAGCCTTTGAGGCGCAGGCGGTCGATTATCTGATGAAGCCCGTCGACGAGGACCGCCTCGCCACCACCGTCGACCGCGTCCGCCAGCGTCTCGCCGAGCGGCGCAGCAGCGTCGATACCGAGCGGCTGAAGGAGATCCTGTCGGAAGTGGCGCCCGACGCGGTGCCCGAGGATATGGTCGGCGATGGCGAACCCGCCGCCAATCGTTTCGAGAAGATCCTCAACATCAAGGATCGCGGCCAGATCTTCCGCGTCGACGTCAACGATATCGAACGTATCGACGCTGCCGGCGACTATATGTGCATCTATACCGCCGACCAGACGCTGATCCTGCGCGAGACCATGAAGGACCTCGAAAAGCGTCTCGACCCGCGCAAGTTCCAGCGCATTCACCGCTCGACCATCGTCAACCTGGACAATATCAAGAGCGTCAAGCCGCATACCAACGGTGAATGCTTCCTGGTGCTGCAGTCCAATACCCAGGTGAAGGTTTCGCGATCCTACCGCGAAGTGGTCGCGCGATTTTTATAGACAGTGAATGTTTCTATCGGATCGTTCATTATGGCAGAGGCGCTGTCACTAGCTCGGTCTTCATTCCGGGCAGCCACTTCATACCGACCAATGGTTGCGTAACATGAATCTTGGTGAATTCGCCTTAACCACGACTGTAAGCCCTGATTTACAACCCTAAGAAAGTCGAAACCCGCAACGACGCCTGCCCCCATCGTGACACCTGTCTGGCACGCATTGTGCATTGCAGCAGGAGCGCCTGCGCCCGCAGGCGAACCACGAGGAGGCCTTCATGCGTATCTCAATCGCCTCGACCCTGGCGCTGCTGGTCGCAACCCAAGCCCAGGCTGTTACCGTGCTCAATGGCAGCTTCGAAACCGGCGTCGCCATCGGCCCGTCGGGCATCGCGACGCTCGCCACCGACGATACGACGTCGCTGCCGGGTTGGACGATCCTTGCCGACGGCGTCGATTATCTCGACAGCAGCTATGTCGATGCTTCCGACGGCAGCCGCGCCGTCAAGCTGACGACCACCAGCTCGGGTGGCATCACCCAGCGCATCGGCGGCTTCACCGCCGGGCGCGCCTATGAGATCCGTTTCGACCTTTCGAGCGACCCCAATGATCCCCAGCCGCGACCCTTCACCTCGCGGATGATCGTCTCGGCCACCGGCGGTGGCGCCCAGCTCTACAGCTATACCGTCACCGGCCAGAACACGCCGACCAACATGCTTTACGAAGCCAATCGCTACCGCTTCACCGCCGGCGGCGAGTTCGCCAACATCCAGTTCCGCAGCCTCAACAACGACGAATTCGGCGCGATCCTCGACAATGTCACCATCGCCGAAGTCCCCGAGCCGGCAAGCTGGGCGCTGCTGGTGCTTGGCTTCGGCCTCGTCGGCGTCGCGGCACGCCGCAAGGCGGGGCCGGTCACCGCCTGAACCTATGCCCCCCGGGTCTCGGCAAGCCAGGCGGTGACGGTCGCCACCGCCTCGGCGAGCTTGTCGGGCTGGAAAGCGTAATAATGGGTCGCGCCGGCGACGATGTGGAGGCGACGCGGCACGTGTTTCACCGCCTCATGGAGCCGCATGGTGTGGCTCGGCGTGCAGGCGTCGTCGGCGGAATTGCCGACGACCAATACCGGCACCGAAATCCGCGGGCCGCAGGCGATGCCGTCGGCGTGGCTCTTGCGGCTCCACTGGCTGAGCCATGACCGCAAGGTCGTGAAGCGCGCCAGGCCGCCGGGGGAATCGTTGATCAACCGCGGATCGCCGAGATAGCAGCGGCCGGGCGTGCGGTCGTTGGGATCGACGGCGGGGTCGAGCCAGCGCGGATCGGCCATGGTGCCATGGACGACAAAGGCGCGCTCGGCATGTTCGCCGTCGCGCGCCTTGAGGTCGGCGAGCGTCGCTTCGGCCCAGGCGGTGATCCGGTCCGACCGGGCGATCTGCCGGGCGCGAAATTCGGCGAGGAAATCGTCGCCATAGGGCGGCTGCGGGCAGGCGGGATCATAGAGGTTCCACGCCGGGTCGCGGCGTGTCGGATCGGCTTCGTCGGTCACCGACGGATCGAGCCATTCGGTCAGCGTGTGCGCCCGGCTGACGTGCGCCGCGAGCAGCATGACGCCATCGGCGCGCGGCAGTGCCGCCTGCGTCAGATCGGGCGGGTCGCCGGCGGGGGTGGCCGTCACCTGCGGGTTCTCGGCCTCGGCTTGGTAGAAGAGCGCGAGGCTGCCGCCCCCCGACCAGCCGGCGAGGATGACCCGGGCATAGCCGAGCTTTTCGCGCGCGTGCGCCACCCATTTGCCGAGGTCGATCGCGACCTTTTCCATGATCAGCGCGCTGTCGTTGTTGGGGTAGCGCGAGACCGCCGTCAGCACATGGACGCCGGCCGCCGCCAGCGCGCCGGGCAGCGGCAGATAATGCATGATGCCCATCGGGTGCATGAAGACGACGAGCGTGTCCGACGGCGTTTCGGGCTTGAGGTGATGCGCCTGGAGGGCGACGACGCCATCGACGCCGCCATAGGTGTCGCGCAGGCCGACGGGCTCGCGCCAGCCGATCAGCAGCGGGATGCGCGCATAGCCGGTCAAGCCGCGGCGTCCCGCTGCTTGGCGGCGGTCCAGTCGGCGAGCTGCGCGCGATGGGCGGCGAGTTCCTCGGCCATGATCTCGTCGTGGCGCGGCAGGCGCGTGGTGATTTCGAGCGGCAGGCCGTTGGGATCGCTGAAATAGACCGATTTGACGAAGCCATGGTCGATCGGCCCGAAGCACGGCACCCCGGCGGCGTTCAGCTTGTCGCGCCATTCGAGCAAGGTCGCCTCGTCGCCGGCTTCGAAGGCGACATGGCGATCGAAGCCATGGGCGAGTTCGAACTTCTCGGGCGCGGCGCTGCCGGGGGCATCGAAAAAGGCGATGTAGCGGCCGTCGCCGAGGCCGAAGAAGATATGGACGAAGGGGTTGCGCTTACCGCTGCCGGGTTCCTTTTCCTCGATGACCAGGCCCTGGAGCGGCAGGCCGAGCAGGTCCTCGTAGAAGGCGCGGGTTTCCTCGGCGTCGCGGCAGCGATAGGCGCTGTGATGGATTCCGTGCAGCGGCTGTGGCATAACCTACCTCGCGGGTGGAGTTTTGCGGATCATGGCACAGGGCGCGCCGATCGGGAAAGCTGACGGAAACGTCGAGGCAGCGCCCGCGCCGAGCGTTGCCGACTTCCTCAGCGCCTTCTGGACCGTCGGCGTGCTCAGCTTCGGCGGCCCCGCCGGCCAGATCGCCACCATGCACCGCGAGCTGATCGACAAGCGCCGCTGGTTCGAGGAGGCGGAGTTCCTCGGCGCGCTCAACTTCTGCATGCTGCTGCCGGGGCCCGAAGCGCAGCAGCTCGCCACCTGGTGCGGCTGGCGACTGCGCGGGGCGTGGGGCGGCATCGCGGCAGGGTTGCTGTTCCTGTTGCCGGGCGCCGCGGTGATGGCGGCGCTGGTGGCGATCTATCTCGCTTTCGGGCGGCTGGCGCCGGTGCAGGCGCTGTTCGGCGGCGTTCAGGCGGCGGTCGTCGCGGTGGTGGCGCAGGCGCTGCTCCGCGTCGCCGGCAAGGCGCTGAAGACGCGGCTGGCCTGGGGACTGGCGGGGCTGGCCTTCGTGCTGCTGGTCGGTTTCGGCCTGCCATTTCCGCTGGTGGTGGCGCTGGCGGCGGCGATAGGCGCCTGGCGCGGCCGCGAGGCGCCCAAGGCCGCCCCGGCGTTGGCGCGGCACCCACCCTGGTCGCGCACCGCCGGCGTACTGGCGGCTGGCAGCGCGCTGTGGCTGGCGCCGCTCGGCGCGCTGGCGGCGTGGCTGGGGCCGGCGCATGAGCTGGTCGACCTCGGCAATTTCTTCGCGCAGCTGGCGACGGCGAGCTTCGGCGGCGCCTATGCCGGCCTCGCCTATGTCGCCCAGGGCGCGGCGGCAGCGCATGGCTGGGTGACGCCGGCCGAGATCGTCGACGGGCTGGCGCTCGCCGAGACGACGCCCGGCCCGCTGGTGCTGACCTATCAGTTCGTCGGCGGCCTCGCCGGGCACCGCATCGCCGGGCCGTGGGGCCCCGGCGCCGGCGCCGCCATCGGCATGGCGCTGGTACTGTGGCTGACCTTCGTGCCGAGTTTCGTGCTGGTCCTCGGCCTCGCGCCGCAGTTCGATCGCCTGCTGGCGGCGCCGCTGCTGGCCCGCGCGCTTGCCGGGGTGACGGCGGCGGTGGTCGGCGTCGTCGCCAGCCTGGGGCTGTGGTTCGCGCTGCACGTGCTCTTCGCGCGCGTCACCACCGAGGCGATCGGCCCGCTGACCTTGTGGGTGCCGCATGGTGCCCCCGACCTTTTCGCCGCGGCCATCGCGCTCGCCGCCTCGCTGCTGCTGCGTCGCGGCTCGCCGATGGCGGCGGTGCTGGCGCTGGCAGCCCTTGCCGGGGTGCTGCGTTGGATCATGAACCCCGGGTAACGAAGCCACTCAGAAGTCGTTCAGTGGCGAATCGGCATATCCCGGGTCACGCCCCGCAATCGGGCGGTATTGAAGGGAGTTGCAAGATGCAGAAATTCATCCTGGCCGCGCTTGCCGGCCTGACCCTCGCCACCAGCCTCGCCGCCCCTGCCGCGGCGCAGGACTGGCGCCGCGACGACCGTCGCGAATGGCGTGATGACCGCCGCGATGACCGCCGTGACTGGCGCGATGACCGCCGTGACGACCGCCGCGACTGGCGTGACGACCGTCGTGACGCCCGGTTCGACAATCGCCGTGACTGGCGCTGGGAAGGCCGCCGCTATCGCGATGCCGGCTATTACCACCCGCGCGGTTACGGCTATCGCCCCTATGCCGTCGGCTATGCCATCCCCCGGCCCTATATCGCCGAGCGCTACTGGATCAACGACTGGGGCCGCTACCAGCTGAGCCGGCCCTTCCCGGGGACGCGCTGGGTGCGCGTCGGCCCGGATGTCCTGCTGATCCGCGTCGGCGATGGCTTTGTCCTGCGCGCCATCCGCGGCCTCTGGTACTAACTCGCGTTCGGCACAGCGGTGAGGAAATAGTTCACCGCCATGTCGTCACCGAGGTGAAAGCTGCGATCCGGGCGCCAGCCAAGGCCCCGGGTCGCGGTGACCTCGATGCCGACCGCCGCCAGCGCCGCGGTCAGCTCGGCCGGAGTCATGAACTTCTGCCAGTCATGCGCGCCGCGCGGAATGGCGCGCGCCAGATATTCGGCGCCGGCGATCAGCACCGCCCAGCTCAGCGGCGTGCGGTTGGGGGTCGACATCACCACCAGCCCGCCCGGACGCACCAGCCGCGCCAGCGCGGCGAAGAAGCTGTCGCGATCGGCGACATGCTCGACGACTTCGAAACAGGTGACGATGTCGGCGCTCACGCCCTCGGCGGCGAGTTCCTCGACCGACAGCGCGCGATAGCCGATCGCCAGCCCGCCGGCGGCGGCATGCGCCTCTGCCGCCGCGATATTCTCGGGCGCCGCATCGATCCCCGTCACCTCGGCCCCCATCCGCGCCAGCGGTTCGGTCATCAGCCCGGCGCCGCAGCCGATATCGAGCGCGGTCAGCCCGGCGAGCGGCCGGCGCGCCCGCACATCGCGGCCGAAACGTTCGCAGGCGGCATCGCGCAGCAATGTGCTGCGCAGCGGCGTCACCCGGTGCAGCATCGCCGACGACCCCTTCGGATTCCACCAGTCCGCGGCGAGTCTGCCGAAAAACGCCGCTTCCGCGGGGGCGATACTGGCGGCTGCGCTCATTTCGTCTCTCATGTCGACAAGCCCGGCTTCCTTGCCAAGGCTAGGTCGCCTTCCTATCAGGCGCGCAGCCCCCACCGAAAGATGGGACATTGTTGCACAGGCTGCGCAACCCTGCAGGGGCGGCGCGCGGCGCGAAGGACGCTTGTTTCGGCCATGGCCCTGATCGTCATGAAATTCGGCGGCACCTCGATGGCCGGCACCGAGCGCATCCGCGCCGTCGCGGCGCGGGTCAAGCGCGCCGTCGATGCGGGCGACCGCGTCGCCGTCGTCGTTTCGGCGATGGCCGGCGAGACCGATCGCCTGGTCAATTTCTGCCGGGAGGCCTCGCCGCTCGCCGACCCCCGCGAATATGACGTCGTCGTCGCCGCCGGTGAGCAGATCACCGCCGGGCTGCTGGCGATCGCGCTGCAGGCCGCCGGGGTGCCGGCGCGGTCGTGGCTCGGCTGGCAGCTGCCGGTGCGCACCTCCGACGCGCACAGCGTCGCGCGCATCGAGGCGATCGACACCGCCGGCATCCTCGCCGCCATGGACCGCGGCGAGGTCGCCGTCGTCCCGGGCTTCCAGGGGCTTGCCGACAGCGGCCGGGTGACGACGCTCGGCCGCGGCGGTTCGGACACGTCGGCGGTGGCGCTGGCGGCGGCCTTGAAGGCCGATCGCTGCGACATCTACACCGACGTCGACGGCGTCTATACCACCGACCCGCGCATCGTGCCGCGCGCTCGCAAGCTCGCGCGGATCACCTATGAGGAAATGCTCGAACTTGCCTCGGTTGGCGCCAAGGTCTTGCAGACGCGCTCGGTCGAGCTTGCCATGAAGGAAGCGGTGCGCCTTCAGGTGCTGTCGAGTTTTTCGGACGCGCCCGGGACGCTGGTCGTCGGAGAGGATGAGGAAATGGAGCGCGAGCTGATCGCCGGCGTGGCGTACGACAAGAACGAGGCCAAGGTGACGCTCGTCGGCGTGCCCGACAAGCCCGGCGTCGTCGCGATGATCTTCGGGCCCTTGGCCGACGCCAACATCAACGTCGACATGATCGTCCAGAATATCGACAAGGGCGAGGGCACCACCGACGTCACCTTCACCGTACCGCGCGCGCAACTGCCGCTGTCGCTCGACGTCCTCGACAAGGCGCGCGCCGGCATCGGCTATGCCCGGATCATCCCCGACGCCAATGTTGCCAAGGTCTCGGTCGTCGGCGTCGGCATGAAGAGCCATGCCGGGGTGGCCGCGACGATGTTCCGCGCGCTCGCCGATCGCGGCATCAACATCCAGGCGATCACCACCTCCGAGATCAAGGTCAGCGTGCTGATCGCCCAGGAATATGTCGAGCTCGCGGTGCGGGTGCTGCATACCGCCTATGGCCTCGACGGCGAAGCGCCGGCCGAGGCGGAGGACGTGCTTTGAGCCTCGACGCCCTCTCCGCCAGAGGCCGCGCCTTTCTCGGCACCCGCCACGCCATCATGGCCGGCGCAATGACCTGGGTCAGCGAACGCCATCTCGTCAGCGCCATCTCCAACGCCGGCGGCTTCGGCGTCATCGCCTGCGGGTCGATGACCCCCGACCTGCTCGACGCCGAGATCGCCGCGACGCGCGCCCTCACCGACAAGCCCTTCGGCGTCAATCTGATCACCCTGCACCCGGCGATGGACGACCTCATCGCCGTCTGCGCCCGCCACCAGGTCGGCCATGTCGTCCTCGCCGGCGGGCTGCCGTCGGGCGCCGCCATCGCCGCGATCAAGGCCTTCGGCGCCAGGCTGATGTGCTTCGCGCCGACCGCGGCGCTGGCGAAGAAGCTGGTGCGTTCCGGCGTCGATGCCATCGTCATCGAAGGCTCGGAGGCCGGCGGCCATATCGGCCCGGTCAGCCTCACCGTGCTGGCGCAGGAAATCCTGCCCGTCGTCACGGACGTGCCGGTGTTCGTCGCCGGCGGCATCGGCCGCGGTTCGGCGATCGCGGCCTTTCTCGATATGGGGGCGAGCGGGGTGCAACTCGGCACGCGCTTCGCGGCGTCGGCCGAATCGGTGGCTCACCCCAACTTCAAAAAGGCCTTCTTTCGCGCCAGTGCTCGCGATGCCATCGCCAGCGTGCAGATCGATCCGCGGCTGCCGGTGATCCCGGTGCGGGCGCTGAAGAATGCCGGCTCGGATGCCTTCAACGCCAAGCAACGCGAGGTCGCCGCGGCGGTCGATCGCGGCGAGATCGACCTCGCCACCGGCCAGCTTGCCATCGAGCATTATTGGGCCGGCGCGCTGCGTCGCGCTGTCGTCGAGGGCGATGTCGAAACCGGCAGCCTGATGGCCGGGCAGTCGGTCGGCATGGTGACCCGCGAGCAGCCCGTCGCCGAGATCATCGCCGAGCTCGTCGCCGAGGCCGAGGCAGCGCTCGCGCCGCGTCCCGTGACGCCAGCGGTCGCCGCCTGAGCCGATGGCCGCTGCTTCCGCCGCCCGCGAGATCCTCCGCCGCCTCCATGAAGTGATGGCGGCGAAAACGGGCGTCGAAGCCAAGCTGGCGCAGGTCGTCCGCATCGTCGCCGAGGAACTGACCAGCGAGGTCGCGTCGATCTATCTGCTGCGCGACGGCGTCCTCGAACTCTTCGCCACCCAGGGCCTCGCCCAGAGCGCCGTCCATGTCACCCGCCTCGCCATGGGCCAGGGCCTTGTCGGCGTCATCGCCGCGGGCCGCGAGCCGCTCAATCTCGCCGAGGCGCGCGCCCATCCCGACTTCGTCTTCCGCCCCGAAACCGGCGAGGAGGATTTCCACAGCTTCGCCGGCGTGCCGATCGTCCGGCGCGAGGCGGCGATCGGCGTCCTCGCCGTCCAGCACCGCGAGCCGCGCGACTATGACGAGGTCGAGATCGAGGCGCTGCAGACCGTCGCCATGGTACTTTCCGAGCTGATCCACGGCGCCGGCCTTGTCGACGACGCCCAGGCGGCGCGCGCCCGCGCCGCGCAATCGGGGCCGGTGCGGCTGCAGGGCCTCAAGCTCGTCGATGGCATCGGCCGCGGCGCCGCGGTCTTTCACCAGCCGCGTGTCGTTGTCGAGCACACCGTTGCCGACGATGTCGAGGTCGAGCGCGGCCGGCTGTTCGTCGCCTTTCGCCGCATGCGCGAGCAGATCGACACGATGATGGGCCAGGCCGAATTTTCGGCCGCCGGCGAGCATCAGGACGTCCTCGAAACCTACAAGATGTTCGCCTATGATGAAGGCTGGGTGCGGCGGATCAACGAGGCGATCGAGACCGGGCTGACCGCCGAGGCCGCCGTCGAGCGCGTCCAGGCGCGCACCCGCGCTCGCATGCGCTCGATCGCCGACCCTTACCTGCGCGAGCGCCTCGCCGATCTCGACGATCTGTCGAACCGGCTGCTACGCATCGTTTCGGGGCAGCTCGGCACCGCTGCCAAATTGGGGCTGCTCGCCGATACCATCCTCATCGCGCGCAATTTGGGGCCCGCCGAGCTGCTCGAGTACGACAAGCGCTTCCTCAAGGGCGTCGTGCTCGAGGAAGGCTCGCTGACGGCGCATGTCACCATCGTCGCGCGCGCCATGGGGGTGCCCGTGCTCGGCCGGGTGCGCGGGCTGTTCACCGACATCGGCGACGGCGACGAGTTGATCCTCGATGGCGCCAATGGCCTGCTCTTCGTCCGCCCGCAGGGGGCGATGATCAAGTCCTTCGAGGCGATGACGGTGCTGCGCGCCGCCCGCGCCGAAAAATACGCCGCGGTCCGCGACCTGCCGGCGGTCAGCCGCTGCGGCCGCCATGTCCAGGTGATGATGAACGCCGGGCTGGCCGGCGACGCCCGCGCCCTTGATCTGACCGGCGCCGATGGCATCGGGCTGTTCCGCACCGAATTCCAGTTCCTCGTTTCGGCGACGCTGCCGCGCCGCGAGCGCCAGCAGGCGCTCTACCGCTCGGTGCTCGACGCCGCCGGCACCCGCCCGGTCATCTTCCGCACCGTCGATATCGGCGGCGACAAGGCGGTGCCGTACCTCATGAACAAGGACGGCGCCGAGGACGAGAATCCGGCGATGGGCTGGCGGGCACTGCGCCTCGCGCTCGGGCGCACCGGGCTGATGAAGGTCCAGGCGCGCGCGCTGCTCCAGGCCGCCGCCGGGCGAACCCTGTCGGTGATGTTCCCGATGGTCAGTGAGCCCTGGGAGTTCGCCGAGGCGAAAGCGCTCGTCGAGGCGCAGCGCGAGCAACTGGCCCGCGCCGGCGCGGCGCTGCCGAGCGACATCCGCTATGGCGCGATGATCGAGGTGCCGGCGCTGATCGAGGCGCTCGATTCGCTGCTGCCGATGACCGACTTTGTTTCGGTTGGCACCAACGACCTGACGCAGTTCCTGTTCGCCGCCGACCGCGCCAACCCGCGCCTCGCCGATCGCTACGACTGGCTGTCGCCCGCCATCCTGCGCGTCATCCGGCGCATTTGCCGCGAGGCCGGGGCGGCGCGGGTGCCGGTGACGGTTTGCGGCGAAATGGGCGGGCGGCCGCTGGAGGCGCTGGCGCTGATGGCGTGCGGCGTCGAGCGGCTGTCGATCACGCCCGCCGGCGTCGGCCCGATCAAGGCGATGGTGCGCTCGGCCGATCTGGGGCGCTTGAGCGAGGCGATGCAGGGCTGGCTCGATTCACCGGGGTGCGACGTGCGCGCCGCGCTGTCGGCGGCAGCGGCGGCGCAGGGGGTCGAGCTAGGGTAGTCAGTGTCGCCTTGTTACCGACGACATGCCCCATCCGCTCATGCCGAGCGAAGTCGAGGCATCCACCGTCACCGGGGCGTGCCTCGACTTCGCTCGGCATGAGCGACGGCAAAGTTACAATCGATCGTAGCCGACATCAGGTCCGATCGCCGCCGGTCCAGCGCTCCGGGGCGCTGCGCCTCAGCCCGGTATGACCTTGTGCCAGTTCGTCACCGACCGACTCTCGAACAGCCCGACCTGATGGTACGGATCGGCGGTGGCGAAGGCGACGGCGTCGTCGCGATTGTCGAAGGCGATGATCAGCAGGCTGCCCATCGCCCGGCCGTCGGGGCGCAGCAGTGGCCCCGCCACCAGCACGTCGTCGCCCTTGCTGTTTATATGCGCAAGATGCGCCTGCCGCGTCGCGGCGCGCAGATCAGCCGAATCGGGCTTGTCGATACAATGGATGGCGAAATAGGGCATGCGCCGGCGGCATAACCCGCGCCGGCGCGAAGGGGAAGCATGGCCGTACGGAAGTTCTTGCAAGGCCACGCCCCCGGCGTGGCGCTGTGCATCGCGCTGGCCGAAGCCGGGCGCTGGCTGGCGGCGGCGCTGGCGCTGCCGGTGCCGGGCGCCGTCATCGGCCTTGCCGCCTATCTGGCGCTGCTGCTGACGCTGGGCGAACGCCTGGCGTGGAGCCGCGACGGCGGCCGGCTGCTGCTGCGCTGGCTGGGCGCGCTGCTGGTGCCGGCGCTCGTCGGGCTCGGTGCGCGCGCCATGCTGATCGCCGATGCGGCGCTGCCGCTGGTGCTGCTGCTGGTGACGACGACACTGGTGACCGCGGTGGCGACGGCGCTGCTCTATCGCCTCGCCGGCGGCGGCGATTCGTGATGGCGGGAACCATGCCGAACATGATGCCGGTGATGGTGGCGCTGTGGTCGGCGCTGCTCGCCTCGGCGCTGGTGCTGCTGGTCTTCGCCGGCGCCCGTGCGCTGTCGGGGCGCCTCGGCCACCCGCCCTGGGCCAGCCCGGTGCTGACCGGCGCCATCGCCACGGCGCTGCTGCTCGCCGCAACCGGCATTCCGCTCGCCTGGTTCAGCGCCGCGACCCAGCCGCTGCGCTGGCTGCTGGGGCCGGCGCTGGTGGCACTGGCGCTCGTCGTCGAAGCCAATGCCGGGCTGTTGCGGCGCTCGGCGCTGCCGGTGCTGGTGGCGGTGACCGGCGGCACGCTCGTCGGCCTCGCCAGCGCCATCGTCATGGCGCGCTGGCTCGGGCTCGGCCCCGATCTCGCCGCCGCGGTCAGCACCAAGACGGTATCGACACCTTTTTCGGTGGCGATCATGATGAAGGTCGGCGGCCCGGTCGAACTCGCCGCGGCGATGTCGGTGACGACGGGCGTTGTTGGCGCGCTGACGGTGATGCCGCTGCTGCGTCGCCTCGGCTTTCGAGGGGCCGGCCCGGCGCTGGCGCTGGGGGTCGCGGCGCATATCGTCGGCACCGACTGGCTGACCCGCCGCGACGCCCGCGCCGGCGGGCTGGCGGCGCTGGCGTTCGTGATTGCCGGGGTGATCCTGGGATTGCTGGTGCCGGCAATCTGGCCCTGGCTGGCGGCGTGACCGTTGACCTTGGCGTTGACCTTTGTAGGGGCTTGGGCTAACAGCCCGCGCTTGCCGCCGGCGGTGCCGGCTTCCCACCCCAAGGACCTGTCCTCATGTCGCGCGTTTGCGAGCTCACCGCCAAGGGTCGCCTCGTTGGCAACAATGTTTCCCACGCCAACAACAAGACCAAGCGGACCTTCCTGCCCAATCTGCAGAATGTCACGTTGATCTCGGACGCGCTCGGCCGTTCGGTGCGCCTGCGCGTCTCGGCCAATGGCCTGCGCTCGGTCGAACATGTCGGCGGGCTCGACAATTGGCTGCTGAAGACCAGCGAAACCAAGCTCAGCGATCGCGCCGCCCGCCTGAAGCGCGAAATCGCCCGCAAGCTCGCCGCGCCCGCCGCCTGAGGCGTCGCCGCTGATGTGTTGACGGCCCGGCTCGTCCGGGCCGTTTGCTTTTGGGCGCGCCGCATGGGACGACGCCGCCATGCCCCGCCACCCCGTTCGCGCCGCGACACCGGCTGACCGCCCGGCGGTGATCCGCATCCTCGCCGACGCCTTTGCCGACGATCCGGCGATGACCTGGCTGTTTTCCGATCCGGCGCGCCGCGCCCGCCGCCTGCCCCGCCTGTTCACGACGATCGCCCGCGTCGACGCCGATCCGGCGATCTGGAGCCTGAGCCTGGCGGGCGACGGCACGCCGGCCGCCGTCGCGATGTGGCGCGCCCCTGGCGCCTGGGCGACGCCGCCGCTTGCCATGCTGGGCGCCTTGCCCGCGCTCGTCGGCACCTTCGGCCGGGCGCTGCCGCGCGCGCTGGCGCTGCAGAGCGCCCTTGAGGCGCATCACCCGGCGCCGCCGCACTGGTATCTGCAATTCGTCGGCTGCGCGCCGGGGCAGCAGGGCAAGGGCCATGGCGGCAGCGCCATCGGCGCGCGGCTTGCCGAGTGCGACGCGACGGGCCTGCCGGCGGCGCTCGAAACCGCGACCGAGAGCAATGTCGGGCTGTATCAGGCGCTCGGTTTTCGCGTCACCGGCACCTTCCGCCACCGCGATGGCCCGTTGTTCTGGTCAATGTGGCGCGAGCCTGCCTAAGGATCGAGCTCGAACTTCATCAGCAGGGTGCGCTGCGCCGGCGACAGATTGTCGTCGGAAACGAGGTAGAGGAACACCCGTCCGCCCTCGCGGCGCAGCGCCAGCCCCTCCATATTGTCGAGCGTCAGTGGTGGCGCCAGGGTTGCGAGTTCACGGCTCGGCAACAGCAGGTCGGCGGGAACGCCGCCCGCCCGCCGCGCCGCCTGCAAGGCGCCGAGATCGACGAGCACCAGCTTTGCCGCGACACTGACGCCGTCGAAGCGGCGCGTCAGCAGCAGCAGGCGATTCGCATCGAGCAGCACCGCATCGGTCGGGCTGAAGCCCCTGGGCGGCGCGATCGCCAGCCGCGTCGCGCCGGCGGCGGTCAGCAGCAGCGCGTCGTGATGGCCATCGCGCCCGCGCCCCTGTTCCGAGATCGCCAGCGCCGCCTCGGCATCGAGGCGCGCGAAAGCCTCGCCGCCGCCGTTGCTCGGCCAGGCGATCGTCGGCGTGACGTGGCGAACGTCGGTCGGCGCGCCGTCGGGCAACGCGCCGGTTGCAGCGGCGCGATAGCGTTGCAGGCGATGATCCTGCTCGAAAAACACTTCGGCGACCCCGCCGGTCCATTCGAGCGCTTCGGCGTCGCCATCGGCCTTGGTCGCCGCCGGCCGGCCGTCGGCCATGACGATCGCCGCGATTCGCCCGCCCTCGGCGCCGACCAGCCGCCCGCCGCGCTCGACGGGGCGGAAAGACAGCCAATTGCCGGTATCGGAAACGGCGACCAGCGAGCCATCGTCGCGCCAGCGCAGCCCCGACAACCCGCCGAACAAGCGATCGGGCGAGCTTAACTGCACGGCGCCGGCAAAGCGCAGCGCGCCGACACGATCCTGCGCGCGATCGTCGGGGTTGAGCGGCAGCGGCGCCGCATCGAGGCGAAGTGCCGCCGGCGCCGCCACCGCCGGCGGCCCGTCGGGCAGCATGGCGTTGCCGGCGGCGGCGGCCGCGGCGATGACGACGGCGCCGGCGAACAGGCGCTCCCAGAGCACGGGTGGCGCGTTACTTCGCCTTGACTTCAACCGGCTTGAGCTTGGGCGAATGGGTGTTCCATTCCTCGATCGTCGCCGGCGACAGATTGGGCCGCCCGGCCATCACCCCCATGCGGATGGTGCAGCGCGAATATTGCGTGTCGTCGGGCTCGATCTCGACGTTGAGCACGTCCTTGGCCTCGCTCGACACGCTGTAGCTGTGCTTGCCGGGCTCGGTGACATGGACATAATATTTGCCCGGCGGCAGGCTCGACAGCTTGGTTTCGCCTTCCTTCATCGCGCAGCTGATCATCGATCCGGCGAAACCGCCCGTGCGATAGAAGACGATCTGGCCCTTGCCGGCGGGCGGCGGCGGCACAACGATCGGCGCCTTGTCGGCGGCAAGCGCCGGGGCAGCGAGGCTGGCGACAAAGGCCAGGGCAATCAGCAGTCGCATGGTCATTCCCCCTGTTTCGGCAGCGCCACATCGGCTGCCACGATGACATCGGCGCGGGTGCCGGCGGCGACGACGGTCGACCCACCTTGCACGACAAAGGCCAGTACGCCCGCGACCGCCGCGCCAGCGATCAGCGCGGCCCCCTGATTGTTGGTGCCATGGCCGCCCAGCCGCAGGCGGCGCAGCGGAATGCGCACGTCCCCCCATTGCAGCCAGCGCGCCGCCAGAGTCAGCTCGCCGGCGCGGCCGGCGGCGCCCGCGGGGGCGGCGTGAATGACCTCGCCTTCGCCGCGAATGCCGGCCGGAACAGTGACACCATCGATGGTGATCGAATCGGCAAGGTAGATCGGAAAATGCTCGCCGATCTTGGCAGTCTTGCTGGTGATCGTCGCGTCGATGGCGATGATGAGCGGGGTGAGCGCTTTCAGAACCGGTGGCGCGGCCTCGACGACCGCCGGTGCCGAGGTCGCCTGCGGGTCGGCGACGACCGGCGCCGCTGGCGTCGCCACCGTTGGCGTGGAACCGGCCGGCGCCACCGTCACAGGTGGCGCGACGATGCCATCGGGTGCGGCGCCAAGCAGCATGGCCGCGACGAATGCCGCTCCGATCACATCTGTCCCCCGTGCCGGCGTGGCACCAATTTTCCGGCTAACGGGGTCGTTGCGGCTGGTCAATACAACGCCGATAGCGCCTGTCGCCGCGACAGGCTAAGCCCGCGCGCCATGGCCAGTTCCCCTGCGTCGGCTGCCGCCGCCAGCCCCCGCGAAATCCTCACCCGCGTCTTCGGCTATCCCGCCTTCCGCGGCTTGCAGGAAGGCATCATCGATGATGTCTGCGCCGGGCGCGACGTGCTCGCCATCATGCCGACCGGCGCCGGCAAGTCGCTGTGCTACCAGATCCCGGCACTTGTCCGCCCCGGTTGCGGGCTGGTCGTTTCGCCGCTGATCGCGCTGATGGCCGATCAGGTGCGCGCGCTCAGGGCCAATGGCGTCCGCGCCGGCGCGCTCAACAGCCAGTCGACCGACAGCGACGCGACGATCGCCGCGCTGCGCGACAACGACCTCGACCTGCTCTATGTCGCTCCCGAACGCGCCGCCATGCCGGGCTTCCGCGCGCTGATCGCCCGCGCCGAAATCGCGCTCATTGCCATCGACGAGGCGCATTGCGTCAGCCAATGGGGGCATGATTTCCGCCCCGAATATCGCCAGCTCAAGGGCCTGTGCGACGACCTGCCGGGGGTGCCGCGCATCGCGCTGACCGCCACCGCCGATGTCACCACCCGCGCCGACATCCTCGAACAATTGGGCATCGCCCGCGACCGCATGGTCGTCGCCGGCTTCGATCGCCCCAACATCCGCTACGAAGTCGCGCCGCGCCAGGACGGCATGCGCCAACTGACGACCTTCGTCGCAGCGCAAGGCGGCGCGCCGGGAATCGTCTACGCGCCGACGCGCGCCGCCACCGAAAAGGTCGCCGCCAGCCTGGCGGCACAGGGCGTCAACGCCCGCGCCTATCATGCCGGGCTCGATCCCGTCACCCGCGCCCGCAACCAGGCCGATTTCGTCACGTCGGAAGACATGGTGATGGCGGCGACGATCGCCTTCGGCATGGGCATCGACAAGCCCGACGTCCGCTTCGTCGCGCATCTCGGCCTGCCGAAATCGATCGAGGCCTATTATCAGGAAACCGGCCGCGCCGGGCGCGATGGCGATCCCGCCGTCGCCCATCTGATCTGGGGCGCCGAGGATATCGCCCGCCAGCGCGGTTTCATCGCCGAAGGCAGCGACCCCGGGCGCCAGGCCGAGGAAACGCGGCGGTTGAACGCGCTGATCGCCTTTCTCGAAACCGCCGGCTGCCGGCGCGTGCCGCTGCTGAGCTATTTCGGCGACACGCAAGCCAGCCCTTGCGGCAATTGCGACAACTGCCTGGCGCCGCCGACCTTGCGCGACGCCACCGAAGCGGCGCGCAAGCTGCTCTCCGCCGTCTATCGCACCGGCGAGCGCTTCGGCGTCGGCCATCTCATCGACGTGCTGACCGGCAAGCCGGCCGAGAAGGTCGTCAAGTTCGGCCATGACCGCCTGTCGGTATTCGGCATCGGCGGCGATCTCGACGGCGAGGGCTGGAAGGCACTCGCCCGCCAGCTCGAAGCCGCCGAGGCGCTGGTTCGCGACGAGCATGGCGGGCTGAAGCTCGGGCCGGCGGCGCGGCCGATCCTGAAGGGCGAGGTGCCGATCGCGCTGCGCGAGGCGCTGCCGAAAGCCGCCCGCCAGTCGCGCCAGGCACGCGCCGCGGCGACCACCGCCGATGTCGCGCCGGGCGACCTCGCGCTGTTCGAGGCGCTGCGCGCGCTGCGCCGCGAACTCGCCGCGGCGGCGGCGCTGCCGCCCTATGTCATCTTCCACGATTCGACCTTGCGGGCGATGGCAGCAGCGCGGCCGAAAAGCCTTGCCGAGCTCGGCCGCGTGCCGGGGGTCGGCGCCAGCAAGCTCGCCACCTATGGCGAGGCCTTTCTGGTGGCAATTCGGCGCGGCTGACCTCAGCCGCGCCGGATCGTTCACCAGCGCCGATCGAAACGTCCGCAGCGCTGGTCGCGTTCGACCGCGGTGCCCGCCACCGCGCCGAGGCCGGCACCGAGGATGGTGCCGAGGGCGCGATCGCCGCGGCCGGCGACGCCATTGCCGATAACGCCGCCGAGCAGGCCACCAACCAGGGCGCCGGTGCCACTCGACCGGCAGCGGTCGTATCCACGGCCATAATAGCCACCGCCATAACCGCGGCCGACATAGCCCGGCCGGCCATAATAGCCACCAACGGGAACGCCATAGCCGCCGCCGTAAGCATAGCCCGGGGCATAATAGCCGGCGGGCGGCGCGTAATAGCCGCCGCCATAGCCATAGCGGACCGGGCGGTCCTGGCCGCGCCAACCGCGATCATCGCCGCGATAGCGATAGCCGGCGCGGTCACGATAGCCGCCGCGATCGCCGTCGTCGCCGCGATACCCACCGCGGCCGCGATAGCCGTCGCCGCGGAAGCCGTCATCGCCGCGGCTGTAGCCGGCGTCGCCGCCGCGGTCCCAATCCTGCGCCGCGACCGGAGCGGCGACAGCCAGCGCGGCAAGGCCGGCGGCAATTGTCATCTTGAGCATCGGATCAACTCCGTATCGCCAGCCCCATTGCCGACAATGGCCGAATAGGCCCGCCAGGGTGAACTCGTTCTGAAGCCGTCAGAAAGCAACGGTTCATCGGGGCCGTGCGTTATCGGGGCGAGGAATTCGAGGGAGACTATCATGCGTGCCATCATGCTTTTCGTTGCCGCCGCCGTGGCGATGGTGCCGCCGATCGCCGCCGATGCGCGGCCGACGCGCTATGAATATCAGGGCAAGACCTATCGCAGCCTGCAGGCCTGCCGCGCCGCCAAGAAGCGCGCCGCCAATCGCGGCACGGTGATCGGTGCCGCCGGCGCTGGCGTCGGCGCGGCGCTGCTCGGCGGCGGCCTCGGCGGCTCGCTGCTCGCGGCGGGCGGCGGCGCCGTTATCGGCCATGAGATCGGCAAAGGCAGCAAGAAATGCTGAATTGGCATTAGCGGCGGCGCCGTCGCTGGCGTCCGTCCTGTTTACGGGGAAGCTGAACACCGCTTATGCCGAGCGAAGTCGAGGCACCGCCGGAGCGTGCCTCGACTTCGCTCGGCAAGAGCGGTCAGGGGACTTCGCTGGTCCCGGACAACCTCTAGCGCCGCGCCTTCAGCGGCTTGTCCTCGAACAATGCCGCCAGCTGGTCGATGATCGTCCCGCCCAGCTGCTCGGCGTCCATGATGGTGACAGCGCGGGCATAATAGCGCGTCACGTCATGGCCGATGCCGATGGCGATCAGCTCGACGGGCGACTTGCCCTCGATCAGCCGGATGACCTGGCGGAGGTGGCGCTCAAGGTAGTTGCCGCTGTTGACGCTGAGCGTCGAATCATCGACCGGCGCGCCGTCGGAAATCACCATCAGGATGCGGCGGTCCTCGCGCCGCGCCATCAGCCGGTCGTGCGCCCAGACCAGCGCTTCGCCGTCGATGTTTTCCTTCAAAAGCCCCTCGCGCATCATCAGCCCGAGGTTCTTGCGCGCCCGCCGCCAGGGTGCATCGGCGGCCTTGTAGACGATGTGGCGCAGGTCGTTGAGGCGGCCGGGCTTGGCCGGGCGGCCTTCGGCGAGCCATTTCTCGCGCGCCTGGCCGCCCTTCCAGGCGCGGGTGGTGAAGCCGAGGATCTCGGTCTTGACGGCGCAGCGTTCGAGGGTGCGCGCCAGAATGTCGGCCGAAATCGCCGCGATCGAGATCGGCCGGCCGCGCATCGACCCCGAATTGTCAATCAGCAGCGTGACCACCGTGTCGCGGAACTTGGTATCGCGCTCGACCTTGTAGCTGAGCGCATGCGTCGGGTTGGTGACGATGCGGCCGAGGCGCGCCGCGTCGAGGATGCCCTCCTCCTGGTCGAAGTCCCAGCTGCGGTTCTGCTGCGCCATCAGCCGGCGTTGCAGGCGGTTGGCGAGCTTGGTCACCGCCGATTGCAGCGGAATGAGCTGCTGGTCGAGATAGGCGCGCAGCCGCGTCAGCTCCTCGGGATCGCAAAGCTCCTCGGCGGGCACCACCTCGTCATGGGCGCGGCTGAAAGCCTTGTAGTCGAAGTCGGGCGGCAGGTCGGAATTGGCGAGATTGGGCCGCCAGGGCATCATGCCCTCTTGGCCCTCGTCGCCCAACTCGGCGTCGGACACCATGTCGGTGTCCATCTCGGTTTCGCGCTGCTCGGTCGCCTCGCTGTCGTCCTGCGACTGTTCGGAGCGCGTCTCGGTCGACTGCTCGTCGCCGCCCTCGCTCTGCTCCGAATCGTCATTGTCATCGGCCGAGTCGGGGCTTTCCTCGGGCGTCTCCTCCTCGTCGCCCTGTTCGGGTTCCGAATCGGGGTCCTCGCCGAGGCCGAGATCGGACAGCACGCGACGCATCAGCTGCGCAAAGGCCGCCTGGTCGCCGACCGCGCTCGTCAGCGCGTCGAGATGCGCGCCCGCCTTGTTCTCGATGTCGGCGCGGATGAGGTCGATGCCGGCTTCGGCGACGCGCGGCACCGCCTGGCCCGTCAGTCGCTCGCGGACCAGCAGACCGAGGGCAGTCGCCAGCGGCACTTCGGCCGCCGAACGCGCGCGGACGATGGGATCGGCGCGCACCCGCGTTTCGGTCATCCGGTCGAGGTTCAGCGCGACGCCCGCCATGTCGGCCGAGCCGATGGCCTCGATTCGCGCCTGTTCGACGGCATTCCAGATATCGCGCGCGACGCCCGCCTCGGGCTGGTCCTGGCCGTGCAGACGGGCGTCGTGGTGACGGCGGCGCAGCGCGAAGCTGTCCGCCCAGCCGCGCGCCTCGGCGACCTGCTCGGGCGGCAGCGCCCGCCCCGGCTGGGGCACGCGCGCCTGGTCGCCGAAGCAGCCAGGGCGATCGGCGGTATAGGCGAGTTCGACATCGGGGGCATGGCCAAGGGCACGCAGCGCCGCGGCGACGGCCTGGCGGAAGTCCTCGATCGGATTGTCGGGGGCGGACATGGCGGCCATGTCAGACGAAACGCGCGCGATGGCAAGATGGCCGGAACTGACAGGCCGTCGCGGACGACCGCCGGACGGTTCAGCCGAACCAGCGCTCCGCCGCGGCGCGGAGCGTGGTGACGCCGCCGGCGAGCAGCCAGTCGACGAGATCCTCGGCATCGCGCTCGCCGAGCAGACGAATCGCGATGGCGCCGCTGCCGGCGCTGCCCGACAGGCGACCGGCGAAGCGCAGTTGCGCCTGGCCGGCGAGTTCGGGGCGCGCGTCGAGCGCCGGGCGGCGCAGTTCGAAAATCAGCGCCTCGGGCGCCACCTGGACGGCGAACAGCAGCCGCTGGCCGGGGTCGCGGATCTGCAGTTCATGAACGCTGTCGGTCGTGCGTAGCAGCGTCACGAAACCGGCGCGCTCGGCGGCGAGCAGCAATGCCAGATAGGCGCGACGCAGGTCGCGCGACGCGCAGCGATCGAGGTTGACGATATGCGCTTCGGTCTCGCTATAGAGCATTGCCCCGCCAACGGCACCGCGCCGCGCCGGTTCCGCCGCCCCCGAAACTTCATGGAATTGACCCATATGCCAATCCTTTCCGATCGTTGGATCCGTGATGCCGCGACCCGCGGCATGATCGAGCCCTTTGTCGAACGTCAGCAGCGCGCCGGCTGCATCAGCTATGGCCTGTCGTCCTATGGCTATGACGCGCGGGTTGCCGACGAGTTCAAGATTTTCACGAATGTCGATTCCGCCATCGTCGACCCCAAGGATTTCAACCCGGCAAGTTTCGTTGACCGAAAGACCGAATGCTGCATCATCCCACCAAATAGTTTCGCTTTGGCAAGGACTGTCGAGTATTTCCGAATTCCACGTGACGTTCTGGTCATCTGTCTTGGCAAATCAACCTATGCCCGCTGTGGTATCATCGTGAACGTTACACCATTGGAGCCGGGTTGGGAAGGGCATGTCACCCTGGAGTTCTCCAACACGACGCCGTTGCCGGCACGCGTCTATGCCAATGAAGGCGCTTGCCAGTTCCTCTTCCTGGCCGGCAACGAACCCTGCGAGGTCAGCTATGCCGACCGCGCCGGCAAATATATGGGCCAGCGCGGCGTGACGCTGCCCAGGCTGTGAACGACGCCCCCGCGACGGCCCGGGCGGGGTTGCTCGCCGGCAGCGGCGCCTATCTGATCTGGGGCCTGCTGCCGCTCTATCTCAAGCTGCTGACCGGCATCCCCGCCGGCGAGGTGCTGGCGCATCGCATCGTCTGGTCGTTGCCGGTCATGGCGGTGGTGACGACGCTCGCCGGCGGCTGGCGGCGGCTGCGCGAGGCGCTGGCGACCCCGCGGCTGGTGCTGCTGCTGCTGGCGAGCTCGCTGTGCATCGCCGTCAACTGGCTCGTCTACACCTGGGCGATTCTGGGCGGCCATGTCCTCGATACGTCGCTCGGTTATTTCATCAACCCGCTGGTCAGCGTCGTCTTCGGCGTCGTCCTGCTCGGCGAGCGCCTCGGCCGGGCGCAGCAGGTCGCCGTCGCGCTGGCGGCGCTCGGCGTCGTCATCGAGACGGTCAGCCATGGCGAGCTGCCGCTGATCAGCCTGGCGCTGGCGCTGTCCTTCGGCACCTATGGCCTGATTCGCAAACGCGCCGCGGTCGATGCCGCCACCGGGCTGTTCGTCGAAACACTGGTGCTGGCGCCTTTCGCCGTGGCCTGGCTGCTGTGGCTGCCCGGCGGGCCGCTCGGGCAGCCGCCGGCGCTGCTGGCGCTGCTGGCCGCGGGTGGCGTGCTGACGGCACTGCCGCTGCTGCTGTTCGGGCTGGCGGCGCGGCGGTTGCCGCTCTCGACACTCGGCCTGCTGCAATATCTGGCGCCATCGATGGTGTTCCTGCAGGCGGTGTTCCTGTTCGGCGAGGCGCTCGATCCGTGGCGGCTGCTGGCTTTTGCCTGCATCTGGGCAGGGCTCGCCGTCTATACCCTGGCGCTGCTGCGCCGTCCCGCGGCCGGGCCGACTCGCGGCCGATGAACCTGCCGCGATGCGTCGTGCGATAAATCTTGCGAAATCAATCAAACTGTCACAGTTTCGTGCTTAGATTGCCGCAGCGCAGCAATAACAAGAATCGGGCAGTCAACATGCGCATGACAGGGCTACTCGGCGTGCTATGGCCGGCAACGGCATTCGCGGCGGAGGTGAGCGACCGCCTCGCGTCGGGCGATGGCGCATTGGTCGTCATTGGCGTCGCCGCGGCGGCGCTGATTTTCCGGCGGCGGCGCGGCCTTCCGCAAAGCGTCGATTGATCGGCGCCCCATCGAGCGATTGCTGCCGGCGGAGACTGGCGGCGGGGCGGCGGCAACGCTAAGTCTCGGCGATGGACAAGATCGTCATTCGCGGCGGCAAGCCGCTATCCGGCCGCATCCCGATTTCCGGCGCCAAGAACGCCGCGCTGACCCTGATGCCCTGCGCGCTGCTCACCGACGAGCCGCTGACGCTCCGGAACTTGCCGCGCCTCGCCGACATCGATACCTTCGGCCACCTGCTCAACAACCATGGCGTCTCGACGACGATCGAGGGCACCAGCCCCGATGAATTCGGCCGCGTCATGACGATCCGTGCCAACCGCATCACCTCGACCGTGGCACCCTTCGATATCGTCAGGAAGATTCGCGCTTCGTTTCTGGTGCTCGGACCGCTACTCGCCCGCGCCGGCGAGGCGACCGTGTGGCTGCCCGGTGGCGACGCCATCGGTGGCCGGCCGATCGACCTCCACCTCGAGGCGCTGAAGGCGCTGGGCGCCAGCATCGACGTCGCGGCCGGCTATATCAAGGCGACCGCGAAGGGCGGGCTCGGCGGCGGCCGCTATCGTTTCCCTATGGTCAGCGTCGGCGCCACCGAAAATGCGGTGATGGCGGCCGTGCTGGCGCGGGGGGCGTCCTGCCTCGAAAACGCCGCGCGCGAGCCCGAGATCATCGATCTTTGCAAATGTCTGGTTGCCATGGGCGCCCGGATCGACGGCGTCGGCACCGACACCTTGCGGATCGAAGGGGTGCGCGACCTGCACGGCGCCACCTATACGGTGATGCCCGATCGGATCGAAGCCGGCTCCTATGCCTGTGCCGCGGCGATCACCGGCGGCAAGGTCGAACTGGTCGGCGCCGAGGCAGCCGACCTCGGCGCCACCATCGCTGCCCTGCGCGCCGCGGGCGTGGAAGTTACCGCCACCCCAGAGGGCCTGGCGGTCGCCAGCGGCGACGCGCTCTCCGGCATCGACCTCGAGACGGCGCCCTATCCGGGCCTCGCCACCGACATGCAGGCGCAGCTGATGGCGATGCTGACCCTCGCCAAGGGCAGCTCGCGCGTCACCGAGACGATCTTCGAGAATCGCTTCCGCCACGTCCCCGAACTGGTGCGGATGGGGGCCGATATCACCGTCAGCGGTCGCTCGGTGCTGGTCAACGGCGTTGCGGCGCTCCGCGGTGCGTCGGTGGTGGCGACCGACCTGCGCGCTTCGATGAGCCTGGTGCTGGCCGGGCTGGCGGCGTCGGGCGAAACCACGGTGAGCCGCGTCTATCACCTCGATCGCGGTTATGAGCGGCTGGAAGAGAAGCTGTCGGCCGTCGGCGCCGATATCGAGCGGCATTCGGACGACTGAGCGGCGCGATGGATGACGAGCGCCTGACCCTGCTCGGGCAATCGCCCGACGACCTGCCGCCGCTGTCGGCGCTGCTGCAGGACGCGACCTTGCGGGCGCCCGACATCGCCTGGGACCGGCGCCGGCGGCGGCTGGTGCTGATCGTCAACCGCTATCGCCACGAAGCCGGCGGCGGCAGCCGGGTGCGCGCGGCGCTGCGGATCGAGGCGGTGACCGGGGTCCGCCACCAGCGCTGGCCGGGCGACGCTGAGGCGGTGTTGGCGCTGCTGGCAGTGGCTGGCGATGATGGCGGCGTCACCCTGACCTTCGCCGGCGGCACCGCGCTGCGCGTCGAGGTCGAGGCGATCGACCTGGTGCTCGAGGATCTCGGCGCGCCCTGGGCGACCCCGAATCGTCCCGATCATGACGCGCCGGCAAATTGACCGGCGTCCGCCCCGGGACTAAATTGCCGTTATGGCCACCCGCGTTGCAGAGACCGTTACCGTCGACCTCGGCGAATTCGCCGAGCGCGCAGCGGCGCGGGTACGCGAGGGTGGTTATGAGTCGCTCAGCGAGGTCATCCGCGCCGGGCTCGAAGCGCTCGACCGCGAGGACGCCGCCTTTGACGAGGTCATCCGCGCCGCCGTCGCCGAAGCCCGCGCCGACCCGCGGCCGCCGGTGCCGATCGACCAGGCTTTTGCCGAAGTGTACGCCTATATCGCTTCGCGGCGCCAGGACGGTTGAGCTTTACGGTTACCCTCTTGCCGGCGGCAATTGCCGACTTGAAGGCTATATATGATTATTTGTCGGACCAAGCGGGACCAGCGATTGCCAAACGCTACATCGCCGATATCCACGTGCGATGCGCCTCGCTCAGCGAGTTTCCGCGACGCGGGACGCCACGCGGCGATCTGGGCGAAGGGCTGCGCACTATCCCCTTTAGGCGTCGCGTGATTATCGCCTATTCGGTCGATGGCGAGGATGTGTTCGTCGAACGCATCCTCCATGCCAAGCGCGACCTTGGCGCGGCCTTCGACTAAAGCCGCACCAGCATCTTGCCGGTATTGGCGCCGCTGAACAGCCCGATGAAGGCGTCGGGTGCCTTGGCGACGCCGTCGAGCACCGTCTCCTCCCAGGCGAGCTTGCCGTCGGCGATCCAGCCGGTCATTTCGGCGAGGAACTGCGGCCGCAGATGCCCGAATTCGATGACGATGAAGCCGCGGATGGTCAGCGACTTGCCGACCACCTGGATGATGTTGCGCGGCCCCGGCATCGCGGCCATGTCGTTGTAACCGCTGATCATGCCGCATTCGACCAGCCGCGCGAAGGGCCGCGCCACTTCGATGGCGACTTCGAGATGCTCGCCGCCGACATTGTCGAAATAGACATCGATGCCCTTGGGCGCCGCCGCCTGCACCGCGGCAAGCAGGTCGCCGCAGGTGCGGTAGTTGATGGCGTGATCGACACCGCGGGCGCGCAGCCAGTCGCATTTCTCGTCGCTGCCGGCGGTGGCGACGACGGTGCAGCCCTTGAGCTTCGCCACCTGCGCGACGACCGAGCCGACGGCGCCGGCGCCGCCCGAGACGAAGACCGTCTGCCCGGCCTGGGGCTTGCCGATTTCGAGCAGCCCTGCCCAGCCGGTCAGCCCCGGCATGCCGAGGACGCCGAGATAGGCCTGGTCGGGAACATTGGCGACGCGCGTCAGCTTCTCGATCGCGCCCGCCGGCGCGACAAAGCCTTCGCGCCAGCCGAACATCGACGACACGAGATCGCCCTTGGCGAAGCCCTCGGCGTTCGATTCGACGACCTCGCCGATGGCACCGCCCTGCAGCGCCGCGCCGATGGCAAAGGGCGGCACATAGCTTTCACGGTCATACATGCGGCCGCGCATATAGGGATCGACCGACATCCATGTGTTGCGGACGAGCACTTCGCCAGCGCCGGGCGCTGGCAGGCTGACCTCGGCGACTTCAAAGTTCTCGGGCGCCGGCGTGCCGGCGGGGCGCGAGGCGAGGCGGATTTCGCGGGACTGCATGGGGTGTCTCCTGGTTGGCACCAAGCTAGGCCGATTTCCCTCCCCCAGCCCCTCCCGCAAGCGGGAGGGGAGCCGATCCCCCCTCCCGCTTGCGGGGATTCGCAGACGGCGCGCAGCGCCAGCGGTCGGGGGTGGGCAGTCGCTCGCCGCCAAACCCGCCTCGGCCGCCTACGCCGCCGCCTCGGCCTGCCCTTCGGGCGCCACGGCCTCGGCGAAGGGGATCTCCGCCAGCCCCGACGCGTCGAAATCGAGCCGGCCACGAATGATCCGCTCGGCCCCCGACATCATGTCGCCCGAGCACAATTGCAGGTCGAGCCGCTCGGCGTCGCGCTGGCGAAACTCGGCCTCGATGGCGTCGATCGTCTCGTCGGGGGTTCCGAGTTTGGCGAGCGCCTCGCGTCCCAGGCCGACGGCGCCATCGAAGGTCTCGCGCACCACCGTCTCGACCCCGGCGCGGCGCAGCGCCAGCCAGTGCGTGCGGTCATAGGCGCGCGCCAGGATCGGCAGGTTCGGCCATTGCTGGCGCACCGCCGACAGCGTCGCCTCGGGGTCCCACTGCCCGTCGATGGCAAAGACCAGGATATCGGCCTCATCGGCACCCGAGGCCTTCAGAATATCGATGCGGCGACCATCGCCGAAATAGACATTGTTGCCGAAGCGCCGGGTGATGTCGATCAGCTCGACATCGAGATCGACCGACGTCACTTCGAGGCCGCGGGCGCGCAGCATCTGCGCGACGACCTGGCCGAAGCGTCCCGCCCCGACGATCAAGGCGCGGCCGTCGGCGCCATCGCCATGCTCGGCCGCCTCAGGGCCGTCGCGGGCTTCCTTGGCTTCGGCAGGCAGCAGCCGCAGCAGCAGCGGGAAGACCAAAGGCGTCAGCAGCATCGAGATGGTGACGACGGCGCCGAACAATTGCGCCGCCTGGTGGGAGATGAGCAGGCCGCGCTCGGCCTCGGCGAACAGCACGAAGCCGAACTCGCCGCCCTGGCTCAGCAGCACGCCCATCTTGAGCGCGTGCCGCAAGTTGCTGCCGAAACCCCGCGCCAGCAGCGCGATGCTCGCCGCCTTGATCGCCATGATGCCGACGACGAGCAGGGCGACCAGCCCCCATTGGTTGAGCAGCAGGCGGAAATCGAGCGTCATGCCGATGGCGACGAAGAACAGCCCGACGAGCAAGCCGCGGAAGGGCTCGATGTCGGCCTCCAGCGCATGGCGATAGGGCGATTCGGCGAGCATGACCCCGGCGACAAAGGCGCCGAGCGCCATCGACAGCCCAAGCGACGCCATCAGCAGCGCACTGCCGAGCACCGACAGCAGCGCCGCCGCGACGAACGCCTCGCGTGCGCCGAGCACGCCGATGGCGTGGAACAGCCAAGGGAGGGCGTAACGGCCGATCAAGATCAGCACCAGCAGCGCCGCGACCGTCAGCCCGGCCATCTGCCAGCCGGGCAGGGCATTGGGGTCGGGCACCCGCGACAGCGCGCCGACGATGGTCAGCAGCGGCACGATGGCGAGATCCTGGAACAGCAGGATGGCGAAGCCGCGCTGGCCGAAGGGCGTGCCGGTGATGCCGCGTTCGGCGAGGATCTGCATGACCAGCGCCGTCGACGACAGCCCGAGCGGCAGGCCGACGACGAGCGCCGCCTGCCAGGTGAGGCCGGTCAGCCCGAGCAGCAGCAGCGTGAGTGCCAGGCCGCAGACGATGACCTGGAGCAGCCCCAATCCGAAAATGTCGCGCCGCATCGCCCATAGCCGCGACGGTTGCAGTTCCAGCCCGATGACGAACAGCAGCATGACGATGCCGAATTCGGCGAATTGCAACACGCGCTCGGGGGCGTCGTAAAAGCCGAGTAGCGATGGCCCGATCAGGATGCCGGCGGTCAGATAGCCGAGGACAGCGCCGAGCCGCGCCCGGATGAACAGCGGCACCAGCACGACCGCGGCGGCAAGATAGACGACCGCCTCGGGCAGGAAGGCGGGAAGGTGCGCCGCCGCCAACGCTCAGGCCGCCGCGACGGCGGTGAGGGTGGCGGCGGCAGCGAGGGTCGCGTCGAAGGCGAGCAGGATCGACGGATGCCGGGCGCGGTGCGGCCGCGCCGGCGCGAACACCGCCATGCCGGGCCAGTCGGGAGGCGTTTCGCTGCGCCCGGCGAGCCAATCGGCAAGACCGGCGCGCGCCGCGACGATGTCCTCCGGGGTCTTGCCGGTGACTTCGGCCTCGACCAGCGCCGCCGCCGCCTGGCCGAGGGCGCAGGCGCGCACCTCCTGGCCGAAGCGCGCGATCCGGCCGCCGTCGTCGATGTCGATATCGGCGGTAACCTTGCTGCCGCACACCGGCGACACCTTGGTAGCGCTCGCCATCGGCGCGTCGAGGCGGCGGGCACTCGCGGTCGACGCCGCCAGCCGCAGGATTTCGGTGTTGTAGAGGGCTTCCGACATGGCTGCCGATATAGGGCAGTGCGGCGGCGGCGAACAGGCCGCTGCGCGAAGCGGCGCGATGGCTGGCGGCGGCGGCGGCGCGGGCTTAAGTCGGGCGCGTGGACCCGGTTCGTGTCATTGTCTTCCAGCACGGGCTGGGCGCGCTCGATTATGCCGTGCCGCCAGGGCTTGCGCTGCTGCCCGGCCAGGCGGTGAGCGTGCCGCTGGGACCGCGGACGATTACCGGCGTCGTCTGGGATCGCGATGCCGTCGCCGCGCCCGAGGTGCCGGTCGCCAAACTGCGCGCGGTGACGGCGGCGCTCGACCTGCCGGTGATCGCCGCGCCCTTGCGGCGGCTGATCGACTGGGTGGCGGATTATTATCTCAGCCCGCTGGCGCCGGTGGTGCGGATGGTGTGGCCGTCGGTGGCCTTCCTCGGCAGCCGCGAGCTGACGCAATATCGCCTCGCCGGCGCGCCGCCGGCGCGGCTGACGCCGGCGCGGGCACAGGCGCTCGATCGGCTGGCGGGCGAGCAGGGCAGCGCCCGCGACCTGGCGGTGCGTGCCGGCGTCTCCGACGCGGTCATCCGCGGGCTGATTGCCACGGGGTCGCTGCAACCTGTGGCGGTGTCGAGCGACGCCGACCCGCCGCTGCCCGACGCCGACCATGCCCCGCCGGAACTCAGCGACGCGCAGGCGGCAGCAGCGGCAACGCTGGCCGACGCCGTCACCGCCGGCGGCTTCGCGCCCTTTCTCCTCGAAGGTGTCACCGGTTCCGGCAAGACCGAAGTCTATTTCGAGGCCGTCGCTGCAGCGCTGCGCCAAGGCGGCCAGGCGCTGGTGCTGCTCCCCGAAATCGCGCTCACCGCGCCGTGGTTCGCGCGTTTCGCGGCGCGCTTCGGCGTCGCGCCAGTGGCGTGGCACAGCGACCTGAAAGCCTCGGAACGCCGCGCCGCCTGGGCCGCCATCGCCGATGGCCGGGCAAAAGTCGTCGTCGGGGCGCGCTCGGCGCTGTTCCTGCCGTTCAAGGATCTGCGCGTCACCATCGTCGACGAGGCCCATGAGACGAGCTTCAAGCAGGAGGAGGGCGTCCATTACCACGCCCGCGACGTCGCGGTGATGCGCGCCCGCGAGGAGGGCGCCGCCGTCATCCTCGCCACCGCCACCCCGGCGATCGAAACCCAGGTCCAGGCGGCGCGCGGCACCTATCGCCATCTGCTGCTGCCGAGCCGCTTCGGCGGCGCCGAACTTCCCCAAATCGCCGCGATCGACATGCGCCGCCAGCCGCCGGGGCGCGGCAGCTGGCTCAGCCCGCCGCTTGTCGCCGCGGTCAACGCGACGCTCGACCGCGGCGAGCAGACGCTGCTGTTCCTCAACCGCCGCGGCTATGCGCCGCTCACCCTGTGCAAGGCGTGTGGCCACCAGATCCATTGCAGCCACTGCAGCGCCTGGATGGTCGAACATCGCCTGTCACGGCGCCTCGCCTGCCATCATTGCGGCGCCAGCGAGCCAGTGCCCGACGCCTGCCCCGAATGCGGCGAGGCCGAGTCGCTGATCGCCTGCGGCCCCGGCGTCGAGCGCATCGCCGAGGAAGTCCGCCGCCGCTGGCCGGCGGCGCGGACGGCGCTGGTGACGTCGGACACCGTCACCTCGCCGGCGCGCGCCGCCGCCCTTGTCGCCGCGGTCGAGGCGCATGAGGTCGATATCCTGATCGGCACCCAGATGGTCACCAAGGGCTATCACTTCCCCGAACTGACCTTGGTCGGCGTCGTCGATGCCGATCTCGGCCTGTCGGGCGGCGACCTGCGCGCCGGCGAGCGCACTTTCCAGCAGATCGCCCAGGTTTCGGGGCGCGCCGGGCGCGGCGCCAAGCCGGGCCGGGTGCTGATCCAGACCCACCAGCCCCAGGCGCGACTGATGCGGGCGCTGGTGGCGGGCGACGCCGCCGCCTTCTACGCCGCCGAAACCGACGCCCGCCGCGATCTTGGCCTGCCCCCTTTCGGCCGGCTGGCGGCGATCATCGTGTCGAGCGAGGATGAGGCGGCGGCGCTGGCGGCGGCCAAGGCGATCGGCGCCGCGACGCCCGTGATGGAGGGCCTCAGCGTCCTCGGCCCGACGGCGGCGCCGCTTGCCATGCTGCGCGGCCGCCATCGCCAGCGACTGCTCGTCCAGGCGCGCCGCAACCTCGCGCTGCAGGCGGTGCTTCGCGACTGGCTCGGCGCCTTGCGTTGGCCGGCGAGCGTTCGCGTTGTTGTCGACGTCGACCCGTACAGTTTTGTCTGAGAGGCGGCGCTACGGCAGGCGGGCGTCGCTTCAGCGGGTCAGCACGCCACGCCGCAGTCAGTGTGCGCATCGGCAACGGCGGTTGAACCATAACGCCAAGTATTATATTGGTGGTTGTGTTGGAGGTCGGCCGTCACGCGCGTCTTCAAAAATGGCTGGTTCGAACGGTTCGCGCGCAAGGAAGGGCTTGCCGATTTGGTGTTGCGCGAAGCGGTCGCGCGCGCCGAAAGCGGTTTTGTTGACGCCGATCTTGGCGGCGGCATCATCAAGCAGCGGGTCGCACGGCCGGGCAAGGGCAAGTCCGGCGGCTATCGCACCTTGATTCTGTTTCGCCGTGGCGACCGCGCCATTTGTGCTTTCGGTTTCGCCAAGAGCGCACAGGCCAATGTATCGAAGGCCGATCTGGCGATTTTGAAGGCTGCGGCGGCCGAGGCCCTGGCGTGGAGCAGCGCCGATCTTGACCGACTGGTCATCACGGGCGCGTTGAAGGAGATCGAGGATGATCGGCAATAAGGGCTATCGCAGCGAGATCGCCGGGGCGGTTCATGAAATGATCCGCGACGCGCATGATGCCGGTGTAGTTTCGCGCGCGACATTGCGTGACTTCGATGCTGCCTGTCTGGCGCCCGCGCCGGCGTTGGCGGCTGACGAGATCCGCGCGTTGCGCGCGCGCGAGCAGGTCTCGCAGCCGGTATTTGCCGCCTATCTCAATGTCTCGCGCAATCTCGTTTCGGATTGGGAGCGCGGCGTGAAGCGGCCCGGCGGCCCGGCGCTGCGCCTGCTGTCGATCATCCAGCGCAAGGGATTGCAGGCGGTGGCGTAGGTGGCGCGACGTCGGTAAGAGCACGGATGGCGCTCTCCAGCCCCGGCGCCTAGCGTCCCGGCGGTGAAGCCCAAGCTCCTGACCACCCTCAAGGGCTACACCCTGCCGGCGCTGCTCGCCGACAGCCTTGCCGGGGTGACGGTGGCGATGGTGGCGCTGCCGCTCAGCATCGCCATCGCCATTGCCTCGGGCGTGCCGCCATCGGCGGGGATCGTCACGGCGATTGTCGGCGGCTTGGTCATTTCGCTGCTCGGCGGCAGCCGGGTGCAGATCGGCGGGCCGACCGGCGCCTTCATCGTCATCGTCTATGGCATCGTCGAGGCGCATGGCGTCGCGGGCCTCGTGACGGCGACGCTGCTTGCCGGCATTATCCTGCTCGTCGCCGCGGTGCTGCATGCCGGGCGGCTGGTGGCGATAGTGCCCGAACCCGTCGTCGATGGCTTCACCATCGGCATCGCCATCGTCATCGCGGCAAGCCAGTTCGGCGACCTTTTCGGCCTGAACGTCCACCTGCCGGCGGATTTCCTGCCCAAGCTGGCGGCGCTATGGGCGGCGCGCGACGGCGCCAGCCTGGCGGCGCTCGGCGTCGGGGTGGTGGCGATGGGGTTGATCGTCGGCCTGCGCCGGGCGGCGCCGCGCGCGCCGGGGCTGATCGTCGCCGTCGCGCTGGTTTCGGGCGCCGTCGCATGGTTCGGCCTGCCGGTGGCGACCGTCGCGGCGCGCTACGGCGCGCTGGCGGCGACCTTGCCAGCGCCAACCCTGCCGGTGCTCGACCCGGCCACCATCGTCGCGCTGCTGCCCTCGGCACTGGTCATCGCCTTTCTGGCGGGGATCGAATCCTTGCTGTCGGCGCGCGTTGCCGACCGGATGATCGGCGGCGCGCACCGTCCTGATGCCGAGCTTCTGGCGCAGGGGGCGGCCAACCTCGCCTCGGCGCTGTTCGGCGGGCTGCCGGCGACGGGCGCCATCGCGCGCACCGCGACCAACGTCCGCGCCGGCGGGCGGACGCCGGTGGCCGGCATCGTCGCCGCGCTGGCGATCCTCGTCGTCATGGCGGTGGCGGCGCCGCTTGCCGGGCAATTGGCATTGCCGGCGCTCGCCGGGCTGCTGCTGCTGACAGCGTGGAACATGAGCGAACCGGCGCGCTGGCGCGAGCGACTGGCGGCGCCGTTCCGCGACCGTGTGCTGATCGTGCTGACCCTGCTGCTGACGGTGCTTGTCGATCTGACCGTGGCGATCGCTGTCGGCACATTGGCGGGGGTGATCTGGCGCGCGCCGTCACCGCCGCCTTCGCGAACGTAAAGCGCTCGCTGCGCCGCGCTGCGGGCGCTGTCCTACAACAGGCGTTTCATGCCATAGACTTGCCGGCCCGTAAGGGCCCCATCGCAAGGACAGTAAGCACGTGAAAACCGTCCGAAACGGTAAACTTGGTCAACTTCCGACCTCGAAGGTCGAGAAAACCCTACAAAAAGTGGGTCCAGGGGCTCAGCCCCTGGCCGCCGGAGGCCCGCTTTCTTCCTCGTCTTACTTCGGCGACCGCTTCGCCAGAATCCGCTGCAGCGTCCGCCGGTGCATCTTCAGCCGCCGCGCGGTTTCGGAAACATTGCGTTCGCACAGTTCATAGACGCGCTGGATATGTTCCCAGCGGACGCGGTCGGCCGACATCGGCTCGGCGGGCGCCTCGGGGCGGGCGCCTTCGTCGGCGGCCAGCGCGCGGACGATGTCTTCGGGGTCGGCGGGCTTGGCGAGATAGTCGACGGCGCCGGCCTTGACCGCGGCGACAGCGGTGGCGAGGTTGCCATAGCCGGTCAGCATGACGATGCGGACCTCGGGCGCCATGGCGCGGAGCTCGGCGACGAGGTCGAGGCCGTTGCCGTCTTCCAGCCGCATGTCGACGACGGCGTGGCTGGGGCGGAGGCGGGCGGCGGCGGCACGGGCTTCGGCGAGGCTGCCGACGGCGGTCACGTCAAAGCCGCGGCGGGCGAGCATCACCGACAGGCGTTGCCGGAAGGGCGCGTCGTCGTCGACGAGCAGCAGCGGCATTGTCGCCTGGGTGGCGATAGCCTCGGCGGTGGGCTCAAGCATGGTTGCCATAATTCACTCCCTGGCTTCGATATGGGGGCGCGGCCAGCGCAATTCGACCTCGGCGCCGCCGTCGCGGCGGTTGCGGAAGGCGAGACGGCCGCCGGTGCGTTCGAGCAGCGTCGTCGCGATGAAGATGCCGAGCCCGGTGCCGCCGGCGCGGCTGTGCGACGGGCCAAGGTCAGGCTCGCCGAGATGCGGCAGCAGCTGCGGGTCGAAGCCCGCGCCATCGTCGCGGATGGCGACGCTGATCTCGCCGGCGGTGCTGGTGGCGCGCAGTTCGACGTTGCTGGCGGCGTGGCGGACGGCGTTGCTGACGAGGTTCGACAGGCCGTGGAGCAGCTCGGGCGAGCGCCGCACCTGGGGCTGCGGCGACGGCGCGACGACGGTAACCGGCACCCGCGCCGGCGCGACGCTGTGCGCGACCTCGTGGAGCAGGACGTCGAGGCCGAGCAGCGCGAAGGGGTCTTCGGCCTCGGCGCGCTTGGCGATGCGAACAAGGATGTTGCGGCTGCGCCGGGCTTCGGCTTCGAGCAGGCGGATGTCCTCGCCGAAATCGGGGTCGTCGCCCAATTGTTCGGCAAGGCTGTGGGCGATGAGGGTGATAGTGCCGAGCGGCCCGCCGAGCTCATGCGCGGCGGCGGCGGCGAGGCTGCCGAGCGCCGACATCTTGGCCTCGCGGGTCAGCGCGGCTTCGGTGGCAACGAGGGCGCGGGCGCGGTCACGGGCATCGGCCGAGACGATATAGAGATAGATGGCGAGAAAGCCGACCGCCAGCGCCAGGCTGACGGCGACGCCGACCTGGTAGATCTGCGGGAACACCGGCGGCGTGCCATGCGCCCAGGGCAGCGGCAGCGCCCAGAACCATTGCACGGCGATGACGGCGACGGCGAGCAGCCCGAGGACGATCATGGCGCGCGCCGGCAAAAGGGTGGCGGCGATCGTCACCGGGACGATCAGCAGGATGGCGAAGGGATTGGCGAGGCCGCCGGTCAGGAAGAGCAGCACGCCCGCCTGGACGAGATCGAAACCCAGATGCAGCACGAGGTCGCGCCCCTGCAGCCGGTCGTTGCGACCGTAAAGCGTTACCAGCCCGATATTGAGGATGGCGGACGCGGCGACCGCGGCAAGCAGCGACGGCCAGCGCAGCGCATAGCCGAGATAGAGCCCGACGACGACGAGCGTGACAAACTGGCCGACAATGGCGATCCAGCGCAGATTGGCGAGCGTGCGGACGCGCACGCCGGGGCGGTCAAAGGCGTCGGCGGCAATCGAAGGCCGTTCCATCGCCGCGCTCTAGGCCCTCGGGCGCGCCATGACCATGCGACAAAGCTGCTGTCGGAAAAGCGCGCGGCTCAGCGCAGCCAGCCACGGGCGCGGATGGCGGCGACGCGGCTGTCGGCGACGCGAAGCTCGCTGCCGTCGCCGAGGCGCAGAACCCAGCGGCGCCCGTCGCGGCGCGCGCCGGCGACGGCGCG
>LJHX01000039.1 GCA_001295935.1 alpha proteobacterium AAP81b
GAAGCGGTCGCCCGAAGGGCGATGACGGCGATTCAACAACCGTGAAAGCCGCTCTAGGCCGCAAACTGGACATTCCGGGAACAGGGAATTTGTACCACCGTATCAGGGAAACTGAAACATAGGAGCAGGGTATGCGGATGCAAAAAACAGGGAGCTAAGCCTGTGGCTCAGGATATCTTCGTCTGCGACTGAGGTGGCGACCGCTTGCATGGATTCGCCACCTCTTGCGTGGGATCAGCGGGCCTCAAACTGGGATCAGTGGCCGCTGGACTGGGACAGCGCCGACAACCAAAGGCACATCGAGCCGGGTCTGTGAGATTGTTGCTCCTTCCGCTGGGACACCGAGCGCAGTTTCCGGGACGCCACAACCACCACCTGTTCGATCCTATCGGCCACATCTCACCCGCCGCAGCGGAAGCGAGTCGTTATGGTGCCACAAAAGACCTCGATGCGGCCGTGTGACCCGAAACAAACCGCCTCCGGCAAAACCGACGCGGTTCGTAGATCGATAAAATACTACATGGGGAGGCCGATGTAATTTTCGGCGATCGACATGCGGGCGGCGGTCGATGATGCGATATAGTCGAGTTCGGCGAGTTGCATCCGCCGTTCGAAAGGGCCGTCACCGGGAAAGCGGTGCATCAGTTTGGTCAATTGCCAGCTGAAGCGTTCGGATTTCCACACCCGGGCCAAGGCGCGGCGGGAATAGTCCAACAATGTGCCATCGTCGCCACGGGAGTACCAGGCGATCAATGCTTCCGACAGATACGCCACATCCGACGCCGCGAGGTTCATACCCTTGGCACCCGTCGGCGGGACGATGTGGGCGCTGTCACCCGCCAGGAACAGCCGGCCATGGCGCATCGGTTCGGACACGAAGGAGCGCAGCGGCGCGATCGACTTTTCGATGGCGGGGCCGCGCGTCATCGCGGCCGCAGCTTCCGGGCCGAGACGCAACGCCAGTTCATCCCAAAGACGCTCGTCGGGCCAGTCGCCAATCGGCTCATCGGCCGGGACCTGAATATAATAGCGGCTGCGGGTCGGCGAGCGCATCGAGGCGAGCGCAAAACCCCTGTCATGGTTGGCGTAAATCAGTTCGGGATGGCATGGCGGCACATCAGCGAGAATGCCTAGCCACCCGAAGGGATAGACTCGCTCGAAACTCTGCCGCAGCGCCGCTGGGATGGCGATCCGCGATGGCCCGTGGAACCCGTCGCAGCCGGCAATGAAATCGCAATCCAGCCGCTCGGCGACGCCACCCCGCATGAAAGTCAGGGCGGGCGTTGCATCATCGATGCCGTGGAGCGCCAGGTCGGCCGCGTTCCAGACGATTTCGAGGCCACGCGCCGGGGCGGCGGCTACGAGGTCACGCGTGACTTCGGTCTGGCCATAGACGGTGACCGATTGTCCGGTCAGCGCGGCAACATCGATCCGGATCAACCGCTCGCCGTCGGCAAGCATGAAGCCGTGATGCGGCAAGCCTTCCGCGTTGAGCCGAGCGTCGATGCCGAGCCGGTGCAGCAGATCCGTCGTGGTGCGTTCCAGTACGCCGGCACGAATGCGGGCGAGCACCTCGGCTTCGCTTTTGCGCTCGACGATGACGGCTTCGATGCCGTCGGCGCGGAGCAGGTGGCCGAGCAGCAGCCCGGCCGGCCCGGCACCGATTATGGCTACCTGCGTCGGCTTCATATCGGGAAATGGACGGGCTGCGTCTCGATGGTGATCCAGCGCAATTCAGTGAAGGCGTCGATGCCGGCATTGCCGCCGAAGCGGCCATGGCCCGAGGCGCGGGTGCCACCGAACGGCATCTGCGGCTCGTCGTGTATCGTCGGACCGTTGATGTGGCAGATGCCCGAGGTGACGCGCCGCGCCACCCGCAGCCCGCGCGCGATGTCGCGGGTGAAGACCGCCGCCGACAGGCCATATTTGCGATCGTTCGCGAGTTCGACGGCGTGATCCTCATCGCGCGCCCGGGTGATGGCAACGATCGGCCCGAAGCTTTCCTCGCGGAACAGCCGCATGGCGAGCGTGACATGGTTGACGACAGGGGCGGGCATCAGCACGCCATCGGCAGCGCCGCCGCCCTGGAGCCGGGCGCCCGCCGCCACCGCCTCGACGACCAGTGCTTCGACATGCTCGACGCTCGGGACCGCGATGGCCCCGACGCGTTGCCGTCCGCCGTTGAAACACTTCTCGACGACGGCGCCAGCCTGGCCGACGTCGAACAGCGGATGCTTACCGCGGCGCTGGCGCGCAGCGGCGGCAACCGTTCGTCGGCGGCGCGACTGCTCGGCGTGTCGCATGCTCAGTTCAACTATCGCCTGAACGACCGCCATTGATCAGGCCTCGGGCCAGTAGAGCCGCATCGGATTTGCGACCAGCAGCTTGTGCTGGAGCTCGCCAGTCGGCGCCAGCCGCGGCAGCAGGTCGACGAGCGTGCCGTCCTCGGGAATGCGGTGTTCCATATTGGGATGCGGCCAATCGGTCCCCCACAGCACGCGATCGGGATAGGCGGCGACGATCGGCGCGACGGCGGCCACGAAATCGTCGAACGGCGGCCCCTGCGGCGACAGGCGTTCAGCCCCCGAAACCTTGGTCCAGATGTTGGGATGCGCGTCGAGCAGACCGCGCAATGCCCGCAAGTCGGTGCCTCCCGGCCCTTGCGCGATATCAGGCCGGCCGAGGTGGTCGACAACGATAGTCGTGGGGATGGCACCAAGGAACGGCGTCAATTCTTCAAGGATATCGGCCTCGAAATAGACGACGACATGCCAGCCCAGCGGGGCGATGCGGCCGGCGATATCGAGGAACCTGTCCTTCGGCGCATCGTCGACCAACCGCTTGAGGAAATTGAAGCGCACCGCGCGGATGCCGCCGGCATGCAGGGCGTGCAACTCGGCGTCACTGATCGTCGGATCGACCGCCGCCACGCCGCGCGCGCGGCCATCCGACCGCGCGATGGCATCAAGCGTCGCCGCATTGTCGGTGCCATGGCAGCTCGCCTGCACGATGACATTGCGCGCGAAACCGAGGCGATCGCGCAAGGCGAACAGCATCTCGGGCGTGGCGTCCTCGGGGTGGTATTTGGCCTGTGGTGCGAAGCGAAAGCGAGCTTCCGGACCGAAGACATGGACATGAGCATCGACCGCGCCCGGTGGCGGCGTGAAGCGCGGCTTTTCCGGCGTATCGACCCAGGTCTTGCTCTTCATCCGAACACCGATCCGTCGAACAATTTGCGCGCCGTGCGGAGCAACGCGGCCGTGGCGACATTGCCCGCGCCATCAAGAGTGAGGACCGCACTCAACGCCCCCGTCGGATGCTCGACTGCCAGCGTCCGCACCGGGCCGCTGCCGGTCACCGCCAGCGCCGCTGCGACCGACCCCGGCAACAGGCACGCCGTGGCGACGCTGACCGCGCCGAGGACGCCGATGCTGGCGTGGGCGCGATGCGGGATGAAACTGCGAACCGTGATCGCCCCGCCGGCGCGCGACGGCGCGACGAGCATGATCTTGGGAACCGATTTGTCGGCGACATCGCCGAGGTTCATCACCGCACCGGCTGCGCGGCGGATGACTTCGAGGCGCGCCTTCAAGCCGCGATCGGCATCGAGCGTGTCGCGGTCCTCATAGCCTGTCACGCCCAAATCGGTAGCGGCGATGACGATGCACGGCATGCCGTTGTCGATCAGCGTGACGCGGGTACCCGCTACCATATCGGCGGCATTGCCAGTGGGCAGCAACGCGCCGCAGGTCGATCCCGCCGTGTCGCGAAACAGCAGCGGCACCGGTGCCGCCGCGCCCGGCACGCCATCGATTGCGGCCGCGCCGGCGTAAGTCACCCGCCCGCCGGGCGTGGCGACGGTCGCCACCGCGACCTGGCCGGTGTTCTCCATGTAGATCGCGACATCGGTCGTCGCGCCCGCCGCCGCCACCAGCCCGCGCTCGATGGCGAACGGCCCGACGCCGGCAAGGATATTGCCGCAATTCTGCGCGTCGCTGACCATTGCTTGGTCGACGAAGACCTGCAGGAACAGGTAATCGACATCGACACCCGGCCGCGCCGATCGCCGCACCACGGCGACCTTGCTGGTCAGCGGATCGCCGCCGCCCAGCCCGTCGATCTGGCGCGTGTCGGGCGATCCCATGATGCGCAGCAGCAAGACATCGCGCGCTTCCCTATCGGCGGGCAGGTCTTCGGCGAGGAAATAGCCACCCTTCGACGTGCCGCCGCGCATCCACATGCAGCGGATGCCATCAGACATATTTCAGGCCCCGGGCGGCCAGCGTGCCGCGCATGTCGTAGATATCGAGCCCCAGCTCGCCCGCCGCCAGCCGCGCCTGCTTGGCGACTTCGCGCGCCTCGCGGGCCTGGGCCTCGGCGAGCACCGACGGCGCATCGGCGCGGCGGACGACGCAGACACCATCGTCATCGGCGACGATGACATCGCCAGCGTCGATCGCCGCCCCGGCGCAGACGATCGGCACGTTGACCGAGCCGAGGGTCGCCTTGATTGTCCCTTGCGCAAACACCGCCCGCGACCAAACCGGGAAGTTCATCGCCTGCAAGTCGCGGACATCGCGGACGCCGGCATCGATCACCAGCCCGGCGCAGCCACGCGCCTGTGCGGAGGTCGCCAGCAGATCGCCGAAATAGCCATCCTCGCAGGGGCTGGTCGGCGCCAGGACGAGGACATCGCCGGGTTGCAGTTGTTCGATGGCGACATGCAGCATCCAGTTATCGCCCGGCGGTGCCGATATGGTCACTGCCGACCCGGCGATGCGCGCGCCGGGAAAGATCGGCCGCAGCCGGCTGGCGAGCAGCCCGATACGACCCTGTGCCTCATGCACCGTGGCGACGCCGGCGGCGGCTAGCCCGGCGATGACCGCAGCGGCAGCGCGCTCGATATTCTGGACGACGATTCCGGCCATTGGCAGCACCCTAAGCGACGCCGCTGCTGCATCATGCTTCGACGTCGGACGCCATTCGGAACTGTGCCCCGGGCATAAGCCTGTGCTAATCTTCGGAGAGAATGAGTATCTGGCTGCTCAATCTCCGTCACCTCGCCGCGTTAGCCGCCATTGTGCGGCTGGGCAGTATCAGCGCCGCCGCGCGCGCCGTCGCGTTGACCCAGCCGGCGGTGACACAGGCGCTGGCAAAGCTCGAGGCGGCACTTGGCCTACGCCTGTTCGATCGGCGCCCCGACGGCATGGTGGCCACCCCCGCCGCACGGCTGCTGGCTCCGCGCATCGAGGCGGCGCTGGTGCATATCGGCAGCCGGCGGGTGACGATGGCGCAGGTTCGGGCGCTGATCGCGGTGGCCGATGGCGGCAGCTATGCCGGGGCAAGCGCGCTGTCGGGGCTGGCGCCGCCGTCGCTGCACCGCGCGGTCGGTGATCTCGGGCTGGCGCTCGGGCGAAGCCTGGTGGAGCGGCGTGGGCGTGGCCTGATGCTGACCTCCGCCGGGAGGCGCACAGCGCGGGGGTTTCGGCTGGCGCGGGCCGAACTGCTGGCGGGGCTCGGCGAAGTCGCGGGGCTGGCCGGACCGGCGGTGGGCCGCATCGCCATCGGCGCCATGCCCTTGTCGCGGGCGCGGCTGCTGCCGCAGGCGGTGGCGGCCTTTCATCGACTGTATCCCGAAGTGGCGATCGCCATCGCCGAAGGCTCGCATGTCGAACTCATCGAGCCGCTGCGCGACGGCGAGATCGACATGATGATCGGCGCACTGCGGCATCCGTCGCCGGGGCCCGATGTCGTCCAGGTGGCGCTGATGCATGACCGTCCGGTGGTGCTGGCGCGGGCCGGCCATCCCCTGGCCGAGACGGCACCCGATCTTGCCGCGATCGCCAGCTACCCCTGGATCGTGTCGGCTCCCGGCACGCCGTTGCGCGGTCAATGGGAAGCGATGTTCGATGCGGCGGGCATGGCCAGGCCGCCGGTACCGATCGAATCAGGGTCGGTCATGATTATCCGCGGGCTGCTGCGCGGCGGCGATTTCCTCACCTTGTTATCGCCGGACCAGGTTGCGTCGGAACTCGTCGCGGGCTGGCTGGTGCAGATCGCCGAGATGCCGCCGGGGCTCCGTCGTACCATTGGCGTTACCACCCGCGCCGACTGGACCCCGACGGCGCCGCAGCGGGCGTTTCTCGCGCTTCTGAAAGCCGCGGCGGAAACCTCGATTCGGCAGAACTTATAGCCGGCGAGCGAATCCAATTGGCGGCCACGGGATCGCATCCCTAGGCGCCATCTGATGGCAACAACCTTGGCAATCATCGGATTTGGCGCGGCCGGCAAGGGCTTTGCAATTGCCGCCGGCTGGGGTGCCGGCACTGCCGTCTTCGGCATCGCCACCGACGATCCTGAACGCGCCGCTGCCAACATGCCGATTACTGCATCGCCGGTGTCTATGGCCATGAGACACTGGCGGCAGCGCTTGCCGATTGCCCTTTGGTGCTCTGTCTCGTCACCGCGACCCATGCGCTGGCGGCGGCGCGGGCGGCCAGCGCCCATCTCCGGCCGGGGGCGCTGTGGTGCGACATGAATCCGGTTGCGCCTGCCACCAAGCGCGCCGCCGCCGCGGTAATCACCGCTGCCGGCGAGCACTATGTCGATGTGGCGATCATGGCGCCGGTTCACCCGGCGCAGATGGCCGTGCCCTTGCTGATCGCCGGTCCCGAAGCCGGTGACGCGGCGCCGACCCGGCTCGGCTCTACCAACCGTCGCCTGGTCGGCAGCGAAATCGGGGCCACCAGCGCGGTCAAGATGCTGCGCTCGGTGATCGCCAAGGGTCAGGAAGCGTTGACCGCCGAACGCCTGCAGGGGGCGGCGCGCGGCGACTATGATCTCGGCCGGATGATGGTCCACGGCGCCCGCCGCGCCGCCGAAAGGGACGAAGTGGCGGCGACGCTCACCGCGCTGGGGATCGATCCGGTGATGAGCCGGGGCACAGCGCCGCGGCAGCGCGCCGCTGGCACTGGCACCGCGCCCGCCGGGCTCGCCGCCAAGTTCGCGGTGCTGGCATGACGCTCGTGATCGATTGCCACGGCCATTACACCACGGCGCCTGCCCCGCATAACGCGTGGCGCGAAGCCCAGGTGGCCGCCTTCGAGGTCGGCATGCCGCCACCGCTCTATCCCGATATTTCCGACGACCTGATCGGCGAGACCATAGAGGCCAACCAGCTCAAGCAGCTGCGCGATCGCGGCGCCGACATGACGATTTTCTCGCCGCGGGCGTCGGCGATGGCGCATTATGTCGGCGACGCCGTGGTGTCGCTGGCCTGGGCCCAGGCATGCAACAATCTGATCGCGCGGGTGGTCGGCCTTTATCCCGAGGTGTTCATCGGCGTCTGCCAGTTGCCGCAATCGCCCGGCGCCGATCTCGCTGCCAGCATCGCCGAGCTGGAACGCTGCGTCGTCGAACACGGCTTTGTCGGCTGCAACCTCAACCCCGATCCTGGCGGTGGCCACTTCCAGTCGCCGCCGCTGACCGACCGCTTCTGGTATCCGCTTTATGACGCCATGGTCGCGCTCGACGTGCCGGCGATGGTGCATGTCTCGGGCAGCTGCAACCCCGGGCTGCATGCGACCGGCGCCTACTACATCGCCGCCGACACCATCGCCTTCATGCAGTTGCTCGAAGGCGACCTGTTCCGCGATTTCCCGACCCTGCGCTTCATCATCCCGCACGGCGGCGGCGGCGTACCCTATCATTGGGGGCGCTATCGCGGTCTTGCCGACATGCTGAACAAACCGCCGCTGCGTGACCATCTGATGCGCAACGTCTTTTTCGACACCTGCGTCTATCACCAACCCGGAATCGACCTGCTGTTTAAGGTCATTGACCCCCAGAATATTCTATTCGGCTCGGAAATGGTCGGCGCGGTGCGCGGTCGCGACCCGGAGACCGGCGAATTCTTCGACGATACCAAGCGCTATCTCGACGCGCTCGACCTGTCACCCGAGGTTCGCCATGCAGTGTTCGAGGGCAATGCCCGCCGCGTCTATCCGCGCCTCGATGCCCAGCTGAAAGCGCGCGGAAAATGACAATCGACATCCACGCTTATCTCGCCGAGTTCGAGGACATTCCCGGCACCCGCGTCTTCACCGCCGCCCGCGCGCGCCAGGGCTACTGGCTCAACCAGTTCTGCATGAGCCTGATGGCGGCTGAAAACCGCCTCCGCTTCAAGGCCGATGAAACCGCCTATCTCGCCGACTGGCCGATGACCGACGCCCAAAGGGCGGCGGTGCTGGCGCGCGACTGGAACGCCGCGATCGATCAAGGCGGCAACATCTATTTCCTCGCCAAGATCTTTTCCACTGACGGCCAGAGCTTCGTCCAAGCGGTGAGCACGATGACGGGCGCCAGCGCCGAGGCGCACAATGCCATGATGATCGCTGGCGGCCGTTCGCCCGACGGCCTGCGATCGAAGAAGGAAAGCCGCTGAGATGGCGCGCATCACCGCCGGCATCACCACCAGCCATGTTCCCGCCATTGGCGCGGCGATCGACAACAATCGCTCCGCCGAGCCCTATTGGACGCCGCTGTTCGCTGGCTATGACTGGACACGGCGCTGGATCGCCGGCGCGGCCCCCGATGTCGTCATCCTCGTCTACAACGATCACGCCTCGGCGTTCTCGATGGATTTCATCCCGACCTTCGCCATCGGCTGTGCCGAGGCTTTCCAACCTGCCGACGAAGGCTGGGGGCCGCGCCCTGTGCCGGTCGTGAAGGGCCATGCCGACCTCGCCTGGCACATCGCGCAATGCTGCATCCTCGATGAATTCGACATGACCATCGTCAACAAGATGGACGTCGACCACGGCCTGACGGTACCCTTGAGCCTTGTGTTCGGCCAGCCCGACGACTGGCCGGTCAGGGTCATCCCGATCGCGGTCAATGTCGTCATCTATCCGCCGCCATCGGGCAATCGCTGCTGGATGCTCGGCGAGGCCATCGCCCGCGCCGTCGCCAGCTATCCCGAAGACCTCAATGTCCAGATCTGGGGCACCGGCGGCATGAGCCACCAGTTGCAGGGGCCGCGCGCAGGATTGATCAACCAGCCTTTCGATCAGGCTTTTCTCGACGATCTGACCGCCGATCCGGCGCGGCTGCGCCACCTGCCGCACATCGACTATCTGCGCGAGGCCGGGTCAGAGGGCATCGAGCTCGTCATGTGGCTGATCATGCGCGGCGCGTTGGGGGCCGATGTCAGGCAGTTGCACCGCCATTATCACGTGCCGGCCTCAAACACCGCCGTCGGTCATCTCGTGCTGGAGAAACCTTGATGCGTATCGCACTCGCTGGTGCCGGGGCGTTCGGCGAAAAGCATCTCGACGGGCTGAAGCTGATCGACGGCGTTACCGTGACCTCGCTGGTTGGTCGCCGCCTGGAGCCAACACAGGCGATCGCGGCGAAATACGGTATCGGTCATGCGACGACCGACCTCGCCGAAACGCTGGCCCGCGACGACGTCGACGCCGTCATCCTGTGCACGCCGACCCAGATGCACGCGGCACAAGCCATCGCCTGCATGGCCGCCGGCAAACATGTCCAGGTCGAAATCCCGCTCGCCGACAGCCTTGCCGACGCTGAAAACGTGCTGGCGAAGAGCGTTGAAACCGGCCTGACCTGCATGGTGGGCCACACGCGGCGCTTCAACCCCTCGCACCAGTATGTCCACCACCGCATCGCCGCCGGCGATTTCTCCGTCGAGCAGATGGACGTGCAGACTTATTTTTTTCGCCGCCAGAATATCAATGCCAAAGGCGAGGCACGGTCGTGGACAGATCACCTGCTCTGGCACCATGCCGCCCACACCGTCGACCTGTTCGCCTGGCAGACCGGGCCGATCGTTGCTGCCAATGCCCTCGCCGGCCCGCGCCACCCCGAACTCGGCATTGCGATGGACATGTCGATCCAGCTGAAGGCCGAAAGCGGCGCCATCTGCACCCTTTCGCTCAGCTTCAACAACGACGGACCGCTCGGTACCTTCTTCCGCTACATCGGCGACAACGCGACCTACGTTGCGCGCTATGATGACCTGTTTACCGGCAAGGACGAGCCCATCGACGTGTCCAAGGTTGCAGTTTCGATGAACGGCATCGAACTGCAGGACCGCGAATTCATCGCCGCCGTTGAACAGCGTCGCGAGCCCAATGCCTCGGTGTCGCAGGTGCTTCCGTGCTACCGAGTTCTGGACGCGCTCGAACAACAACTGAAATGACGATCCGGCGCGCGCTGGCCGTGCGGCTGCGAGGGTGAACTCGACCAGTGCGCGCGGCATCCCCGAGATCACAAGGGTGCAGAGAGTGCATCACACCAGCGCCACCGACCCGGCGCTGTTCCCGTTTTTTACCGGCAAGGATGTGCTGCCGCTGTCTCGGCCCGAACAGCAAGCTTGGCTTTGCCTCGCAAGCCCTCGGCCAAGCTACCGCGTCGCAACGGCGGCCAGGCGTGCCGCCCGCCGCCGCTGGCGATGCTCCGCCAGCCGGGACGTATAGGCCGCCGAAAGTCGCGCCGGCGTCCAGATCGCCGTGCGGTCAATCTCAATGATGACTTCGCCGACGTCGGGCAGCGACCTCAGGCGCCGCTGGCCGTCGGCCATGAAGGCGCCGGTCATCATGCAATGCGGGTCGGTCGCGCCCAGAACGACATGGAGGTCGGTCACCACGCCGCGCGGCGTGCAGCGCACGTCGAGCACGATCCCCATGTCGTCGAGGCCGGCCGGCGCGCCGGCGGCGGCGCTGCACGGGTCGATGATCTCATTGAGCACTTGCCGCACGCGCGCGACGTTGATCGCCGCGGTCATGGCGCCAGTGCTTCCTGCGCGCGGTGGACGACATCCCAGGGACGGACGAGCGGGCGTCCCGTGCCATAGGCGTCGGCGGCGCAGGCGGCCTGCAGCGCCGGCACATCCCAGCCGTGCAGGCGCGCGACATTCAGCCCGAGGATTCCGGCGATCATGGCGTCGTCGAGCTGCGGCAGATGCGGCGGCATGCGGAAATGCCGGAAGGCTTCGACGAAGGGGCGCGGATGCATGCCGGTGGCGCCGGTGCCGAAGATCAGCCGGTCGTGGCGGCCCGTCGCCAGCAGCGGCGCCAGCATGTCGGCGAATTTGTCGGCATGGTTGACCGCGAAACACGGGTTGGTTTCGAGGTTGATCCAGACATTTTCATGGGTTTCGAGCAGTTCGGCGGTTTCTTCGGCAAAGGCGAAGCCGCCATGGACGATCTCGAACTGGAGGTCGGGGAAGGCGCGGATGACGCTGTCCATGTCGCCGACATCGAAGAAATCGCGCGGGATGGGGCCAAGCGGCACCGCCTTGTGCACCGCGATGGTGCGGATGCCGCGGGCGCGGCAACGCTCGATCAGCGGCACGACGCGGCGTTCATCGTCGAGCCGCACCCCGACGATACGGCCCTCGACGACGTCGGCGGGGTAGAATTTCACGCCGATAACGTTGGGGATGGCGGTGAATTCGTCGATCCAGGCCTCGGCATCGGGGTGCGTCGGGCTGAGATCGGGGTAGAGGAACAGGCGGTGCGGGAAGCGTTCGGCGATGCGCTGGCCGACCCAGATCGGCGAGCTGCCATCGCCGAACAGGCCATACATCGGCACGCCATGATAGATGGCGACATCGATCGGGCTTTCGGCAAACAGCGCGCTTTCCATGGCGGCAGGCTGATGCGCGAACATGTCGGCGAACTGTTCGAACTCGAGCCAGTAGCGCCGGTCGCCGACCGGATGAAACGACCCGAAGCCCATCATGTGGAGCCCCCGGACCAGCTCCTGCATCCAGGGCTGGCGCAAATTGGCGAGCTGGAAGTTGAAGCCATGGACGACGCCATCGACGACAAAATGCCCGTCGATCATTGGACGCCCTCGCCACGCTCGGCGACGAGCGCCGCATCGAGCACTGCCGCCAGCAGCCGATGGTCCTCGTCATAGCGGCCGCCGGCCAGTCCGATGCCGCCAACCCGCCGGCCGTCGAGGACGAGGGGAAAGCCGCCGGGCACGACCAGAACGTCGTCGGTGGCACCGAGCGCGCGCAGCATGATCGGATCGCGGCCCGCAAGATCGGCGATCGCCGCCGTCGGCAGCCCAAGCACCGCCGCGGCATTGGCCTTCTTGCGCGCGGCTTCCAGGCTGGGGTAGCCGGCGAGATCGCCGCGCAGCGCGACGATCGTCCGGCCGCCCATGTCGACCGCGGCAACGGCCACGTCCATGCCCTGGCGCTGGGCTTCGCGCAGCGTTCGCTGCGCGCGGTCGAGCGCGAAGGCCAGAATACGGTCGCCCATCCTCGTCCCCCTCAGCCCGCGATCGGGCTCATGCTGTCGCCGAGCAGAACCTTGCCGGCGCCGGCGAACTTTTCGACATTGACCAGAAAATGCGACGCCGCGACATGGATGTCGCGAAACTGGCGCTGCAACGGGCTCGTGTCATGCACCGCCGAGCCCCCCGCCGCCTGCACCATGCGATCGACCGCCGTCACCGCGGCATGGGTGGCGTGCGTCGCGGCGAGGCTGAGGTGCAGCCCCAATTCGGGGGTGAAAGTCTCGGTCGCCCACGCGCGGTCGCAGGCATGGTGGAGATAGGCGCGCGCCGCGGTGACTTCGGCGGTGGCGCGGCCGATCAGATCCTGCACCCAGGGCTTGTCCTTGAGCAGCGTCGACGAGGCGAGCGGCGTCTTGTCGCGCGCCAGCGCCATCAGGTCGGCGATGGCCGCACTGGCGATGCCGAGCGCCAGCGGCGCATGCGGCAGCATCATCTGCGCCCCATAGGGCACGCGGTAGAGATCGCCGCCGACCTGCGGCCGAAGCGCCACCAGGTCGAAATCATGGCCTTCGGGAACGAAGACATCGTCGGCGGCGAAATCCTGGCTGCCGGTGCCGCGCATGCCATAGGTCCGCCAATTGTCGTCGAACCGCGCGTGCCCCCGCGGGATCAGGAACACCCGCGCCAGCGGCCCGCGCGGCCCCATGACGCGCGTGCCATCGGCTTCGAACAGCATCGCGCCGGCGAGCAGCCAGTCGGCGAAGTGGCTGGCGGTGCCCCAGTCCCAGCGCCCGGTCAGCCGCCAGCCGCCATCCCGCCGCACCGCCCGGCCCTTGGGCGCCAGGCTGCCGGCGGCGACCGCGCCAGTGCCGGCGCCTTCGCTGCCCCAGATGCCGCGCGCCACCGCCGGATCGAGATAGGCGGCGAGCTGGTTCGACGAACTGACCTTGAGCAGGCTCCACCCCGCCGCGGCATCGGCGGCCGCGACCGCCTCGATCACCGCGAGGGCCTCGGCGATCGGCAGTTCAAGGCCGCCATAGTCGCGCGGCAGGAAGATATCGAACAGCCGCGCTTCCCGCAGCAGCGCGACCATTTCGTCGGGCAGGCGGCGCAGTGCCTCGCCTTCGGCGGCGAGCGCGCGCAGTCGGGGGGCGAGCGCCTGGGCGGCAGCGACGGGATCGGGCATCAATCGAGCGTCCTTTCAAGCGAGGGATCGGCGAGGCCCGGCGCCACCGTACCGCGCCCCACCCACCAAAGGGCGAGCGCGCCGCCGCCGCAGACCGCCGCGCCAAGCAGGAACAGCCCCGGCAGGCCGAGCAGCCGCTTGGGAAGTTCGGTCACCAGGGGCGACAGGAATTCGCCGAAGAACAGTGCCGCGGTGAGCAGGCCGATGGCGACGGCGCGCGCCGGCGGGGCGACGCGTTCGAGCATCAGCCCGGTCAGTCCCGGGATCATCAACCCCATCGCCACGCCGACGAACACCAGTCCCGCGACCTTGGCACCATAGCCCGGCGCCGCGCCGATGATCGCCATGCCGAGCCCGGCGCTGGCGAGCACGGGGACAAAAACCTGCCAGGCGTCGCGATGACGCCGCAGCCGGGCATAGTTGAGCGCCGTCGCCACGCCCGCCCCGGTCATCGCCGCCAGCGCCACGCCGATCCAGCGCGGATCGGTGACGCCTTCGGCCTGGAACAGGAAGGGGGCGTTGATCGTCGGCAGGAACATCAGGATCGAGGTAAGCGCCGCAAAGCCCACTACCGGCAGCGCGCGGGCGGCCACGGGCAGGATCGCCGCGTCGCCACGATCGCGCGCCGCGGGTTCGCGGATCGCCAGCAGCAGCGGCGGCAGCAGCAGGATCGCCGCCATGTAGAGCGCGAAAGGCGCGCGCCAGCTGGCGACGGCGAGCAGCCCGCCGAGCAGGACGAAGACCATCGAACTGCCCGCGACGGCGGCGCCCTGCCGACCGATCATCCGCTGGCGCGCTTCGCCCTCATAGAGATCGGCGATCAAGGTCGTGCAGGCGGTGACGGCGCCGGCGGCGCACAGGCCCTGCAGGCAGCGGCCAAGCAGCAATTGCTCAAGGCTGCCAGCGAAGAAGCAGACGGCGCCGCTGGCGGCATAGCCAGCGATGGACGCCGCGAAAATCGGCTTGCGGCCGAAACGGTCGCATGCCTGGCCGGCAGCAAGGCTGCCAAGCGCGATGAACAGCGCCGGCAGGGTCAGCGCCAGCCGCACCAGCAGCTCGGCATCGGGCCGATCGGCGAAATGCGCCGCGATTCCCGGCAGCGCCGGGTTCACCGTGGCGACGAGCATTACCACCATGACATTGCCGCTAAGCAACAGTGGCACGCGCGCCGCCGCATGCCAGGGCGGCGCGGCGGGAGCCGTTGCGTCTGCGTCAACCACGCGAACTTCCATTCCTGTCAGCCCAATCCTGTCCGCCTCCCGACCGCCTGGCCGCAGCGAGGCGCCGGTCGTCTAGCGCGGCAGCCGAAATTCCAGCAGCCGCAAGTCGTCGGTCGCGGCAGCGCTGGCGGTCTCGCCGGCAGCAAGGCCGAGCGCCGCGCCCGCCACCACCGCCGTCCCGGCGATTTCGGCGGTGCCCGCAAGCGCATAGTAGAGGCTGCGCTGGTCCGCCGTGCCGAGCTGCGCCGTCGCGCCGGCGACGACGCCGATCTCGGCCAGCGCGAGGCAGCGTTCGCTGAAGCTGCCGAAGTGGCGTTGCGTCACCCCGGGGGCGCCGCGCACCGGCACGGCCGCGAAACGGTCGGGGTAGAAGATGACCGGGCGCTCATAGCGCGGCGGCTGGTAGCGGACGGGCTCGCCCGCCAGATGCTCCCAGACGGCTTCGAAACCGTCCTTGTTGTGCAGGCGCCCGTCGGCATCGCGGTGGCTGAAGACGCCGTTTTCGAACCTGCCGACCCGCTGAAGTTCCTGATTGCCGCGGCGCAGCGTGTCGCGGCCGAAATAGGCGGCGCGGCTGGCGTTGGCGCATTGCAGCAGCAGATGGACATTGGGGCCGATGCTCTTCTGCTCATAGGCGGTGCCTTCGCCGAAATAGCCGATCGAGCCTTCGTCCTGGACCTGGTCGCCGAAGCCGAAGCCGCCTTCCAGCATGACGCGGACCTGGTCGAAATTGTGCCGGTGGCGCGGCGTCTGATAGCTGTCGTCGATCTTCACCAGCGCCAGCAGATAGTTTTCGGGGCCATCGTCGCCGACCAGCAGGTCTTTGAACAGCACCCCGCTGCCGCGATGCGGCAGCGATCCGCCCCAGGGAACGCTCGCTTCATGGACGATCTTCATGGTGCCGCCGCCGCCGTCAGGATCGCGGTGCCCGACTGGCCGCGAAACACGACGGCTTCGCCGCTGAGGAACGGCCGGCCGATCACTTCGCCGGGGGCAACGTCGGCCGAAAGACATGCCGGATACCAGCTGCGATCATAGCCGCCGACGCCCTGCGGCGGGATCTTCAGCCCGCGCTTCCACTCGGTCTTCGGCGGCGCCGCGTCCGTCGCCGTCGATTGTTCGGTTTGCGTCGATGCCATGGCAGTGGCTTCCCTCAGCCGGCGGCGAATTCGGCGATGGCACGGTCCTGCAGATGATAGCCGCCGGCCACGCCGATGGCGCCGAAGGGGGCGCCGCCGTCGAGCAGCGGCATGCCGCCCGGCAGGACGTTGATCGTCTGGTCATTCATGATCACCGCCTTGGCGAGCGGGTCGCGCGAAATGGCGTCGACGAATTCATGTGTCGGCATGGCAAAGCTCGCCGCGCACAGCGCCTTTTTGCGCGCCACGTCGAAATGGATGGCGGCGACCCCGTCCATCCGCTGCACCGCGAACCCATTGCCGGCAAGGTCGGTCGCCACCGCGACGACGGCGACGCCCTGGGCCGTGCCGGCATCGATGGCGCGGGCGACGGCAGCGGTGGCTTGTGCGTTGGTCAACATGGTGGCGTTCCCTTCAGATCAGAAGCTGTAGCGAAGACGCGCGCCGAACTGGCGGCCGCGCGCCGGGTAGCCCAGCGCAACACCGTCGCCGCTCGAAAAGATGCTGTTGTAGTAGACCTCGTCGGTCAGGTTGGTGCCGAACAGCGATATTTCATAGCCGTGGCTGCTTCGGTAGGTGACGTTGGCGTCGAGCAGACCATAGGGCGATTGCCGCGCCACCGCCTGGTTGGTCGCTTCATGGAAGAACTCGCCAGTATAATTGTAATCGGCGCGAAACAGCAGGCTGTTGCCCGCCGCGAGTTGGTGGACATATTGGCCCGACAGCGAGAACGACCATTCGGGGGTACGTTTCAGGCGGGCACCCTGGCGGATCCCGGTCAGCGCCGAGATATCGGCGTCGATGCTGGAAATCTTGGCGTTGGTATAGGCCAGTGTCGCGCCGAGATCGACGCCGGGCGCCGGTCGCAGCGCCAGTTCGGCCTCGGCGCCATAGATGTGCGCCGACGCGGCGTTGACCAGTTCGACGCGGAACAGCGTCGCCGGATCGAGGATCACCGCCTGGATCTGGATGTTGCGGTAATCATTGTAGAAGACCGCCGCGTTGAAGCGGCCGAGGTTGCCCGGCAGATTGGCCTTGAAGCCGATTTCGAAGGCGTCGACGGTTTCGGGATCGACCGGCAGGATCACTGCCTGCGACGTCGCCCGGCCGTTGAACGAGCCGCTGCGGAAGCCCTGCGACCAGGAGCCGTAGAGCAGCGTGCCGCCGGCAGTGGTGTAATCCAGCCCGACATAGGGTGTCACCGAGGTGAAGGTCTTGGCCTCGGTGCTCAGCGGCAGCGAAAAGAACGGCGTGCCGGTGACGGCGCTGGTTTCGACCTTGAACTGCGACGCCGTGAATCGCTTGCGCTCGACCGAGACGCGAAGCCCCGCGGTGGCGTTGAGGCGATCGGTCAGTTTGTAGCTTTCCTGGGTGAAGAACGCATAATTATCGACCTCGACCTGGGTCAGCACGTCGAGGGTGTTGTCGAGCGTCCGGTTGAGCGGGTTGCCGGCGCCGCCGGCGCAAGCGGCAAAAGTGCCGGTCGCCGGCGGACAGGGGTCGCTGCCCAAGGGGAAGATCGCCGCTGGCAGCGATTCAAGGAAGGCAAAAGTACCGGGATTGATCCGCACCTCGTTGAAGTCGGTGGCTTTCTCGTGAAAATAATAGGCGCCGACCAGCCACTTCAGCCGGCCGGTTTCGCCGGCCAGCTGCAATTCCTGGCTGAATTGCCATTGCTTGAAGGACTCACTGGTGGCGCTGGCGTTCTGGCGGACGCCGTCATTGTCGCTGGCGAAGAAACTGTCGATCTGGCGATAGGCGGTGATCGATTTCAGTCGGCCCCAGTCCCAGCCGTCATATTCGATGGTGCCGCCGATTCCCCAGGTGTCGGCGTTGTCGCGCGACGGGCCCGCCGTGCTCGATTGCCGCGGATTGTTGCGGTCCACGGCCTGGGACAGCAGCAGCGGCTGGCCGACCGGATCGCCGAAGGTCACCGGCCCGTTCAGCGCCGAACTGGTCAGCACCAGGCCGTTATAGAGCCCCGAGGCGACACCGGGCGGAAAGCCGCTGGCGCTGGGCAACAGCAGCGCCACGACCGGAGTCGAATTCTGCCGGGCACGGAAATAATCGGCGGCAATATCGACGGTCAGATCGTCGCTTGCCTGCCAACGCAACTGGGCACGCAGGGTGAGCTTGTTCTCATTGCCATAGTCGATGTTATTTTCGGATGACGTGCCATAGCCGCCGCGATTGCGGTAGTTGATCGAAAGCTTGGCGGCGAGCTTCGAGGTCAGCCCGCCTTCGATCGACGCTGTGCCTTCATACCAATCGTCGTTGCCGAAGGTCGCCGCCACCTTGCCCTTGGTTTCGAAGGCGGGCTTGGCGGTGGTCAGGCTGATCGCCCCGCCGATGGTATTACGACCGAACAGCGTGCCCTGCGGCCCGCGCAGCACTTCGACGCGTTCAAGATCGAGCAGCCCGAGGACGCCGCCGACCGAACGGCCGAGATAGACGCCGTCGACATAGATGCCGACGCCGGGATCGGTGGTCGGAATGAAGTCGTTCTGGCCGACGCCGCGGATGAACACCGCGGCGTTGTTGCTGGTGCCGGCCGAATCGGCGCCGGTCTGGAACAACAGATTGGGAGTGCCCTTGTCGATATCGGCAAGGTCGACCGCCGAGCGCGCCTCAAGGTCGGCGGCGCTGAACACGGTGATGGCGATCGGGGTTTCCTGAAGGCTTTCGTCGCGCCGCCGCGCGGTGACGATGATGTCGTCATTGCCATTTTCGACGGCTGCCGCTTGGTTTTGCGCCGCGACCGCCTCTGGCGTGACCGACAGGGCGGCGCCGGCGAGCAACAGCGCGAGCGGTCCACGGCGCCGGGCGCCGGCGCCGCTTGCGTCGTGGCCTGGGCAGGGCGGCGGGGTCCGATACGGTGGCAAGCTGTCCTCCCATTGCTATTTTGCCCCCTTATATCGTAGGACAATTCGGTTCGACAAGAAGTTTCGGGGGCGACCTTGCCAATTCTGTTACGATGGCTGGCCATCATCGCGCTGCCGCTGCTGGTGTTCGGCTGCTGGAAGGCCACGCGCCCCGGCCCCGACCAATTGACGGCCGCCCCGCCGGCGGCGACGCGATGAGCGACGCCGCCGCGCGCGCATCGCTGTGGCGTCCCGGGCCAATGGCCGACGCGCGAATCAAGCTGCCGATGGTCGGGCTGGCGCTGCTGGTCTCGGGCTGGGCCTTCCTGTCCGGCAAGCGCATCCCGCTGTGGACGCTGACGCTCAGCGCCTCGATCGGACTGGCGCTGCTGGCGGCGACCTTGCTGCCGGCGCTGTTGCTGCGCGGCCGCATCCTGCCCGGCTGGGCGCCGCACTGGCGGGCGCTCCTCAAGAAGCGCCGAACGCTCGGCCTGATGGCGGCGTTGTGCTTCTGGGTGCACTATAATTTCGCGGTCGAGATGCTGCGCCAGCGCCATGGCCCGGCCGAAATCCAGGCGCGCTACGATCCGGTGCTCGATCCCGGGCAGCTCGCGGCGTTCATCTTCCTGATTCTGTTTCTGACCTCGTACGAATGGGCACGCCGCCTGCTGAAGCAGGATTGGAAGCGCCTGCAATCGCTTGTCTGGTTCGCCGTGCCGTTGATCCTGGTGCATTCGATCGCGGCCAAGCGCGCTTTTGAAGGCCGGTTGACCGACGTCAGCCTGGCCATTCTGGCGGCGATCATCGGCCTTGCGGTCGCCGAGTTCTTTCGCCTGGGGGTTGGCCACCGCGATCGCTTCCGCCACCCCGCCTTGCTCGCCTTGGGACTGATAGTTGCGCTCGTCCTGCGATTCGGCTTTCGTGATCCGACAATCCTGTAGGGCAGATCGGTGCACGGTGACTGGCAAAGGCTCCTTATCGACGGTCGAGACGCTGTTCGCCGAATTTGTCGACGGCATCCAGCACGGCCGATTCGTCCCCGGCCAGCGGCTGGTCGAAGCCGATCTTTGCCAGGAGTTCGGGATTAGCCGCGGGCCCTTGCGCGAAACCATCCGTCGTCTTGCCGCCGAGGGCCTCGTCGAAATCCAGCACAATCGCGGCGCCCGCATCAAGCGCATGAGCCGCGAGGAACTCGTCCACCTCTACGAAGTCCGCGAGGTCATCGAAGGACTCGCGGCGCGGATGGCGGCCGAGCGCGCCACGCCCGGCGAGCGCGACGAGATCGCCGCGGTGCTGGCAGCGATGGAAACCGCGATCGCCGCAAGGGATCATCTCGGCTATGCCGACCTCAATATCCGCTTTCACGCCCTGCTGGTCAGCGCGGCGCACAATCCGACCCTGGAACAGATCTATCAGCGGTTGCAAACGCCGACGATGCGCCGGCAATTTCGCTCGCTGCTCGAAACCGGTGCCATGCTGCGCTCGCTTGAGGAACATCGTGTCATCATCGCCGCGATCCTGGCGGGCGACCCATTGGCCGCCGAAGCCGGCATGCGCGAACATCTCCAGCAATCGGGAACGCTGATCGCCCGGCACGAGGCCGAAGCCAGCCTGTCCGAACCGCTTTAGGGGCACTCCGCCCCCGCGGCGGCCGGCTCTGCACTATCGCGCCGCATGTCGCCTTCGCCGATGCCCTGGCCCGCGGGGCATTGGCGCGCACCGCCGCCGACCCGCTGGCACTGGCGCGCACCCAGATCCTGCTGCCCAACCGCCGTGCCGTCGGTCCTCGAAGGTGCGGTTGATCTGCTCGATCCGAAGTCTGTTCGAGTACATGCGCCGCACCTGAACCGCGCTGAGTTTTCCGGAGGCTCTAACTTCTGGGAAGGTGGAGCCTCCGGAAAACTAGGGGCGGTTCATTCTCAAAGCTCAAAGCCCATCTGCGAAAAGCCGCAGAACGCTCCGTCCACGGCCTCTGGAACGCCATCGGCCGAATCATCGACCTCTACTCCCCACAGGAATGCGACAACTACTTCAGCCCTTGCGGAAATGACCCAACATGATCGAAAACCGCTCTAGAACGGCTTTCACGGCGGTTGAATCACCGTCATCGCCCTTCAGGCGACCGCTTCGCGGCGG
>LJHX01000004.1 GCA_001295935.1 alpha proteobacterium AAP81b
CACGCCCCCCACCCCGACCCTCCCCACTCTCCGTTCGCTGCGCTCACGGGGGGGGAGGGAGAGGCTTTGCGCCACGCTGCTGCTTTCCTCTCTGCTACTCTCCCCCGCCCCCGCCGCCGCCGAGCGCATCAAGGACATCGCGCGCTTCGCCGGCGTCCGCGCCAATGCGCTGACCGGCTATGGCATCGTCGTCGGCCTCTCCGGCACCGGCGACCAGAACCTCGAACTCACCATGCAGTCGATCAAATCGGCGACCGCTCGCCTCGGCGTGCTGCTGCCGCCGGGCATCAACCCCATCCTGAAGAACGCCGCGGCGGTGATGATCACCACCGAATTGCCACCCTTCGCCAAGCCCGGCCAGCGCCTCGACGTCACCGTCGCGGCGCTCGGGCAGGCCAAATCGCTGCGCGGCGGCACGCTGCTGCTGGCGCCATTGCAGGGTGCCGATGGCGAGGTCCATGCGCTGGCGCAGGGCAATCTCACCGTCGGCGGCTTCGGCGCCGAGGGGCGCGACGGTTCGAAGATCGTCGTCGGCACGCCGTCGTCGGGGCGCATTCCCGGCGGCGCCAGCGTCGAGCGCCCCGCGCCCTCACCCTTCGTCGAGGGCGACAGCCTGCGCCTCGACCTCAACGACAGCGACTTCAGCGCGGCGCGCGGCGTCGCCGACGCCATCAACGCCGCGTTCGGCCCCGGCACCGCGACGCCCGAAGACGCGACCACCATCACCATCAAGGCGCCGGCCGATACGAAGGGCCGCATCGCCATGGCGGCGATGGTCGAAAGCCTCGAAATCCGCCTCGGCGCCCCGCCGGCGCGGGTGATCGTCAACGCCCGCACCGGCACCGTCGTCATCGGCGGCGAGGTGCGCATCCTGCCCGCCGCGGTCGCCCATGGCGCGCTGACGGTGCGCGTTTCCGAGAACCAGCAGGCGAGCCAGCCCAATGCGCTGGCCGGCGGCCGCACCGCCATCACCCAGCAGTCGAGTGTCGAGGCCGGCGAGGCGCCGGCGCGGATGCAGCTCTTCGCGCCCGGCGCGCGCCTCGGCGACATCGTCGACGCGGTCAATGCGCTGGGCGCGGCGCCGGGCGACCTCGTCGCCATCCTCGAAGCCCTAAAGGCTGCCGGCGCGCTGCGCGCCGAACTGGTGGTGATCTGATGGAGATCGCCGCGCCGCGCGCGCTACCGCTGGCGCCGCCGCCGCGTGCTGCGGCCACCGACGCCGCGACGGCGCAGAGGTTCGAAGCGCTGATCATCGAACGCCTGCTCACCACCGCGCGCGCGGCGAGGCTCGGCGACGACGGCCTTGGCGACGATCCTGGCGCCGACCAGACCCGCGAACTGACCGACCGGCTGCGTGCGCAGGCCATCGCCCGCGCCGCGCCGCTCGGCCTCGCCAAAGCCCTGGCGAAGTGAGCGATCTGCTCACCATCGGCGCCTCGGGGGTGCGCGCCTATCAGGCGGCGCTCGTCGTCACCGGCGACAATGTCGCCAATGCCGACAGCATCGGTTACGTCCGCCGCACGCTCAAGGTCAGCGCCCAGCCCGGCGCCGCCGGCACACCGACCAGCCGCGACACCGCCATTGGCGCCGGCGCCGCCGCGGGGGTCGTCGGCCGCGCCACCGACGCCCTCAAACAGGCGACGGCGCGCACTGCCTCGGGCGACCATGCCCGCTTCGCGGCACGCGGCGACTGGCTCGAACGCCTGCAGACGCTGGTGACGTCGAGCGAGGTCACCGAGCGCCTCGCCGGCGCCTTCGACGCCGGCACCGACCTTGCCGCGGCACCGACCTCGGTGCCGGCGCGGCAGATCTTTCTCGACCGCCTCGACGAAGCCGCCAGCGGCATTTCGGGGCTCGGCAAGCAGCTGGCCGGTCTCGAGGACGATATCAACAGCGCGCTCGACCTGACCACCGCCGAACTCAACGACGCCACCGCGGCACTGGCGCGGGTCAACGACGAACTGCGCCGCACTCGCGGCGGCGGCGCCGCCGGCAACGGCCTGCTCGACGAACGCGACAAGCTGCTCGCCGAAATTGCCGATCGCGTGCGGATCGAGGTGACCGAAGGCGTCCGCGGCACCGTCAGCGTCCGCGTCGGCGGCGCCGCCGGACCGCTGCTGGTGCCGGCGGTGGGCAATGCCACCCGGGTCGCCGTCCGCCAGGGTGCGAGCGGCGCCGAACTCGTTCTCGATCCCGGCCATCGCGCCGAAGCGGTGCGCCTGCCCGCCAGCGGCCGCCTTGCCGGGCTGCTCGAAGCCGCTGGCCGCGTCGCCACGGCCCGCGCCGACCTCGACGGCGTCGCCAGTCGCTTCGGCGCCGAACTCAACGCCTGGCACGCCGCCGGCAGCGATGCCTTGGGCGACCCCGGCCAAGCGCTGTTCCGCACCGAGGCGCTGGCAATCTCCGACGGCCTCGCCAATGCCGGCACCGCGGCGATCGATTTCGACATCGCCGATGGCGCGACCCTCGCCGCCGCCGGCTACGCGCTCGTCAACGACAGCGCCGGCTGGACCCTGGCGCGCCGCGATGGCAGCGCCAGCGTCACCGCCGCCGCGGGCAGCGCGCTCAGCCTCGACGGCGTCACCATCCGCCCCGGCAGCGGCGCTGCCGCCGGCGACAGCTGGACCCTCGACCTCGTCACCGGCGCGCGCGCGCTGGCGCTGCGGCCGCTGGCACCCGAGCGGCTGGCGCTCGCCGATCGCTTCGTCAGCGACGCCGATCCACGCAACAGCGGCGGCGCGACCCTCCGCCTCACCGTCGATCCTGCCGCCGCCGGACTGGCGACGCCGCCGCCCTGGACGCTCAGGGTCACCGCCAGCGGCGATGCCGAAATCAGCGGCACGGCGACGGGCAGCCTGCTCGCCACCTTGCCGCTCGATGGCACGCCAATTGCCGGGCTCGGCGTCAGCATCAGCGTCATCGGCAGCCCGCGTGCCGGCGACGCCTTCCGCATCCTCGCCAGCGCTGCCGGCAGCGGCGACAATGGCAACATCCGCGGCCTTGCCGACGTTCGCGCCGCCACCGGCCCCGGCGGCAGCCTCGAAGCCGGTCTCGACACCAGCACGGCGCGCATCGCCACCGCCGTCGCCGACACCCGCCGGCTGACCGCGACGGCGCAGGCGGTCAAGGCCGATACCGCGAGCGCCGCCGATGCGATCTCGGGCGTCGATCTCGACCGCGAGGCCGCCGAGCTGACGCGGCTCCAGGCCGCCTATCGCGCCAATGCCCAAGTCATTGCCGCGGCGCGCGCGCTGTTCGATACCATGCTCGAGGTGGCCGGGTGACCGCGGTCAACACCCGCGCCAACCATGTCGCCAAGGTCGACCGGCTGAGCAATCTGCAGGCGCAGATCGACGATCTCCAGACACGCATCGCCACGACCAGGAAGCTCGCCACCCCCGCCGACGATCCTGTCAGCCATGCCCGCGCCACCGTGCTGCGCCGCGACGACGCTTCGAGCAACATTCTGAAACGCGCCATCGATGCCGGCGCGCGCCGCCTGACCGCCACCGACACCGCATTGGAAGGCGTCAGCAACCTCGTCCAGCGCGCCCGCGAACTGGCGTTGCAGGGCAACACCGCCACCGTCGGCCCGGCCGATCGCACCATCCTCGCCGCCGAGGTCAAGGAGCTCGCCGAACAATTCGCCGGCCTCGCCGAAGCCCGCGGCAGCGACGGCGAGCGACTGTTCGGCGGTGCCGCCGCCAGCGCCGCTGCCTATGTCCGCGATGCCGCCGGCACTGCCGTGTGGCAAGGCGGCGGCGAGGCACCCCGGCTCGCCATTGGCGACGCGCTGGTGGCCACCGGAATCGACGGCCCGCAGGCTTTCGGCGTGACCGACGCCGCGACCGGCGCCGAGGATCTGTTCAAGACTTTCGACAATCTCGCCGCGGCACTCGTCGACGCCGACCCCAGGACGCGCACCGCCGCCCTGGAGAAGTCGCTCGCCGCCATCGACGGCCATGTCGATCGCCTCGCCACCGCGCGCGCCACCGCGGGCGCGCGGCTGGCGCGGCTCGACAGCGAAGCCTATCGCCTCGACCGGTCCAGTCTCGCCACCAAAAGCGACCTCTCCAAACTCGCGGACCTCGACCTGACCGAGGGCGTCGCGCGGCTGCAGCGGCTGGTGACGGTGCTGCAGGCGGCGCAGGGCAGCTTCACCAAGGTCGCCAATCTCAGCCTGTGGGACCTGTTGCGCTGAGCCGCGCCCGCCGGCACCTGCCAGCAACGACAAGCACTTGCCTCACCGCCATTAACCCATCGCGCCGCGCAGTACCGGACTGGCGGCGCCGTAACCCTGGCTGACGATCGGGACCTCGGGTGCCGCTGCAAGGGAGAACACGTTGATTTCGGTCATCGGCCTCGTTGTGCTGATCGTCATGGTGTTTGGTGGCTTTGCGTTGACCGGCGGCAACATCGAAGTGGTGCTGCACGCGCTCCCGCACGAAATGCTCATTATCGGCGGTGCGGCCGCCGGGGCAACGCTCGTCGCCACCGACATTCGCGGCATCAAGGGGATCGCCGGCGGGCTCGCCGCGATCGTCAAGGGGCCGAAGTTCAAGAAGGCCGATTACAGCGCGGCGATCTATCTGACGGCGCGGCTGATGAAGCTGTTCCGCAACGATGGCGCCGTGGCGGTCGAACCCCATATCGAGGACCCGAAATCCTCATCGATATTCGCCGAATACCCACAGTTCCTGAAAGAGCCGGTGTTCCTGCACCTGCTCACCGACTCCATCCGGCTTCTCGTCGTCTCGACCGGCACGCTGTCGCCTCATGCCGTCGAGGAAGTCATCGAACAGGCGATCGAAACCCACCATGTCGCCGCGCTGAAACCCGTCGAGCGACTGCAGACCATGTCCGACGCGCTGCCGGCGCTCGGCATCGTCGCCGCCGTGCTCGGCGTCATCAAGACGATGGCATCGATCGACAAGCCGCCGGCAATCCTCGGCGGCATGATCGGCTCGGCGCTGGTCGGCACTTTCCTCGGCGTGCTGCTGAGCTATGGCATCATCGGTCCCTGCGCGACGCGGCTGAAGGCGGTGATCGACCAGGATGGCGAGATCTACCAGGTCATCCGCCGCGTCATCGTCGCCAGTTTGAAGGGTCAGCCGCAGCCGCTCGTCATCGAGGCGGCGCGCACCGCCATCGGCCCCGACAACCAACCGAGTTTCGCCGAGATCTTCGACGGTCTGCGCGCCGCGCGCTGAGGCGCGGCGCCGCCGTTTTGCGTATGTCCTGTTGCGTGAGCGTATCCCATGAAACCCGAGCTCCATATCGAGCCCGAGATCATCATCCGGAAGGCCAAAGCCCACGGCCACGCCCATCACGGCGGCGCCTGGAAGATCGCCTATGCCGATTTCGTCACCGCGATGATGGCCTTCTTCATGCTGATGTGGATCCTCGGCGCCACCAATGAGGACCAGCGCCGCGGCATCGCCGATTATTTCACCCCGACGCTCATCCAGCTGAAGAACAGCGGCGGCTCGAACGGCATCATGGGTGGCCGCTCGCTGCAGGCCGAGGAGGGCGCCGCCCCCTTCAACACCATGCACGGCCCGCGGCCGACGGCGGTCACCGGCGGCAGCGGCTCGGCAGCGCCGATCAACGCTGCCCAACCGAGCCCGCGCGACATGTCGGCCAAGCGCCGCGAAGCCGATGAAGAGCGCTTCCGCAAGGTCGAGCGCATCATCGCCGCGCGCCTTGCCGGCGATCCCACCCTCAAGGGGCTGAAGGGCCAGATCCGTTTCGTACGCGTCAACGAAGGCCTGCGCATCGACATGGTCGAGCGCGCCGATTTTTCCATGTTCGGGCTGGGCAATGCCGGCATGACCGAGGCGGCGCGGGCGATGCTGGCGACCGTCGCCCATGCCATCGCCGGCACCCCGCACCGGCTGACCATCCGCGGCCACACCGATGGCCTTGGCTACAGCCGGGGTGGCAGCAACAACTGGTTGCTGTCGTCGCTGCGTGCCGATGCGACACGGCGAGCGCTGGTGCAGGGTGGCATCACCCCGCAGCGCTTCAAGCGCATCGAAGGGGCCGCCGACACCGACCCGTTCAACCCTGCCGACCCTGCCGACCCACGCAACCGGCGCATTAGTGTGACGCTGCTGACGGCGCAGGCGTAGACGACAATGGGCCTCCGGCGGCGGGCTCCCAGCGAAACAAGCGCGCGACGGATAGTCCGGACGTACCGAATGACGTCGTGCGCGCTTGTTTCGCTGGGTACCCGCGGCCAGGGGCTGAGCCCCTGGACCCCCTTTTGTTCAATCACTGTTATCGCAGCAAAAGATCGGCACAAACAAAGGTGGGTCGAGGGCCTCAGGCCCTCGCCGCCGGAGGCCCACTTCTCTTCTACCCGTTGCTAACACCAGCCCACGCCGGCGCCAGTTCGACCGGCTGGTCGCGCCCGGTGACCAGGTTCGAATAATCCGCCGCCAGCTGGCGCGTCAGCGCGCCGACCTCGAAGTTCCACGGCCCGATCTCGGCGAGCGGCGTCACCTCGGCGGCGCTGCCGGTCAGGAACGCCTGTTCGAAGCTCTCCAGCTCCTCGGGCCAGATTGGCCGCTCGATGACCTCGATCCCGCGCCGCCGCGCCAGCGCCACCACCGACCGCCGCGTGATGCCGTCGAGGAAGCAATCGGGGGTCGGCGTATGCAGCGCGCCGTCCTTCAGGAAGAAGATGTTGGCCCCCGTCGCTTCGGCGACCTGGCCGCGCCAATCGAGCATCAGCGCGTCGTTATAGCCGGCATTTTCGGCGGCATGCTTCGACATGGTGCAGATCATGTAGAGCCCCGCCGCCTTGGAGCGCGTCGGCGCGGTATAGGGCGCCGGCCGCCGCCACGGCGCGATGTTGAGCCGCAGCCCCTTGGCCAGCGCCTCGGCACCGAAATAGGCGCCCCAGGGCCAGCAGGCGACGGCGAGATGCGGCTTGGTCCGCTGCGCCGAAACCCCCATCTGTTCGGAGCCGCGCCAGGCGATCGGGCGGACATAGCCATCGGTCAGACCATTGGCGGCGAGCGTCTCGCGGCAGGCGGCGTCGATCGCGTCGCGGCTCCACGGCAGTTCGAAGCCGAGGATGCGCGCCGATTCGATCAGTCGCTGGCTGTGCGCCGAAAGCTGGTAGATATGGCCGCCATAGGCACGCACGCCCTCGAAAACCGCGCTGGCATAGTGCATGGCATGGGTGAGGATGTGGACATTCGCATCGCGCCATGGCTTCAGCGCGCCATCGAACCAGATGAAGCCGTCGCGATCGTCGAATGTTGCCTCGGTCATGGCTTGTCCCCAGGAAAATTACCGAACATCGCCTTACGGCATATGGTTTCTTGCCATTGGCTAGGCTTTGCGGCAGGATATGTCAACATGACTGTCCCAAATCGCCTCCCGCCCGATCGCTCTGGCCGCGCCCTGACGCCGGTCGCCGCCTCGCCGCTCTACCTGCGCGAGGACGAGATCCGCCGCGGCATCGAGCTGCTCTATTTCGGCTACACCAACATGGTGCGCGGCGCCGACGCGATCCTGGCGGGCGAGGGCCTCGGCCGCGCCCACCACCGCGCGCTCTATTTCATCGCCCGCCGCCCCGGCCTGCCGGTCGGCGAACTCCTCCGCCTGCTGGCGATCACCAAACAGTCATTGAGCCGCGTCCTCACCGAACTCCAGTCACGCGATCTCGTCGAACAACGCGTCGGCACCAGCGACCGCCGCCAGCGCCTGCTCCGCCTGACCGCGGCGGGAGCAGCCCTCGAAACCCGCCTGTTCGCCGAACTCGAAACCAGCATGGCGGCGGCCTATGGCGAAGCCGGCCAGGCGGCGGTGACGGGCTTCTGGGCGGTGCTGATCGGGCTGATCCCGGCGGGGGATCGGGGCTTGGTGGAGAGCTTGCGGCAGGTGTGAGGTAGTGCGCTGCAAAATTTACAGCGAGTGGGCGCATTTCAAGTACCCGTCTCAAAAAACTGCTTTTGATCTGGGCACCCTATGCCTTGCTCTTGGCAGCGATAGCCGTCCTGCTAGAGTGCCCCGATCGGAGGGCACATGGCCAAAAGACTCGTCGTTTTCAATCACAAGGGCGGGGTCAGCAAGACAACGTCTGCCTATAATTTAGGATGGAAGATTTCAGAGACGAAGCGTGTGCTTCTTGTCGACGCGGATCCACAATGCAATCTCACCGGGCTAATTTTAAGAGATGACTTCGAGCGATATTATCTTGACGCGGAGACACGTGATCAAAACATTAAAGACGGCGTAGCTGCCACATTCACTGGACGGCCTTCTCCGATTACGGCGGTCAACTGCATATGTCCGGCACGTGCACCGAATCTCCATCTGTTGGCTGGCCATGCGAATTTGTCAGAATACGATGCTGCGCTCACATTCGCTCAAACTTCTAATAATGCAATCGCTACCCTCCAGAACCTGCCTGGGGCCTTCGCCGAACTCCTGCGACTCACCGAAGATCGCTACGAAATTGACGTCACGATAATCGATCTCAATCCTGGACTAAGCGCGATCAACCAGAATCTCTTTTTAGTCTCAGATGCCTTTATCATTCCGACCAACCCAGACCCGTTTTCCCTAATGGCGCTAGACACACTGCAGACAATTCTGCCGCGATGGGCGACTTGGAAGGCGGGCGCGGTCGATCTTTTTGCGGATTCGGCGTATCCACTACCCTCTGGTTCGCCGAAATTCGCTGGCACGCTCATCCAACGATTTAATGTAAGAAATGGCAAAGCAGCGCGTCCGTACCGTGATAACATCGCAGAAATAAAGGCGAAGGTTGCCACAACGGTCGTTCCTGCTCTGGCCCACGCGGGAATGACGCTTGATCCCGCGGCATACGAACTACTAAACGACTATTGTCTCGGTGAGATTCCTGACTTTCAAGGCCTGCTACCAAAATCTCATGATGCAGGCGTCCCAGTGTTCGCATTGCTGGACGAAGAAATTAGAGAGACCGGCCCTGTACTTGCGAATGCGATTGAACGTCGAGACGGGTTTACCGGCCAGTTTGCAGATATAAGCAACAAGTTACTTCAGATGATAGACTATGCTTAATGCTAAACGGGTGTTTTCACACAGCATTTCCGAAGCCCGGCAGTATACAATTCTCTTTGATTTTCTGACACAACAAATTCGTGTGCCTGTGCCTTTCGAGGATTTGCTTCGTGCGCAAGTGGCTGTATCTGTGTCTGCTTTCGATAAACTGCTACACGATATAATCAGGATCGGCATGTGCGAGGCATTTGGTGGGGTCCGGGCTCCCACCCCAAAGTTTCTAAATGAATCAATCTCGATAGAGCTTCATTCAGCCCTGTTGAATGCGACGATTCCGCCGAAAGAAGTTCTATTTGAGCAAGCGATAATCAATAGGCTGCGCTATCTGTCATTCCAACATCCAGACAAAATCAGCGACGGACTCGCGCTAATTTGGGACGAGAAGCAGAAATGGGACAAAGTCGCTGCACCGCTCGGCTTAACGGGTAGCTTTGTTTCTACCAAGATGAAGTTGATTGCTGGACGCCGTAATGCCATTGTACACGAGTCTGATATGGACCCGCTTACTAATGCCAAGACTCCAATCACGCGCGCCGAGTGCAACAATATAACGGACTTCGTCGAGGCTTGTGGCAACTCAATAGTAAATCTATTCTGTTAATAATCACAGCCCTCAGCTAAGTAGACGACTCGCCCTATCCCGCCAGTCGCCGCGACCGCTCAGCAGCCGCCGCCACCGTCGTCCCGACAAGCGGCACCAACCCTGGCAACAACACCGCCAACCCCGCCTCGGTCGTGCCCTTCGGACTAGTAACCCGCTCGCGCAGCACCCGCGCCGCCGTCCCGCTTTCAGCCGCCGCCAGCGCTGCCGCCCCCTGCACCGTCGCGCGTGCCAACCGCTCGGCCAGCCCCGGCTCGAGCCCCGCCGCCACCCCCGCCGCTGCCAGCGCCTCGATGAAAGCGAAGACATAGGCCGGGCCCGACCCCGAGACCGCCGTCACCGCGTCAAAATCGCCTTCGTCGCGCAGCCAGACGGTTGCCCCCGCCGGGCCGAACAGCGCTTCGGCGGCGCCCTCGGCGAGGTCGCCGGCGGTGGTGAACAGCGCCGTCACCCCCTGGCCGATCGCCGCCGGGGTGTTGGGCATGGCGCGGACGATCGCCGCGCCGGGGAAGATTTCGGTCAATGCCGCGGTGGTGACTCCTGCCATCACCGAGACGATAATCGTCATCGCGCCCAATCGCGGCAGCAGCGGCGCCACCGCGTCGCGCCAGAGCTGCGGCTTGACCGCCAGCACCAGCACATCGGGGCGGCCGGCAGGCGGCGCGGACGATGCGAAAACCCCCTCGGGCACATCGCGCGGCGCCGGATCGATCACCGCCACCGGCCCCATGTCGGCCGCCAGCCAGCGCCGCAGCAGCGCGCCGCCCATGTTGCCGCAGCCGAGCAGCCAGATCGGCGCGGTCAGGCCTTCCGACGACAGCTCAGGCCTCGCCGACGGTTTCGAGCAGCGCCGCCGCCATCGCGTCCTGCGGCGTGCGATCGGCGAACATCACCAGCTGGAACACCGGATAATAGCGCTCGAACTCGTCAACCGCCGCTTCGACGAGGATCTCGGCCTGGCCGATGGTCAGGTCGACCTCTTCCTCCTCATCGTCATTGTCGAGCAGGGTCGCGTGGCGGAACAGCACCGCGCCGTCCGACGACCACAGCTCGAAATGCCCCATCCACAGCTGCTCGTTGATCAGCCCGACGGTCTCGTAGAGCGCCAGGCGGCGGTTCTCGGGCGCGGTCAGGTCGGCGCGCGCGATGATCTGCAGCACGCGCTCCTCCTCGCGCCACAGCGCGCGCAGCTGATAGGTCGCCCAGCCGGCCTTGACCGACGTCGTGATCTCCTCGTCGCCCGAGCGCTCGAAGGCCCAGCCATTGGCATCGAAGACATGTTCGAGCATGTCGATCGGCGCCGCCGGCGCGGGTGCATAGTCCATGTCGATCGTGCTCATCAGGCTCGTCCCCCGACACGTCGCGAGGTCAACCCCGCGATCCGACGCTGCGGACGCGGTGCCGATTCGGCAACCAACCGACTCAGATGCCGGTGAATAAAGCTGTGGATAAGCCTGTTCAGAGGGAGTTTTCCACAGAATTCGTCGGCGCTTGACGGAGCGCTGCCAGCGCCTCGCGCAGCGCGGCGATCTCGGCCTTGAGCGTCTCGACACCCTCGCGCGCCGCCAACGCATTGGCCTTGACCGCCTCGAACTCGTCTCGGGCAACGGCGTCCTCGGCCTGGACGAACTCGCGGGCACGGCGGCGTGCGGCATCCTCGACCTCGCGCGTCACCCCGGCGAGGGTGCCGAGCGCCGACGTCGCGACCTTGGAGAAATCCTCGAAAAGCTTGTTGTCACTCTGCACGAAATCAGACCTCCAGCTGGAAGGCGTCGGCGGCGGGATTGAGCCGCCAGACGTCGAAATTGAGCGCGGCGGCAAAGCCGAGCCACAGCATATAGGGGACGAGCAGCCAGGCGGCGATGCGACTGACGCGCGCAAAGGCGAAAGTCGTCGCGATCGCCAGCAGCAGCATCGTGCCGATCACCGCCAGCGCCGGCAGGATCAGGTGATAACGGAAGAACAGCGGCGACCAGGTCAGGTTGATCGCGATGCCGAGGCCGAACAGCATAAGCGCCAGCGCGCGCCCGCGCCCGGCGCTGCCCCAGACCAGCGCCGCGGCGATCCCCAGCAGCGGGTAGAGAATGCTCCAGGCGATGCCGAACACCGGCCCTGGCGGTTGCGCCGCGGGCAGCACCAGCGACTGGTACCAGGCATTGGCCTCGGTCGATCCCGAAAAGCGCGCGGCGAGCCCGCCGGCGAAGAGCAGCGCCGGCACCAACACCACCCCGGCGCGAAAGGCCGAGCCGGGAGCCCGACGACCGAATTCCGTCATCGCGGTGCAATAGCCGATGATGATGCAGTGCAACAGCCCCATTGTGCAGGCGCGGCGGCTGCGCCATGTCGCAACGAAACCCACAGGAACGCCACATGGTCGCCATCGCCATCATCGCCGGCATGCAGGGCGAGGTTGACGCCTTCGCTCCCGGCCTCGGCCGCGTCGAGAACCTCCACGGCCTCGAAGTTCGTCAACTCGAGTGGGAGGGTGTGCCGCTGGTGCTCGTCTCGGCCGGCATCGGCAAGGTCGCGGCGACCCTGGCGACGACCGCGGTGACCATCGCCTTTGCGCCGCGGCTGCTGCTGGCGCTCGGCACCGCCGGCGGACTCGCCCCTGGCGATGGCGCGCCGCACTGGCTGGCGCGCGCCATCCAGCATGATTATGGCGCGGCGCGGGGGACGGGTTTCGTGCAATACACCGCCGGCAGCCTGCCGCTTGGCGAAGCGGTGGCGATCCCCTTCGCCAGCTTCGCCCAGCCCGCGGGCATCGACCTGCCCGAGGCAACGATCGCCAGTGGCGATTGCTTCGTCGAATCACCCGAGCTTTCGGCGCGCGTCCGCGATGGCCTCGGCGCCAGCCTCATTGACATGGAAACCGCCGCCATCGCCCAGGCGGCGGCGCGGCTCGGCCTGGCGTGGTGTGGCATCAAGGCAGCAAGCGACGACGCCAACCACGCCAGCGCCGGCGATTTCGAGAGCAATTTCCGCGCCACTGCCCGCCGGGCCGCCGCCGCCGCCGAACGCGCCGTACCGCTGATCGCGGCGGCGCTGGGTTAGGCGATCGCGACGATCTCGGCGCCGCCGCCGGCGATGGTTACCGCTTCGCCGACGCCCTTGCCCATCACCGCGCGCGCCAGCGGCGAGACATAGGACACCCGCCCCGCCGCTGGATCGGCCTCGTCGTCGCCGACGATGTGCCAGACCTGCTCGCGCCCGTCGTCGCGCGCCAGGGTGACGGTGCTGCCGAAGCCGGCGCTGCCATCCTCAGGGCGCGTCTCGACCAGCTTGGCGCTCGCGCGGCGCGCCGACCAGTAGCGCAGCTCGCGCGTCGCCCGCGCCATGGCGCTGCGGTCGCTGCTGATCGCGTCGCTGGCCTGGGCGGCGCTGTGCGCGGCGCGCGCTGCCGCCAGCGCCGTCTCGATCGCCGCGAGCCCGGCCGGGGTGACGAGATTGGGATGCGTCGGAATCGGCCGGTCGGGCAGGTCGGCGGCGACCGCTTCGGCGTCATTTTCCTTGGTGAAGGCAACACTCATCGCCGCCATATGGGGCGGCAGGGGCGCGGCGAAAAGAGCAGCAGCGCCGCGCCCAACTTCCCATGCGGCGTTGATCGGCTAGAACGCTCGCATGGCTATTGTCATCGTTCTTGCCATCGCCCTGCAATCGGCGCTGGCGCCGGGCAGCTGGGAGATCACGTCGCGCGCCGACATCGGCACCCGGCCCGACCTGCCCCCCGCCGCCGCCGCGGCGCTGCGCCGGGCGGTGGCGGCGCCAAAGCGGTCGCGGCGTTGCCTGGTGGCGGGGGCAGCGCTGGCCGAAGCGCTTAGCGGCGCGGAATGCCAGGCCAGCGATGTCCGCCTCGCCGCGGGTCGGGCAGCGCTGCAGCACCAATGCGGCGACACCGCCGGCCGGCTAACCGGTCCGGTCACCGCGACGAGCTTCCAATTGGCCGGCGTTGTCCGCGCGCCAGGGACGACGGCGCCGCCGATGACGCTGGTCATCGCCGGCCGCCGCGTAGCGTCGCAATGCTGAGTTGGCTCGCAAACGTAGCGGCGGCAGCGATGCTCGTCGTGCCGCCCGCGCAAGCCGGCGATCTCGCCGCGCTCGTCGCCGGTCGGACCGCGGCGACTCCCGGGATCGCCGGGCTGGCGGTGGTCGTCGCGACGCGCGACCGCGTCGTCCGCGCCGAAGCCTATGGCGCCGCGGTGCTCGATCCGCCGCGGCCGCTGCGCGCCGATACGCCGCTGCGCGTCGCGTCGATTTCCAAGGCGGTAGTGGCAGTCGCGGTGATGCGGCTGGTGGAAGCAGGCAAGCTCGATCTCGACAGCGATGTTGCGCGCTGGCTGGGGCGCCCGCTGCGCGCGCCGGCGCATCCCGAGGTGCCGATCACCCTGCGGCAGCTGCTATCGCATACCGCGGGAATCGAGGACGGTCCCGGCTACCGTTTCCCGCTCGGCACCGATCTGATCGCGTCGCTGACACCGGGCCATTGGTCGGGGGCGGCACCGGGGACGCGCTTCAGCTACGCCAATCTCAACTATGGCATCGTCGCCACCATCATGGAGGCGGCAACCGGCGAGCGCTTCGACCGGCTGATGACGCGCCTCGTGCTGGCGCCGCTGCGCCTCGACGCCGGCTATAACTGGCAGGGCGCCAGCGACGCCGCCTTGGCGTCGGCAGCCACGCTCTATCGCAAGGGCCGCGACGAGACCGCCTGGAACCCGGCGGGTCCATGGATCGCGCAGGTGGATGATCTCAAGGGCCAGCGCCCCGCCTGCCCTGTCGCCAGCGACGCCGGCTGCGACCTCGCCGCCTATCGCCCGGGGACCAACGGCAGCCTGTTCAGCCCGCAGGGCGGCCTCAGGATCTCGGCGCTGGGTCTCGCAAAGATCGGCCGGCTGTTGCTGCGCGGCGGCGAGGTCGATGGCGTGCGGCTGCTCTCGCGGCGGTCGGTCGAAACGCTGCTGACGCCGGTCTGGCGCGGCGATGGCCCCTCCGGCGAGACCTACAAGGGCGAAATGCGCTGCTATGGCGCGGGCCTGCAGTGCCTGTCGGGCAGCGGCGGCGACACGCCGGTGGCCGGCGCGCGCTGGTGGGGGCATCTCGGCGAAGCCTATGGCCTGCTCGCCGGGCTTTGGGTCGATTGCGCGCATGGCCGCGTGCTGGTCTATGCGATCACCGGCACCGCCGACGACCCGGCGCGCGCGCCGCATGTTTCGGCGTGGAGCGGTGTCGAGGAGGCGGTTCTCGCCGATCTCGCCGCGACTCCGCTGGCGGCGCGGCGCCCGCGGCGCTAAACAGGCGCCAGCACTGGGGAGGACGCATGATGCTTGGCTACACCATGTATGGCACCAACGATCTTGAAGCAGCGAAAGCCTTTTACGACAAAGTGTTGGGCGCCGTCGGCATCGGCCGGCTGATGGAATTCCCCAATGGGGCTGTCGCCTATGGCGTCGCCTGGGACAAGCCGATGTTCGCCATCGGCACGCCCGAAAACGGCGAGCCCGCCAGCGTCGGCAATGGCGCGATGATGGCGCTGGCGATGGACGACCGCGCCAAGGTCGATGTCGTCCATGCCGCGGCGTGCGAAGCCGGCGGCAAATGCGGTGGCCCCCCGGGGGTGCGCGGCGAGGAAGGCCCCCAGGCCTTCTACGGCGCCTATTTCCGCGATCTCGACGGCAACAAATTCTGCGCCTACCGGATCGGCCCCGCCTGAGCCCCGCCGACATCGTCGCCGCCGAGGTTCGGGCTCGCGACCGCGATATCTGGCTGGCGATCCATTACGCCCCGGCGGCGGCGCGGCCGGGGCTGTTCGCGCTCTTCGGCCTCGACCTCGAACTGCGCCATGTCGTTGCCACCACCAGTGAGGCGATGATCGGCGAAATCCGCCTCGCCTGGTGGCGCGAGGCGCTGCAGGGCCTCGATGCCGGGCGGGTGCCGGCGCAGCCGCTGCTGCAACTGGCGACGAGCACGCTGCTGCCCGCCGGCGTGCGCGGCGCCGAGCTCGCCGACCTTGAGGACCGCTGGCTCGGGCTGATCGGCAGCGACACCCTCCCCCAGGCGCATATCGATGGCGGCGGCGCGCTGTTTGCGCTGGCGGCGCGGCTGACCGGCGGCGACGCCGACACGGCGCGGCAATTGGGCCGGCATTGGGCGGGCGACCCCGGCCCCCTGCCCAGCGTTGCGGCGCCGCTGCGGCCGTTGCTCGGCCTGGCGCTGCTTGCCCGCCGCGACCCGGCCGAGCCGCGCGGCAGCCTCGGCCGGCAGTGGCGGCTGCTGCGCGCGGTTGCCACCGGGCGCTGAAAGCGGCAAATTCCGTTTCCGGGACGTCACGGAAAGGGTTTTGCCCATGCAACCTCGGTTGCAACAAGGGTGGCGGCGGTGGTTGGCGCTTGTCGCGCTGCTGCTCGGCCTGCTCGGCGCCGGCTTCTTCTGGAGCCGCGACCGCCCCGCCGCCTTCGCCGCCGACGCGCCGCCACCGGCGGCAAGCGCCGCTGACGATGACGAGAGCGGGGAAGCGCTGGCGCCACCGGCGAGCGACGTCACGCCAGCCGACCGCGAGGCCCGACGCTTCGCACGCTATGACCGCGACGGCGACGCGCGGGTCGGCCGCGACGAATATCTCGCCAATCGCCGCAAGAGTTTTGCGAAGCTCGACCTCGATCGCGACGGCAAGCTCGGTTTCGAGGAATATGCCGCTGCGACGGCGAAGAAGTTCACCCGCGCCGACCTCGACGGCGACGGCAGCCTGGCGGCGAAGGAATTCGCCGCGACCGCGGTCAAGCGGCGGCCGGCGGCGGCGTGCCGCTGCGCGGGCACCGATGCCGGTGCGTCAGCCGACGCAAATTGACGCGCGCCCGGCGGCGTTGCGAACGACTGGCAATCACCGACAGCACCGCTACACCAGCGCGATGATCCATCTCGCGACCGCGCCGGCCCTGCATTATCTTGGCGACGCGGCAGCCTGGGCGGCGGCGTTCCTCGGCGGGCGCTGGGTCTTCAAGCACCGCCGCGCTGCCGTCGAGCGGCTCAGCCGCCAGACCGCGCCCGGCTATTTCATCGCCCTCGGCGTCGGCGCCGCGGTCGGCGCCTGGGGGTTCGGATCGCTCAACACCCTGCGCGCCGCCGTCCCGACGCTGTCGCACAGCGTCGCCGGGGCGCTCGTCGGCGCCATCGTCGCGGTCGAGCTGTGGAAATGGCGCCATGGCGTGCGCGGCTCGTCGGGCGGGCCTTTCGTCATTCCGCTCTGCCTCGGCATCATCGTCGGCCGTTGGGGGTGTCTGTTCGCCGGCCTGCCCGACGCGACCTTCGGCACGCCGACAAGCCTGCCCTGGGGCGTCGATCTCGGCGACGGCATCGCCCGCCATCCGGTGGCGGTCTATGAATCGCTTGCGATGGCGCTGTTTCTCGGGGTTTATTGGCGGGCCTTGCGAAATGGCGGCGACTGGGCGGTGACCCACGGTTTTCACGCCTTCGTGCTGGCTTACGCAGCGCAACGATTTGCATGGGAATTCCTGAAGCCCTATCCTCCGGTCATCGGAGTATTGAACCTCTTTCACCTGTTGATGATCGGGCTCGCGACCTATGCTCTTGTCTGGATCGGTCGCGGCGACGCCCCCCCCCAACAGGGCTGAGCGCAAGAGCGCGCCCTATATCTTTCATGATCAGACGACGAGCCTGTGCGAGACCTGCCTGGTGCCGGTGCCGGCCAAGGTGATCATCGAAGGCGACAACGTCTTCTACCTCAAGCGCTGCCGACAGCATGGCGTCCAGAAGACGCTGATTTCCGACGATCTGGCCTATTGGCGCGCGCAGAAGCTGTGGCTCAAGCCCGGCGACCGCCCGCTGGCGACGCAGACGCGCACCGAGGCCGGCTGTCCCTTCGATTGCGGCCTCTGCCCCGATCACGAGCAGCACAGCTGCCTCGCCATCGTCGAGATCAATTCGGCGTGCAATCTCGCCTGCCCGGTGTGCTTCGCCGATGCCGAGGATGTCCATGGCGCGCATCTGCCGCTCGCCACCGTCGAGGCGATGCTCGACGCGCTCGTCGCCTCGGAAGGCGAGGCCGATCTCGTCCAGCTTTCGGGCGGCGAGCCGACCATCCACCCGCAATTCTTCGAAATCCTCGACGCGGTGAAGGCGCGGCCGATCCGGCACCTGATGATCAACACCAATGGTGTCCGCATCGCCCAGGACCGCGCCTTTGTCGAGCGCCTGGCGGGCTACAAGCCGGGGCTCGAAGTCTATCTGCAGTTCGACAGCCTCGATGACGAGGCACTGATGAATCTGCGCGGCGCGCGGCTGGCGCGCATCCGCCAGCAGGCGCTGACCGAGCTCGAACGCGTCGGCCTGTCGACGACGCTCGTCGCGGTGATCAAGCGCGGCGTCAACGACGGCGAGATCGCCGCCATCGTCAACCATGCGATGCAATGGGCGTGCGTCCGCGGCGTAACCTTCCAGCCGGTCCAGGATGCCGGGCGCAACCAGGGCTTCGACGGCAAGGCCAATCGCATGCTGCTCAGCCAGATCCGCCGCGAGGTCGCCAAGGCCGGCGTCTTCGGCATCGACGACATGATCCCGCTGCCGTGCAACCCCGATCAGATCTGCATCGGCTATGGCCTCAGGAGCGGCCGCACCGTCACGCCGATCACCTCGCTGCTGCCGCGCGAGATGATCCTGCAGGGGCCCAACACGATCAGCTACGAAGCCTCGCCGGCGCTGCGGGCGGCGGTGCTCGACCTGCTCAGCCTGGCGACGGCGCAGGCCAATACCGAGGAGAAGCTCGCCGGCGTGCTGTGCTGCCTGCCGCAGGCGAGCGTTCCGCAAGCGCTGAGCTATGCCGACAGTTTCCGCGTCGTCATCCTGCAATTCCTCGATCGCTATAATTTCGACCTGGCGACGGTGAAGCGCAGCTGCGTGCACTTCGTCACCCCGGCGGGGCAGATCATCCCCTTCGATACCTACAACAGCTTCTATCGCCCGGGGGCCGAGGGTGCCGGCGCGCTGCGCGCGGCGCGGGCGCTGGCGTGAAGAAGCTACTTGGCGGGCTCGTGCTGGCGGTCGGCATTCTGGTGATGACGGTCAGTGGCTTGTGTTCGGCGGCCGTTCTCGTGGGCTTTGGGCTGAACATGTTGGGCATAGCGCTGTTCGTTGGCGGCAGCAGTTTTGCCATTGGTCTCGGATTGTACGGTTTCGGTCTTCATTTGGCGCGGAACGCCGAGGATTCGGAGTCGTGATCGACGGACCACTGCACCCGGCGTGGTCGTTACGATGAAGCGGCTGTTCGGCGGGATATTGCTGGCGGTCGGCATCTTGCTGATGACGGTAAGCGGCTTGTGCTCGTTTGTTTTTGTCGCCGCCATGGCGGCGTCGGCGCTCGGCAATCCGCCGCCGGGCGAGGGATACTTCAGTGCGGCCATAGGGCTGATCGGGCTCGTCGCGGCCTATGGCGGCGTGCCTTTCGCGATCGGCTTCGGGCTGTTTCAGTTGGGTCGCAAGCTGGTCCGCGACGCGGCGACGCCGGGCGACTGAGTCCTCAGCGCTAGACCAGCGCCGCGTCGAGCACCCGGGCGGTCGCGGCGGCAAGCGCGCGCTTACTCCCCTCCCGCTTGCGGGAGGGGCTGGGGGAGGGAAGTGCCTTGAGCGTGGTGTTTTGTGCGCCGGGGCGAAGTCCTCAAGGCGCGGTATTTCCCTCCCCCAACCGCTGACGTTTCGCGCCGTCTGCGACTCTCCGCCTGCGAGAGGAGAGCTCGTGTGCGACGGACTCACCCTCACCCCGGCGCTGCGCGCCACCCCTCTCCCTCGAGGGGAGAGGGGAAGTGAGTTAGCCCCCGAACGCCGCGACCACCCAACGATGCGCGGCGGCGATATGTGGCAGGCGGCGCAGGTCGCGATGAACGGCGACATAGGGCGTGCGGGATGGCGGCGGTATCGCTGTCGGGATTTCGACGAGCCCCAGCCCCGGCCGCGCGGCGCGGCGCGGCAGCAGGCCGATGCCGGCGCCGGCGAGCGTCGCCGTCACCAGCGCGCGGGTCGAGCCGGTGCGCAGCCGGATGGCGCCGGCGAGCCCCGCGTCCTCGAGCCAGACAACCTCGGGGATACGGCCATAGCTGTCGTCATAGGCGAGGATCGGGCCCTGCCGGGGGTCGATGCCGGCGGGGTCGCGGCCGGCGAGCCAGGGGGTGCTGGCGAACAGCGCCAATTCGATCGGCGGCAGCTTCTTGATCAGCAGCGCCGCGCCCTGCGGCCGGCTCATGCGCACGGCGATATCGGCCTCGCGCGCCGCGAGGCTGACGACGCTCGCCTCGCTCTGCAGCTGGACGAGGACGCCCGGCGCCTGCGCCAAGAGCATCGGCAGCGCCGGGGCGAGCGTTTCGGCGATGGCAAATTCGGTTGCCGAGACGCGCACCAGCGCCGGGCCGCTGTCGTGGCGCAGCGCGTCGGCGGCGCGGGCGATCGTCGCCAGTTGCTCGGCGAGCGGCTGCGCCAGCGTCGCCAGGCGGAGGCCGTCGGCGGTCAGCCGGGCGCCATTGGCGCGGCGATCGACGAGGCGGAGTTTCAGCCGCGCCTCCAGTGCATCCAGGCGCCGTGCCGCGGTCGAAACCGACACCCCGGCGGCCTTGGCGGCGGCGCTGATCGACCCCAGCCGGGCGACCGCGGCGAGCGTCTCGATCTCGGTCAGGTCCATTGCAGCCTCGCAAAACGGCATTGCGGACCTTTGCATAGCCGCAACGGCGGGCGCGGCCTAGCCTGGGGCATCGTTGAAGGAGACCCGCCATGAAGCCGATCCTGCTCGCCGCCGCCCTGTTCCTAGCTGCCCCGGCGGTCGCCGAACCCGTCGCGGTTCTCGTCGCCGTGCCGATCCCCGCCGCGATGCCGCGCGACCGCCTCGAAGGGCTGTTCCGCGCCGCGGTGCCCGAATATGCCAGGGTGCCGGGGCTGATCCGCAAATACTTCACCATCGGCGACGACAATCGCGCCGGCGGCATCTACCTCTGGTCGAGCCGCGCCGCCGCCGAGGCCTGGTACAATGACGCCTGGAAGGCCGGCGTCGCGAAGCGCTGGGGGGCACCGGCGAACGTCAGCTATTTCGCCGTGCCGGCGCTCGTCGACGGCCAGACCCCCGATTTCCCGGCCGCCAAATGATGCAGGCGCTGTTCTTTCTCGAAGCCGGGCGCTTCGAATGGCGCGAGGTGGCGGCGCCGGTGCTCGCCGCCGACACCGACGCCATCGTTCGCCCGCTCGCCGTCGCGCGCTGCGACCTCGATCTCTACATCGCGACGGGCGTGGTGCCCTTCCGCGGCCCCTTCGCCTTCGGCCATGAAAGCGTCGGCGAGGTCGTCGCGGCGGGCGACGCGGCGGGCGTCATGCCCGGCGACCGGGTGGTCGTGCCCTTCCAGCTGTCGTGCGGTGTCTGCGCTTCTTGCCGGCGCGGCTTCACCGGCAGCTGCGAGAGCTTCCCGCCACTCGCCAACTATGGCCTCGGCGGCGCGCCGCGCACCGACTATGGCGGCGCCCTCGCCGACCTGATGCATGTGCGCTTCGCCGATCACATGCTGGTGAAGCTGCCCGCCGGGGTCGATCCGATCGCTGCCGCCAGCGCCTGCGACAACATCGCCGATGGTTGGCGCGGCGTGGCGCCGCAGCTCGGCCAGCGGCCGGGGGCGAGCGTCCTCGTCGTCGGTGGCCTGGCGCAGAGTGTCGGCCTCTATGCCGCCGGCGCCGCCGTCGCGCAGGGCGCCGGGCGCGTCCTCTACCTTGATGACGACGCCGACCGCCGGGCGCGCGCCGCGGCAATGGGCGCCGAGGTGGCGGCCTTCAGCGAGCGCGAACCCAAGGAAAGCTTCGATATCGTCGTCGAAGCAGCGGGATCGGCGGCGGGGATCGGCTTCGCGATGCGGTCGGCAGGGCGCAACGCCATCGTCACCAGCGTCGCCATCCACCTCGCCGCGACGACGCCGGTGCCGCTGCGCGACGCCTATTACAAAGGCGTCACGCTGGTCTCGGCGCGCGTCGACAGCCGCGCCCATCTGCCCGGCGTGCTCGACTGCCTCGCTTGCGGCCGGCTGCACCCCGAGCATGTCACCCATCGCATCGTCGATCGCAGCGAGGCGGGCGAGGCGATGACCGATCCCGGGCCGAAGCTGATTTTCCGGATGTGATGCGCTAGGGTCTCCCCGAACCTTGGGGAGACCCGCTGATGCGTCGCCTTCTGCTGCTCCTGCTTCTCGCCGCCTGCGCGCCACGCGCCGAGGCACCCCGCACCGATATCGCGGCGCTGGCGCCACGCGGCGAGGCACGGCGCTGCCTGCTCGATCGCGACATTCGCGACTGGCAGCTGGTCGGCGAGGACTATCTGCTGGCAAAAACCGGCAGCGGCTGGTTCCGCAACAAGCTGATCGGCGGCTGCCCAGGGCTCGACCGTCGCCGCATCGTCGTGCGCACCAACTCGGTCGGCCAGGCCTGCCGCGGCGACACCTTCGGGGTGATCGATCCGGTGACGCGCAACGACTTCGGGCTGTGCCGCTTCGGCGATTGGGAGCCAGTCGAGGTGCCGAAGGGCGCGCGCTTCTAGGGATATTGCGCTAACCAGCGGCGATGAAAGCCCGCGCCGACCAATTGCTCGCCGATCGCGGCCTGGCGCCGAGCCGGACGCGCGCCCAGGCGCTGATCCTCGCCGGCGTCGTCTTTTCGGGGGAACGCAAGCTCGCCAAGGCCGGCGAAATGCTCAGCGCCGACGCGCCGCTCGAGGTGCGCGGCCGTGACCACCCCTGGGTATCACGCGGCGGCGTCAAGCTCGCCCATGGCCTCGATCACTTCGGTTGGGATGTCACGGGGGCGGTGGCGATCGACGTCGGCAGTTCGACCGGCGGTTTCACCGATGTCCTGCTCAGTCGCGGCGCGGCGCGCGTCTATGCCGTCGACAGCGGCACCAACCAGCTGGCCTGGTCGCTCCGCCAGGACGAACGGGTGGTGGTTCTTGAGCAGCTGTCGGCGCGGTTGCTGACGGCCGAGCATATCCCCGAGGCGGTCGACCTGATCGTCTGCGACGCGAGTTTCATCAGCCTTGCCAAGGTGCTCGACCGGCCGCTGGCCTTCGCCACGGACAGCGCGCGGCTGCTGGCGCTGATCAAGCCGCAGTTCGAGGCCGGGCGTGCCGAGGTCGGCAAGGGCGGCGTGGTGCGCGATCCCGCCGTCCATGCGCGCGTCTGTGCCGAGGTCGGCGACTGGCTGGCGGCGCAGCCGGGGTGGCGGGTGTCGGGCGTCACGCCCAGCCCGATCACCGGGCCCGAGGGGAATGTCGAGTTTCTGATTGCGGCGACGCGCGGGAGCGGGGGCTGAAAGCCCGGTGCCGTCGGACCAAACCGTAACACGCTCATGCCGAGCGAAGTCGAGGCACGCGCCGGGCGTGGCAGCGCGCCTCGACTTCGTTCGGCATGAGCGAGTTTTCAGGTCGCTGCCGGCAAAGTCGCCCTACCCCGCCTTCTCGAAGCGCCCGCCCTCACCCTCGCGCCAATAGACCCGCGTCACCTCGCCGAGCCGCCGCCAGCGCGCGCGGGCGACTTCGGTACCCTCGGCGTCGAACAGGAACAGCGCGCGGGCGAGGCCGCCCAAGTCGTCGGGGAGGTCGCCGCCGACCTGGATCAGGCAATCGGCACCATTGGCGGCCGGCAGCGACGCTTCGCTCAACAGCAGCGGCTGGCGCGCCGCGCGCTCCGGCCCCAGCGCCGTATCGATGCCATGCGGCACGAAACTGTCGGCGGCGAAGCGCCACAGCGCCGCGTCGAGCAGCGCCAGCTGCGCCGCCTCGGCGCGAACGACGATGCGATGCCCGGCGTCCATTGCCTTCACCGCCAGCGCCGGCAGCACCGCCTCGGCGCCGCGCGTCGCCAGCTGGTAGAAATTGACCGCCAGCGCCACCCGACGAGCCGCTCAGCGCGCCTCGAAGTTATCGGCGATGAAGCGATCGAGCAGCCGCACGCCGAAGCCCGTCGCGCCCTTGTCGTGCAGCGTCCCCGGCTTCGCCGCCCACACCGTCCCGGCGATATCGAGATGCGCCCATTTCACCCCCGGCTTGACGAAGCGCTTGATGAACTGCGCCGCGGTGATCGAACCGCCCTCGCGCGGGCCGACATTCTTCATGTCGGCGATGGCGCTTTCGAGCAATTTGTCGAAGCTGTCGCCCATCGGCATCCGCCACAGCCGCTCGGCGACCGCCTCGCCCGCCGCCGCCAGCTGGCCCGCCAGGCCGTCGTCGTTCGAGAACATCCCGGCGTGATCATGGCCGAGGCTGATGATGATCGCGCCGGTCAAGGTCGCCAGATCGACGATGACTTCGGGATTATAGGTTTCCTGCGCCCACCAGATGACGTCGGCGAGCACCAGCCGCCCCTCGGCGTCGGTGTTGATGACTTCGATCGTCTGCCCCGACATCGAGGTGACGACGTCGCCCGGGCGCTGGGCATTGCCGTCGGGCATGTTCTCGACGAGGCCGACCACGCCGACGACATGCGCCTTGGCCTGGCGTGCCGCCAGCGCGTGCATCGCCCCGGCGACGGCGCCGGCGCCGCCCATGTCCCACTTCATGTCCTCCATGCCGCCGGCGGGCTTGATCGAAATGCCGCCGGTGTCGAAGGTGACGCCCTTGCCGACGAGGCAGACCGGGCGCGACGCGGCATCGCCGCTGCCGTTCCAGCGCATCGCGAGGATCCGCGCCGGCTTGACCGAGCCCTGCGCGACGCCGAGCAGCGACCCCATGCCGAGCGCCGTCATCGCCTCGACATCGAGGATGGTCAGCTCGACGCCGAGATCGGCAAGGTCGCGCGCCATTTCGACGAAGCTTTCGGGGTAGAGAATATTGGCGGGCTCGCTGACCAGCGCGCGGGTGCGCATGACGCCGGCGGCGATCGCCGCGAGCCGGGCGTGCTGGGCATCGGCGCCGGTCGCGCCGAGCACGTCGAAATGGCCAAGCGTCGGCTTCTGCTTGGGCTTGAGCATGGTGTGATATTTGTCGAAGCGCCAGCCGCGCAGCGCCGCGCCATGGGCAAGATGCGCCGCCGCCTCGGCGATGGGCAGCGCCGCGGTGACGCCGTTCAGATCGACACTCACCCGCGTCTCGCCGCTGGTCTGCAGGCGTGCCGCGATGGCGCCCCCCAGCTTTTCGAACAAGCCTGCGTCCATCGCCTCGGCCGGCCCGGTGCCGATGATCAGCAGCCGCGTCACATGCAGGCCGGCGGGCGCCAGCAGTTCGACGATCGCCGCCGCCTCGCCATCGAAGCGCGCCGCGATAAGCGCCCGCGCCAGCTGGCCAGCGGTCGCCTTGTCGGCGGCGGCAGCGCCAGGGCTGAGCACATTGCCCGGCCCGACGAGCACCACCCGGGCATGGGGCTGGTCGTCGGGGGTGGCGGGGAAGGCAATCTGCATCGAAACATCCTCAAGGTCAGGTCGCCCCGGTCTAGAGCCGCGACCGCGCCCGCGTAAAGTGGCGCATCGGTGGACGAAGGCCGCGAGCGCCGTTAAGCCGCAAGACGCCGAACCCCGGTACCGAACCCGCGTGTTGAAAGCTGCCGCCCTGCGCCCCTTGCTTCTTACCAGTGTCGGCCTTGCGGCGATCGCGGCGCTGGCGTTTCCGGTCACGGCACATGCCCAGGCGGCGGCGCCCGAGGCCGGCGCGGCGACAGCGCCCACGCCGCTGCCCGCGGGGGACGGCGATCTCGCCGCCCCCGGCGAAGCCATCGACTTTGCCGCCGACGAGCTTGAATATAAGGACGATTCCCAACTCATCGTCGCGACGGGCACCGTCGAGATCCGCCGCGAAGGCTGGACGCTGCGCGCCGACCGGGTGGAGTATTACCGCGACACCGGCATTGTCGTCGCCAGCGGCCATGTCATCTCGACCGATCCCGAGGGCAACCAGGCCTTTGGTGAGCGCATCGAGCTGAAGGACACACTGCGTGACGCTGCCATCGAGAACATCCTCATCGTCCTGAACGACGGCGGCCGGCTGGCGGCGCAGCGCGGCGCGCGCGACGGCGATCTCTATACCCTCGATCGCGCCGTCTACAGCCCGTGCTCGGTGATCGCCCGCGACGGCTGCCCGCAGAAACCGCTGTGGCAGGTCAAGGCGCGCCGCATCCGCTACAACCGCGCCCGCCAGCGCATCCGCTATCGCGACGCCCAGCTCGATTTCCTCGGGCTGCCGATCCTGTTCCTGCCGAACTTCAGCCACCCCGATACCCAGGCGCCGCAAGCCAGCGGCCTGCTGGTGCCCGAACTCGAATTCCGCCGGCAATTGGGCTTCGGCGTCAGCCTGCCCTATCATTTCGCGCTTGGCCGCGACCGCGACATCACTGTCGCGCCGCACTTCTACACGTCCGAAAACCCGGCGCTCGAACTCAATGCCCGGCGGCTGTTCCGCGCCGGCCCGGTCGAGGCGAGCGCCTTCTTCACCTATGCCAATCTGACCGACTTCGCCCCCGACAATGTCACCGCCATCGACCGCGGCGACCAGTTCCGCGGTTATTTCTCGCTGCGCGGCCGGCTCCAGCATTCGCCCGAATGGCGCTCGACCTTCTCGCTGCGGCTGACCACCGACGATACCTTCAACCGCCGTTGGGGGCTCGACTTCGACGACACGCTGCGCTCGACCTACGCCCTCGAACGCACCAGCCCCGAAAGCTATCTGTCGATCTCGGGCTGGGGCTTCCAGGGGCTGCGCGCCACCGACCGCTCGGGCGAAATTCCCTTCGTCCTGCCGCTGATCGAATATGACTGGCGGCCGGGCGCGCCGATCCTCGGCGGCCGGCTGCGCATCGCGGCGAATTCGATGAACCTCCTCCGTGGCGGCGGCCAGAGCGTCCAGCGCGGGCTGGCTTTCGCCGAATGGAACCGCCGCTTCCTGACGCCCTTCGGCCAGCGCATCACCATCACCGGGCTGGTGCGCGGCGACCTCTACAATGTCACCGACCCCGATCTGGCGACGCTGCCCGAATATGCCGGGCGCAGCGGCGTTCAGGGCCGCGGGCTGGCGCTCGGCGCGGTCGATGTCGAATGGCCCTTCGCCGGGCCGGCGCTGGGCGGCACCCAGACGATCACGCCGCGGGTCCAGCTCATCGCCGCGCCATCGGGGCTCAATCGCGGCATCCCCAATGAGGACAGCCGCGCCATCGAGCTCGAGGACGTCAGCCTGTTCGATCTCAACCGCTTCCCCGGCTATGACCGTGTCGAGGATGGCACGCGGCTGACCTGGGGGCTGCAATATGCCCTTGATCGCCGCAATGTCGCGCTGCGCACCGAGATCGGCCAGTCGATCCGGCTGACCGACAGCGGCAATGAATTCCCCGGCGGCACCGGCCTGCCCGGCACCTTCAGCGATTTCGTCGGCCGCACCAGCCTGAAGATCGGCAGCCTGTTCGAGATCGTCCATCGCTTCCGCGTCGATCGCAACAGCTTCAACGTCCGCCGCAACGAAATCGACATCTCGGTCGGCAACCGCCGCACCTATGCGACGATCGGCTACCTCAAGCTCGATCGCAAGATCACCGTTGAAGACCTTGAGGATCGTGAGGAATTGCGCGTAGGTGGCCGCGTCGCCTTCGCGCGCTACTGGTCGGCGTTCGGCTCGGCGATCATCGACCTTACCTCCAGGGCCGAAAACCCCCTCGCCGCCGGCAACGGCTTCAGCGCCATCCGCCACCGTGTCGGCGCCGAATATGAGGATGAATGTTTCCGCTTCGGCGTCAGCTGGCGGCGCGACTATGTTTCCGATCGCGACTTCCGCGCCGGTGACACCTTCCTGATCACGCTCGCCTTCAAGACGCTCGGCGGCGCGCCGCGGCCCTAGCGGCAAGCCGGCATTTTCACCGCGCGTTCAGCCCGGCCCGGTTAACGCGCGCTTTGCCGTTGCCGCCGTCTTGCGCTACGGGCTGCGCTTGCCGCGGCGTCGACGCCGCTTCGGAGACCTTGATGCGTCTGGTTCGATCGATCCTTGCCGCCGGCCTTTTGGTGGCGCCGGCCCTCGCCCCCGCGCAGGACGCGCCGCCGGAGACCGCCACCTTCAACGCCGGCGACCTGCCCGAACTCGCCGTCATCGGCGCCGTGGACCCGCAGCTGCGCAAGGCGCAGGCGATCGTCAATGGCGACGTCATCACCGATACCGACATCGACCAGCGCATGGCGCTCGTCGTCGCCGCCAATGGCGGCAAGATCAGCGACGAGGAGCGGCCACGGCTGCGGCTGCAGGTGCTGCGCAATTTGATCGACGAAAAGCTGCAGATCCAGGAAGCCAAGAGCAACGACATCACCGTCGGCGACGACGATGTGAACCGCGCCTTCGAGCGCGTTGCCAAGAATTTCAAGCGCGGCACCGGCGATTTCGAGAAATTCCTGCGCGACAGCGGCTCGTCGCCGACGTCGCTGAAGCAGCAGATCCGCGGCGAGCTCGCCTGGAGCCGCGTGCTGCGCCGCAAGGTCGAGCCCTTCGTCAATGTCGGCGACGAGGAAGTCCAGGCGGTGATGGACAAGCTCAATGCCGCCAAGGGCAAGGACGAATTCCATGTCGCCGAAATCTTCCTGACGGCGACCCCCGAGAATATCGCCCAGATCGAAGCCGATGCGGCACGGATCGTCGCCCAGGTCCGCGGCGGCGCATCGTTCATCGCCTATGCCCGGCAATTCTCCGAAGCCTCGACCGCCGCGGTCGGCGGCGATCTCGGCTGGATCCGTGCCGAACAGTTGAACGACGCCGTCGCCCCGGTCGTCGCCTCGCTGACGCCGGGCGCCCCCGGCACCGCGATCAGCGATCCCATCCGCGTGCCCGGCGGCGTCGCCATCATGGCGCTGCTCGAAAAGCGCCAGTTCATGACCGCCGATCCCGGCAATGTGCTGCTCAGCCTCAAGCAGATTTCGCTGCCGCTGCCCGAAGGCACGACGCGCGAACAGGCAGAGGCGCGGCTGAAGGATTTCCAGGCCGCAACGCAGAACATGGGCGGCTGCGGCGCCGCCGAGACCATCGCCAAGCCATTGGGCGCCGAAGTCGCCACCAACGACGCCATCCGTCTCAAGGATTTGCCGCCGGCGTTGCAGCAAATCATGACCAACCTGTCGATCGGCCAGGCCACCCCCGCCTTCGGGTCGAGCCGCGAGGGCCTGCGCGTGCTGGTGCTGTGCGGCCGCGACGATGCCCAGGCCGCGGCGGCCGCCCCCGATTTCCAGCAGATCTACCAGACGATGAACGACGAGCGCGTCAACATGCGCGCCCGCCGCTATCTGCGCGACCTGCGGCGCGACGCGATCGTCGATTATCGCTGATGTCGGCGTTGTTGCCGCCGCTGGCGGTGTCGATCGGCGATCCCGCCGGGATCGGCCCCGAGATCGTCGCCCATGCCTGGGCAGCGCGCGCCGCCCAGGGCCTGCCGCCGTTCTTCGCCATCGGCGACGCGCGCGCCATCGCCGCGGTCTGGGACGGGCCGGTCGAGGTGCTCGCGGCGCCGGGTGACGCCGCCGCCGCTTTCGATCACGCGCTGCCGCTGATCCAGGTCGACGACCCCGGCGAGATCGTCCCCGGCGACCCCAATCTCGCCGGGGCGCGCTGCGCCCTCGACAGCCTCGAAATCGCCGTCGGCCTGGCCCGCAACGGCATGGCGGGCGCCGTGGTGACAGGGCCGGTCAGCAAGGCGCAGCTTTACGCCATCGGTTTCGATTATCCCGGCCAGACCGAATTCATCGCCGAACGCTGCGGGATCGCCACCGCCAATGCGGTGATGATGCTGGCGGGACCGTCGCTGCGGACGATCCCGGTGACGGTGCACCTGCCGCTGGCGCAGGTGCCGCGCGCGCTGAGCGCCGAACTGATCGTCGCCAAGGGCCGCGTCGCGGCGCGGGCGCTGTGCCGCGACTATGGCATCGCCGCGCCGCGCCTCGCCGTTGCCGGCCTCAACCCCCATGCCGGCGAAAGCGGCACGCTGGGCCGCGAGGATATCGACATCGTCCGCTTCGCCGTCGATGCGCTGATCGCCGACGGCATCGACGCGGTGGGGCCGCTCGCCGCCGACACGATGTTCCACGCCAGCGCGCGGGCACTCTATGACGTGGCTTTGTGCATGTATCACGACCAGGCGCTGATCCCCTTGAAGACGCTCGATTTCGAGGATGGGGTGAACGTCACCTTGGGGTTGCCGATCGTGCGGACCTCGCCCGATCACGGCACCGCCTTCGGCATCGCCGGCAAGGGAGTCGCGAGCCCGCGCGCGATGATCGCCGCGATCCGCATGGCGGGCGAATGCGCCGCAAGGCGAGCGGCCTAGCTCCCCACCCGGTTGACCTCCGGTCGCCTTCGGCTGCGGGAGGGG
>LJHX01000040.1 GCA_001295935.1 alpha proteobacterium AAP81b
GCCTCGATCATCTTCTCGTCGGCAGCGGCTGGCGGGTGATGTCGGCGACCCGCGGCCCGGCGCTCGGCTCGGATCACCTGCCGCAGCTCGTCCGGCTCTGCCCCGCCACTGGCGCGGACCCGCCCTGACCGGCTAAGGCCCGCCGCCGGGGGAGCGCCATGGACATTCTTTTCCTGCACCAAAACACGCCGGGCCAGTTCCGCTATCTCGTCCAGGCGCTTGCCGCCGACGGCCGTCACCGCATCGTCTTCATCGGCAAGCGCCGCGACGTCGCCATCAAGGGCGTCCGTATCCTCGCCTATGACAGCCCCAAGCCGCCGGCCGCCGAAAGCCACCCCTATACCCGCACCCTCGAAAATGCCGTCCGCCACGGCCAGCAGGTGGCGCGGCTGTGCCTGCAGCTGAAGGGCGAAGGCTTTCGCCCGCGCCTCGTCATCGGCCATTCGGGCTGGGGCGAGACGCTGTTCATCCGCGATGTCTTTCCGCAGGCCAAGCTGCTGACCTATGCCGAATTCTTCTACCGCGGCGAAGGCGCCGACATCGGCTTCGACCCCGCCGACACGGTCGATCTCGATACCGTGGCGCGCGCCCGCATCCGTACCGCGCCGCTGATCCTGGCGCTCGAATCGACCGATCTCGCGCTGTGCCCGACCGAGTGGCAGAAATCGGTCCACCCGCCGGCCTTCCACCCGATCATTCGGGTGATCTTCGACGGCATCGACATCGACAAGGCGAAGCCCAATGCCGCGGCGCGCTTCACCCTGCCCGACGGCCGGGTGCTCGCCGCCGGCGACGAGGTGCTGACCTATGTGGCGCGCAATCTCGAACCCTATCGCGGCTTTCCCTATGCGATGCGGGCGCTGCCGGCGGTGCTCGACGCGCGGCCGAACGCCGTCGCGGTGATCGTCGGCGGCGACGAGATCAGCTATGGCAGCCCCCCCAAAGACGGCGGCACCTGGCGCGAGACGATGGTCGCCGAAGCCGGCCTCGAGCGCTTCGGGGGCCGCATCGTCTTCACCGGCAAGCTGCCCTACAATGACTATCTGGCGCTGCTCCAGGTCAGCCGCGCGCATCTGTATCTCACCTACCCCTTCGTCCTGTCCTGGTCGTGCCTCGAGGCGATGGCGTCGGGGTGCCTGCTGGTGGCGTCGGACAGCGCGCCGGTGCGCGAGGTGATCGAGGACGGCGTCAACGGCGTGCTGGTGCCCTTCGCCGACGTACCGGCGATCGCCGAGAAGGTGATCGCGGCCCTCGCTTCCCCGCGCGATTTCATGCCGCTGCGCAAGGCAGCGCGTGAGACGGTGGTCAGCCGCTATGCGCTGGCGGACTGCCGGGCAAAGCAGCTGGCGCTGCTGCAGGAGATGCTCGGCTAAATTCTCCTCCCCCTGGAGGGGGGAGGCGAGAGACGCGCCTCTTGGCGCGGCCCGGGAGGGGGTGGTCGCCGCAAGACGACATTCCGGCGCGGGTTGACCACCCCCTCCCGCCGCGCCTTCGGCGCGAGTCGCCTCCCCCCTCCAGGGGGAGGAGGTGCCCGCGCGCATTTGACAGCTACCCGGCTCCCGCCGGCGACGGCACCACTGCCGCCATCCCGTCAGGAGACCCCCCATGCAGATGTTCGCCCCCGGCCTGATGGCCGGCCAGAAAATCCTCGTCACCGGCGGCGGCACCGGGCTCGGCAAGTCGATGGCCGAGGCCTTTGCCGCGCTCGGCAGCGAAGTCGTCATCTGGGGGCGCCGCGGCGGCGTGCTCGACGAAACCGCCGCCGAAATCGCCGAGAAGACCGGCGCCACCGTCACCGCCATGCCGGTCGACATCCGCAACGGCGGCGCCATCGACGAAGCCATGCAGGCGATCTTCGACGCCGGCCCGCTCACCGGCCTCGTCAACAACGCCGCCGGCAATTTCATCTCGCCGACCGAGGACCTTTCCCCCAACGCCTTCAACGCCATCGCGTCGATCGTCGCCCATGGCACCTTCAACACCACGGTCGCCGCCGGCAAGCGCTGGATCGCCGGCGGCCTCAAGGGCAATATCCTGTCGATCGTCACCACCTGGATCTGGACCGGCGGGCCGTTCACCGTGCCGAGCGCCATGTCCAAGGCCGGCATCGCCGCGATGACCCAGAGCCTTGCGCAGGAATGGGGCCCCAAGGGTATCCGCGCCAACGCCATCGCGCCCGGGCCCTTCCCGACCAAGGGCGCCTGGGAACGGCTGATGCCCGAGCCGCTGATGAAGAAGACCGGCGCCGGGACGGGCGCTTCGGGCATCCCGATGGGGCGTATGGGCGAGCATCAGGAACTCAACAATCTTGCGGTTTTCCTGATGGCGCCGGGCTGCGACTATCTGACCGGCGAAGTCATCGCCATCGATGGCGGGCAATGGCTGGCGTCGAACGGCAATTTCAACAGCCTGTCGGCGCTCGATCGCGGCGATTGGGACATGATCAAGGGCGCCATCCAGGCGACCAACGCCAAGGACCGGTCGGAACGGACGGCATAGCGCGCCGCCAACGCGCTTCTAACTGCCGTAGATGCCCGCCGGCAGGTCGCCATCCCAGTCGATGGAGCGCGGCGTGCGGCCGATGATCACGTCTCCGAAGGACGATGGTACCCCGGCCAGCAGTGTCAGGAAGCGCTCACGCAAAACGTCCATCGTGTCGCCGCAGGAGGACGCCAATTCGGACCGAGTGAAGCCGCCCCGGCGCCAGCGTGCGATGACATGGCTCAGCAGGGCGTGGCATTCCCGGGCATAGGGGCCATCATTGGGTCCTGGCAGATCGTATCGGCCGTCACTGACGTCCCAGAAGATCCGCTGCGCGGTCGCCCGGTCACAATCCGGCTGCATGACGATCCACGCCATTGGTCGGAGTCCCCGATCGTAGAGCCAGAAGCTGGCGAGCTGATGCCATTCGTCCGGACCATGCGCGGCCAGCCAGGCAAACAGCCGGGCACTGTCGTCTTCCGGCATATTGTCACTGAAATCAGAGAGATCGATAGCCAAAGCGGCCTCCCGCGAAACAGATAGGACAGTCCTTCGCCGATTGCATCTGTACGATGCCGCATTGCCGGACTGGCGATCGGGGCAGGATGACGCTGGCGCCAGATCGCGCTGGCGCTGGCCGCCGGCTTCGCCCACACTGGCCGGCAACAACAACGATATATGGGGAGCTTCCAATGCGTCACCTCTTCTCCGGCGTCGCCATCGCGCTGGCGCTGGCGACCGCCGCCACCGCCGCGCCGCGCCCGAGCAAGCTCGTTATATTCGGCGACAGCCTCACCGATGCCGGCAACATCAACGCCTCGGTGGGCGGCGACTTCTTCAACCCCGTCGCCGCCGGCTATTTCCCCGGCCGCTTCACCAACGGCCCCGATTATACCGACATCATCAACCAGCACCTTTATGGCAGCCTGACGACGCCGTCGCTGCTCGGCGGCAGCAACTATGCCTTTGGCGGTGCGCGCTACATCAATCACGGCGATCCTGTGCCCGATCTCGCCCTGCAAGTCGGCTTCCACCTCGGCGCCACCGGCGGCGTCGCCGACCCGGACGCCCTCTATATCCTCAACTTTGGCGGCAATGATGTCTTCGGGCTGGAGAGCGGCAGCATCGGCGGCTTCGCCAACAACGGCGCCTATGTCGCGTCGCTGCTCAACACGGTGCAGGGCGGGCTGCTCGCCCTGTCGGCGGCCGGCGCCAGCCGCATCCTCGTCACCGGCATCCCCAATACGACGCCGACCGGCTTCGGGCTCGAGGCGCAGTTGCAGGCGCGGCTGGACAGCGTCGAGCCGCTGCTTGGGCAGACCGAACTGCTGCGCTTTTCCTACCAGAATTTCTTCATCGCGCTGGCGACCGACCCGAAAGCCTTCGGCGTCGCGCCCTTCACCGAGAACGGCAATTGCATCGGCAATCGCCCGGTCATCGCCGGGGTGATCGACTGCACCGGCTATTTCAGCTTCGACGGCATCCATCCGACGGCGCAGGTGCAGCGCGCGCTGTCGCGCGAGATCGCCGCCACCGCCGGCATCGCCGTCCCCGAACCCGCGACCTGGGCGCTGCTGATCGCCGGCTTCGGCCTCGTCGGCGCGATGCAGCGGCGGCGGCGGCTGCAGGCGGCCTGAAGCGGTCGGCGGCGGCGGCTCAACCGGAGCCCGCCGCCCGCCGCGCCCGCTCGAACAGCCACACCCGCACCGCCGAGCTGAGGTTGGTCGTCCGCGCCTCGTCGATTTCGGCGACGAGGCCCGCGAGGCTCCTGCCCTCGGCCTCGGCGGCTTCCCGCAGCGCCGCCCAGAATACCGGTTCCAGGGTCAGCGACGTCGCATGGCCCTGGACGGTGAGCGAGCGCTTGATGGGGCCGTGCGCCGCCATCAATACATGTGCTGGCCGCCGTTGATGCTGAGCGTCGAGCCGGTGACGAAGCCGGCATCGTCCGACACCAGGAAGGCGACGCCGCGGGCGATTTCCTGCGCCTGGCCGAGGCGGCCGGCGGGGATCTTGGCGACGATCTTCTCGAGCACATCGGCCGGCACCGCCGCCACCATGTCGGTATCGATATAGCCCGGCGCGATGGCGTTCACCGTGATGTTGAAACGCGCGCCTTCCTGCGCCAGCGCCTTGGTGAAGCCATGGATGCCCGATTTGGCCGCGGCGTAATTGACCTGGCCGTACTGCCCGGCCTGGCCGTTGATCGAGCCGATGTTGACGATGCGCCCGAAGCCGCGGCTCTTCATGCCGGGGAAGGTCGCCTTCGCCATGTTGAAGCAGCCGCCCAGATTGGTGCGGATGACGGCGTCCCACGCCTCATAGCTCATGCGCAGCAAGGTGCCGTCGCGGGTGATGCCGGCGTTGTTGACGACGATATCGACGGGGCCGACCTCGGCTTCGACCCTGGCACAACCGTCGAGCGTCGCCTGGTGATCGCCGACATCCCATTTATAAGCAGGGATACCCGTCCGTTCGGTGAAGGCCGCCGCCTTGGCATCGTCGCCGCCATAATTGGCGACGACGGTGATTCCCATATCGTGCAGCGCAAGGCTGATCGCCTCGCCGATGCCGCGTGTGCCGCCGGTAACGATCGCAACCCGTGCCATGTTCTGCCTTCCCAAGATGCCGGTCGCCCGATGTCTCCCGGGCCGGAAGTGACGCTAAGCGGCTTCGACCCAGCCGGCAAGTTCCCGTGCCAGCAACGCGCGCAACATCGCCATGCCGATGTCCGAATCATTGAGACACGGCAGATAGGCATAGTCGTTGCCGCCAGCCGCGAGGAAGGTCGCGCGGCCTTCCATGGCGACTTCCTCGAGGGTTTCGAGGCAATCGGCGGCGAAGCCCGGGCAGGCGACGGCGATCTTGCGGATGCCCTCGCCGGGCAGCGTTTCGAGGGTGGCGTCGGTATAGGGCTTCAGCCATTCGGCACGGCCGAAGCGCGACTGGAAGGTGACGCGCACCGGCAGGTCGAGGACGTCGCCGAGCAGCCGCCCGGTCTTGCGGCACTGGCAATGATAGGGGTCGCCGCGATCGAGGGTGCGCTGCGGCATGCCGTGGAAGCTGAGCAGCAGCAGATCGGGCGCGAAGTCGAGCCCGGCCAACCCGGCGCGCAGCGACGTCGCCAGCGCCTCGATATGCTCGGGCGCGTCATAATAGGGCGGCAGGGTGCGCAGTGCCGGCTGCCAGCGCCATTTCGCCAGCGTCTCATTGGCCTTGTCGACGACGGTGGCGTTGGTGGCGGCCGAATATTGCGGATAGAGCGGCGCCAGCAGGATGCGATCGCAGCCATCGTCCATCAGTGCCTGCAAGCGCTCGGGGATGGACCGCGTACCGTAGCGCATCGCCCAATCGACGATGACATTGGCGCCGAACTTGCCCTTGAGCCCCTCGGCCTGGGCGCGCGTATAGGCGGTGATCGGCGAGCCCTGCGGCGTCCACACCTTGGCATAATTGGCGGTGGTGATGCGCGGCCGCGTGTTGAGGACGAACAATCGCAGGATCGGCTGCCAGATCGCCATCGGGATTTCGATGACACGGGGATCGGAGAGGAATTCGCCGAGGAAACGCCGCACCGCGCCCGCCTCGGCGGCGTCGGGCGAGCCGAGATTGACCAGCAGCACGCCGACGCGGCCGCTGCGCACCTTGGGATGATCGGCGGGCAAATGGGTGGGAGCGGGCAGCATCGCCGTCATGCGCGGATCAGCGGCAGATCGCGGCGGCGCTCGCCGGTGGCGGCGAACAGCGCGTTGGCGACGGCGGCGGCGATCGGCGGCGTGCCGGGCTCGCCAACCCCGCCGGGGGCTTCGGTCGAGGCGATGATCTGGACCTGGATGCGCGGCGAATCGGCAAGGGTCAGCAGCGGATAGGTGTCGAAGTTGGTCGTGTTGGCAGCGCCATTCGCGAAGGTGACCTCGCCGTGCAGTGCCGCGGTCAGGCCGTAGAGTATGCCGCCTTCGATCTGCGCCGCCACCGTATCGGGGTTGACGACGCGGCCGCAGTCGATCGCCGCCCAGACATTGGTCACCCGCAGCTGGCCCTTTTCGACGATCACCTCGGCGACTTGCGCGACGATGCTGCCGAAGCTTTCGACAAGCGCCACGCCGCGGCCACGATTGGGGGCGATCCGGCCGAGCGGGCCTCCCGCCCGTAGCGCGGCGCGCAGCACGGCGGCATGGCGGGGCTTGTCGGCGAGCATCGACAGGCGGAAAGCGCCCGGATCGGCGCCGACACTGACGGCGAGTTCATCGACGAAGGATTCGACCATGAACCCCGAGAAACTGTGGCCGACCGACCGCCAATAGCCGAGCGGCACATTGCACTCGGCGAGGCAGTGCGCGACGCGAATGCCGGGGATCCTGTACGGCAGGTCGACGGCGCCCTCGATCGCCGCGGCGCCGGCCGCCGGCGTGCTGCCGGCGATCGGCAGATTGCGCCCCATGAAGCTGGCGCCGACATCGGGCACCGCGATGCGGGCGTCCCAGACGGCGATGCCCTGCGGCGTGGCGCGGCCGGCGATCCGCGCCGCGGCCGCCGGGCGCCACATGTCATGGCCGAAGTCTTCCTCGCGGCTCCAGATCAGCTGGACGGGCCTGGCCGTCGCGCGGGCGATCAGCGCCGCCTGCACGGCAGCGTCCTTTTCGACCTTGCGGCCGAAGCCGCCGCCGATCAGCGTCGGATAGACGGTGACATCGGCCGCGGCGAGATCGAGCGCCGTCGCCAGCGCCGAGGCGGTGATGCTCGCCGATTGCGTCGGCACCCAGACTTCGCATTTGCCGCCGGCGACGCGCGCCGTCGCCGTCATCGGTTCGAGACAGGCATGGGCGAGGAACGGCAGGGTGTAATCGGCGCTGACGCTCGCGCCGGTGAGGTCGCCTTCCTCGCGGACGACTTCGCCGCGGCCTTCGAGCGCGGCGCGCACCCCGGCTTCGAGCCAAGGTCCCGGCGGATTCGGCCCCGGCGTGTAGCGCGGCGTGATCGCTTCGAGCGCGGTCTTCGCCGCGAACCACCCCGGCGCGACGACGGCGACGAAATCGGGCTGTTCGACCAGGCTCGCCCCCGCCGGGAGCGCCACCTTGCCGAGCGGCGCCCGCGCGGCGCCGATCGGGTTCTGGCGGATGGCGGCATAGACCATGCCGGGCAAACGCACATCCACACCGAAACGCGCACTGCCATCGACCTTCGACGGGATATCGAGGCGGGTGACCGGCTTGCCGCGCAGCCCTGGCGCCGTCCGCAACACCGGATCGTCGGGGGCATCGCCGGCGTCGAGATCACCGACGAGATCGCCGAAGGCAACGCGATTGGCCTTGTGGACAACAAAGCCATTGGCGGTATCGCAATCGCGCGCATCGACGCCCCAGCGCCGCGCCGCCGCGGCACAGAACATCGCCCGCGCCGAGGCGCCCGCCAGCCGCAGCGGCGCCTCGAAGCCGCGCACCGAGGTACTGCCGCCGGTAATCTGGAACTCCAGCGTTTCGACAAGCTTGTTGCCCACCCAGCTCGCGACACCCTGCATCGCCGCCGGCACCCCGGCGAGCATCCCGGCGACGATCGCCTTGTTGGCATAATCCGCCCCGAGCGGCGCTGGTTCGACCGACACGGCGCGCCAGTCGGCACCCAGCTCGTCGGCGACGATCTGCGCCAGCCCCGACCAGATGCCCTGCCCCATCTCGGCCTGGGGCACCGCCACCGTCACCCGGCCGTCGGCGCCGATCTTCAGGAAGGAATTGACCAGCGTCTCGCCCTTGTCGGCCTGCCAGCCGGGAGCCCGCGCGCGCGGCCATACCGCCCAGCCGATCGCCACGCCGGCGACGCCGGTGCCGATCAGCAGGCCGCGCCGGCTGAGCCAGCGGCGTGACGGTGGCGCTGCCGCCTTGGGGGCGAGCGTCGCGTTCAGGCGAGCTGGCTCATCATATGCTCCGCCGACGACACGGCAAAGGCGCCCGGGTCCTCGACATTGAGCGTCGCGACGACGCCATCCTTGACGATCATCGAGAAACGCTGGCCGCGCATCCCCATGCCGAAACGGCTGGCGTCCATTTCGAGGCCAAGCGCCCTGGTGAAATCGGCCGAACCATCGGCGATCATCGTCACCTTGCCGTCGACCCCCGACGCCTTGGCCCAGGCCGACATGACGAAAACGTCGTTGACCGACAGGCAGACGATTTCATCGACGCCTTTTGCGGCGAAACCATCGGCATGGGTGACGAAGCCCGGCAGATGCTTGGCCGAACAGGTCGGCGTGAAGGCGCCGGGCACCGAGAACAGCGCGACGGTGCGGCCCTTGAACAGCTCATCGGTGGTGACCTGGGCAGGGCCGGCGTCGGTCGCCTTGGTGAGGGTCATCGCCGGGATGGAGTCGCCAACCTTGATCGCCATGGGGCAAGCCTTTCGTGGATAGGGGAGTTAGCACAGCACTAGCCGCCGCGTCCGCCAGCGTCCAGCGCGCCGGCGTCGCGGGGCTGCGGCGGGTTGTCCGGCGCCGCGCTTGCGCTATCCTTGGCGCCGATGACCGATCCCCCCTTCCTTGCCGGCCATCTGCTGCTGTCGATGCCCGGCATCGGCGATCCGCGCTTCGAGCGTGTCGTCATCGCCATGTGCCTCCACGACGCCGATGGCGCCTTCGGGTTGGTGGTCAATTCGCCGTCGCCGCTGAGCGTGCGCACGCTGATGGCGCAGCAGGGCATCGATGGCAGCCGCGTGCCCGCCGAGGTGCCGGTGCTCGCCGGCGGGCCGGTCGAACCGCAGCGTGGCTTCGTCCTCCACAGCCTCGATTATGAGGGACAAAGCACGATCTTCGTCGACGGCAAATGGGCGATGACGGCAACGCTCGACGTCTTGAAGGCGATCGCCGCCGGCCGCGGCCCCGAACAATGGATCGCCGCGATGGGCTATACCGGCTGGGGGCCGGGCCAGCTCGACGGCGAGTTGCTCCGCCACGGCTGGCAGGTGGCGCCGGGCGACCCCGCGCTGGTCTTCGACTCGCCCTGGGCCGAGCGCTGGCCGGCGGCCTATGGCGGCATCGGCATCAATGTCGGCCAGCTGAGCGCGACGCCCGGGCGGGCGTAAGGACATTTCCTCCCCCTGGAGGGGGGAGGCGACTCGCGCCGAGCCGAAGGCGACCGCAGGTCAACGCGCGGCGGGAGGGGGTGGTCGCCGCGCGGGGTAGTTTCGTCGCGCGGCGACCACCCCCTCCC
>LJHX01000041.1 GCA_001295935.1 alpha proteobacterium AAP81b
CCCGCGGCCGTGCCGACGCCGACCGCGCCGCTCGCCGCGCCGGCGCCGTCGCTGCCGCCGCCGCCGCCAAGGCCGACGACCCCGGCGGTGATTTTCGATCTCAGCCTGCCGGAAAAACCCGCCACCGAAGCCGCGACCAGAGGCGAGGCCACCGCCACTGAGAAACTCTCGTCGAACGAAGCCTTCGCTGCGCGCGTCAACCGCACCGCCCCCGACACCATCGCGACCGACCGACTGACCTCCAACGATCTTGTCGTGCCCCAGGGCAGCATGATCGTCGCGGTGCTGGAAACGGCGATCAATTCCGATCTGCCCGGCCTCGTTCGCGCCGTCGTCAGCCGCGATGTCACCGGTTTCGACGGCAGCCGCGTGCTGATCCCGCGCGGCAGCCGGCTGATCGGCCAATATTCGAGCGGCGTCGCGCTCGGCCAGTCGCGCGCTTTCGTGATCTGGACGCGGGTGCTGCGCAGCGACGGCGTGTCGGTGCAGCTCGGCTCGGCGGCGACCGATCCGCTCGGCACGGCGGGGCTCGGCGGCAAGGTCAACAGCCATTTCCTGCGCCGCTTCGGCGCCGCGACGCTGCTGTCGGTGATCACCGGCGGCATCGATTATCTCGTCAACACCGCCAACCGCGGCGGCTCGGTGGTGGTCGGCTCGCCGACCGCGGCGACGCAGCTCGCCGGCATCGCGCTGCAGCGCGAAATCGACATCCCGCCGACGATCAAGGTGGCGCAGGGCACGCCGGTGCGGGTGTTCGTGGCGCGCGACCTCGATTTCGGCGCGACGCGCCTCGCGCGGCCAGCGACGGGTGCACGGCCATGAGCGAAGTCGTCGAATTCGGCGGCGACGGCGTCTATCTGCGCTCCTTCCTGCGGCCTCTTGAGCCCTGGCTGGGCCGCGCCGACGTCACCGAAATCCTGATCAACCAGCCACAGGAAATCTGGGTCGAAAGCACGTCGTCGGCGCATATGGAGCGCGTCGCCGTGCCGGAACTGACGGCGACCGCGCTGTCGCGGCTGGCGACCCAGGTCGCCCGCGCCAACCACCAGGGCGTCAGCCGCGCCCATCCGCTGATGTCCGGCCGGCTGCCCGGCGGCGAGCGCATCCAGCTGATCGCGCCGCCGGCAACGCGCCAGCATCTTGCGCTGGCGATCCGCAAGCATGTCCAGGTCGATCTCGACCTCGAAGCCTATCACGCCGCCGGCGCCTTCGCCGCGGTGATCACCGCCAACGACGATCCCGCCGCCGCCGCGGACGCGCAGCTGCGCAGCCTGCTCGATGCCGGCGACATCCTCGATTTCCTCGGGGCGGCGGTGGCGGCGCGCAAGAACATCCTGATCTCGGGCGGCACATCGACGGGCAAGACGACGTTCCTCAATGCGCTCCTGAAGCGGATCAGCCCGCACGAGCGGGTGATCACCATCGAGGATACCGCCGAAGTCTCGCTCGAGCGCCCCAATGCGCTGGGGCTGGTGGCGGTGCGCGGCGAGACCGGCGAGGCCAATGTGACGACCGAGGAACTGCTGCAGGCGGCACTGCGCATGCGGCCCGATCGCCTGCTGCTCGGCGAGATGCGAGGGCCCGAGGCGTTCAGCTATCTGCGTGCCGTCAACACCGGCCACCCGGGATCGATCTCGACGATCCATGCCGATTCGCCGCGCGGCGCCATCGAGCAGGTGGCGCTGCTGGCACTCCAGGCCCGCGTCAACCTCGGCCGCGCCGAGATCATCGCCTATGCCAGATCGGTGATCGACATCGTCGTGCAGTTGAAGCGCGACAGCCAGGGTCGGCGCGTGGTTTCGCAGATCGCTTTCGATCCGCGCTGAATCGATCGCACCGGGATCGACGCGAAGAGACCAGCATGGATAAAAAATGGCCCGGCAGATCGCTCTGCCGGGCCAGTTGGTTTCCTTGGGGAGGAACCTCGTGAGACGCGCGCGTTAGTAATTATAGGCGCGTTCGCCGTGTTCGGAGATGTCGAGACCTTCACGTTCGGCGTCGGCGGTCGGCCGCAGCCCGATGGTCTTCGAGATGATGAGGAAGAGCAGGCCCGAGACGACCCCCGACCAGGCCAGCGTGATGCCGACGGCGGTCAGCTGGGTGATGAACTGCGCCGCCATGTCGTACTCGCCGACGCCCGCGGGGAACTGCGTGTAGTCGAACCAGCCCTGGCCACCGAGCGCCGGGTCGGCGACGATCGCCGTGCCAAGCGCGCCGACGATGCCGCCGATGCAGTGGATGCCGAAGACATCGAGCGTGTCGTCATACTTCAGCATCGACTTCACCTTGGAGACGAAGAGGAAGCAGATCGGCGAGACGATGAAGCCGAGCGCGATCGAGGTCATCGGCGCGGCGAAGCCCGACGCCGGGGTGATCGCGACGAGACCGGCGACGGCACCCGAGGCGGCACCGAGCATCGATGGTTTGCCATGGACGATCTGGTCGACGATCGCCCAGCTCAGCGCCGCGGCCGCCGTGGCGACAAAGGTGTTGAGGAAGGCGAGCGCGGTGACACCGTTCGATTCGAGGTTGGAGCCGGCGTTGAAGCCGAACCAGCCGACCCAGAGCAGCGACGCGCCGATCATCGTCATGGTCAGCGAGTGCGGCGGGGTCGATTCCTTGCCGAAGCCGAGGCGCGGCCCAATGACGAGGCAGCCCATCAGCCCGGCGATGCCGGCGTTGATGTGGACGACGGTGCCGCCGGCGAAATCGAGCGCACCCTTGAGATAGAGATAACCACCATCGGTCGGCGCATCGGCGAGGAAGTCGGGGCCGGCGAAATACCAGACCATGTGCGCGATCGGGAAATAGACGACCGTCAGCCAGAGCACGACGAAGATCATCAGCCCGGTGAACTTGATGCGCTCGGCGAAGGCGCCGACGATCAGTGCCGGGGTGATGCAGGCGAAGGTCATCTGGAAGACGACATAGGCATATTCGGGGATATAGACGTTGTTCGAGAAGGTCGCGGCATAGGTGCCGGCGGTGACCCCGGCGAGCATCGCCTTGCCGAAGCCGCCGACAAAGGGCGAACCGCCGGTGAAGGTCATCGAATAGCCCCAGCAGCACCAGACCACCGAGGCGATGCTGACCACCATGAACACCTGCATCAGCACGCTGAGCATGTTCTTGGTGCGGACGAGGCCGCCATAGAACAGCGCCAGCGCCGGCACCGACATCATCAGCACCAACGCCGAGGAGATCAGCATCCAGGCGGTGTCGCCCTTGTTGACCATGGTTGCCATCTGCTCGACGCTCGGCGCCTTGATGAGATCGGCGGCGAACGCCGGCGCGGTAAGCAGCAGCCCGGCGAGCGTGACGGAAATCGCGGAAAATCTCTTCATCTTTCCCCCCGGCCTCAGAGCGCGGTTTCGTTGGTTTCGCCGGTGCGGATGCGCACCGCCTGGCCGATGTCGGCGACGAAGATCTTGCCATCGCCGATCGACCCGGTGTGGGCCGCCTGCTGGATGGTTTCGACGACGCGCGCCGCCATGCCATCGTCGACGACGATCTCGATCTTGATCTTGGGCACCATGTTGGTGGTGTATTCGGCGCCGCGATAGATCTCGGTCTGGCCCTTCTGGCGACCGAAGCCCTTGACTTCACTGACCGTCATCCCGGCGACCCCGGCGGCGGTCAGGGCCTCGCGGACCTCGTCGAGCTTGAACGGCTTGATCACCGCAATGATGAGTTTCATGGCCCCTCCGCGGACACGCCCCCCTCACGTCGGCGTGTCCGGTCGAAACGATGCACGGATCGTGCCAGAAGCGATCAGTCCGTTACGTTGGTGTTAAGCCGGGGGAAGTGGCGGCATGCCTGCCCGCTTTTGCGGCAGCGCAGCAAAGCCGGCGCTATTTTTGGGCAGCGACCCCGGCGGCAGCGAGCAACGCCGTCGCCGCCGCCACATCCTCGTCGAGCACCATCAGCCGGACGCCCGACAGCCCGCTGCCGATCAGCCCGGCGATATTGTTGTCGAACAGCACTGCCTCGATCCCGGCGGCGGCGAGCGCGCCGCGCGCCACCTCAGCCTCGACCGGATCGAACAACGTTACCAATGTGGCGAGCGACAAGCTGGGGTCAGTCGTAGGGCAGGAAGGCCGGCACCGTCACCGGCAGGCCGTCAATGCTGCGGGTGCGGTGCTGGATATCGGCAAAGCGCGCGACGGGGTCGTCCTGGGCGTGAAACTTGCGCAGGGTCTGGCGTTCCTCGACCAGGTCCATGCGCGGCACGCCCCAGCCGCAGCTGGTCTGGGTGCTGTCGACGGTCATGTCGAAAATCTGGCGAACGCCGCGCTCGATGGTGAAATGCGCGGCAAGCTCGTCCCAGTCAGCGTCCTGCGGCAGCACCGGCCGGGCATGGCCATAGAGGCGGTAGATCAGCGCCGGCTGGTCGAAGGCGCAGGCCATGACGGTAATGCGGCCGTCGGCGACGACGTGGGCGTGGGTTTCATTGCCGCTGCCACCGTAATCGAGCCAGATCATCCGCTTGGGCCCGAGCACGCGCAGCGTGTCCATGCCCTTGGGACTGAGATTGATGCGTGCCTCGGCGGCGGCGGTGGCCACGAAGAACACCGGCGTTCGCGCCAGGAAAGCGGCGTGCTTGTCGGTGATGTGATCGAAGAATTCCATCCTGCCTGCCCCCCTGTTCGCCGGCCCGGCGCGGCTACGCCGCCGTGCCGCCCACCGTCAGCCCCTCGATGAGCAGGGTCGGCTGGCCGACGCCGGCGGGCACCGACTGCCCGCCCTTGCCGCAGATGCCGACACCCTCATCGAGCGCGAAGTCATTGCCGATCGCCTTGACGCGCGTCAGCACATCGGGGCCGTTGCCGATGAGCGTCGCGCCCTTGATCGGCGCGCCCAGCCGGCCGTTCTCGATGCGATAGGCCTCGGTGCAGGTGAAGACAAACTTGCCGCTGGTAATGTCGACCTGGCCGCCGCCGAAGCTCTTGGCGTAGATGCCCGACTTCGCCGAGCGCAGGATCTCGCCGGGGTCCTCGGTGCCGCCGAGCATGAAGGTGTTGGTCATCCGCGGCATCGGCGCATGGGCGAAGCTCTCGCGCCGCCCATTGCCGGTCGGCGCGACGCCCATCAGCCGGGCGTTGAGGCGATCCTGCATATAGCCCTTGAGGATGCCGTCCTCGATCAGCACGGTGCGCTCAGTCGGGGTGCCTTCATCGTCGACGGTCAGCGAGCCGCGGCGGTTGTCGATGGCGCCATCGTCGACGACGGTCACCCCCGGCGCCGCGACGCGCTCGCCGATGCGCCCCGAAAAGGCACTGGTGCCCTTGCGGTTGAAATCGCCCTCGAGGCCATGGCCGATGGCCTCGTGGAGCAGGATGCCCGGCCAGCCGGGGCCGAGGACGACGGTCATTTCGCCCGCCGGTGCGGCGACGGCGTCGAGATTGACCAGCGCCTGGGCGAGCGCAATGTCGATGGCGTTGTTCCAGGCGGCGCCGTCGAACAGCCCGTCGTAGAGATAGCGGCCGCCGAGACCATGGAAGCCGGTTTCGCGGCGGCCGTCCTTCTCGGCGACGATCTGGACGTTGAGGCGCACCAATGGCCGGATATCGCGGACGCGGTGGCCATCGGCGCGGACAATCTCGACGACCGACCAGCTGCCGAGCAGCGACGCCGAAACCTGGACGACGCGCGGATCGCGGGCGCGTGCCGCAGCGTCGATGTCCTGCATCAGCTTGACCTTGGCGGCAAAGCCGATGCCTTCGAGCGGGTTGGCATCGATATAGCGCCTGGCGTTGGTGCGCGGCGGCGCCAGCGCCATCGTGCCACCATGGCCGTCACGGACCACGCGAATGGTGTCGGCCGCCCGCGCGATGGCGGCGTCCGAAAGCTCATTGGCATGGGCGAAGGCGGTCATCTCGCCGGCGACGCCGCGCAGCCCGAAGCCGCGCTGGGTATCGAAGGTCGCCGCCTTCAACCGGCCGTCGTCGAAGGAGAAACTCTCGCTGACGGCATATTGCAGATAGAGTTCGCCGTCGTCGCAGCCGTGCAGCGCATCGGCGACAAGCCGCTCGGTGCGCGCCGGATCGAGGCCGGTGTCGGAATAGAAGAGGCTGGCGGGATCTGGGGTCATGGCGACGATATAGGCGGCGCCTTGCCGAGAAGAAACCAGCCATGGCGGATGTTTTCGCGACGACGGTGATCGGCCGTCTCGCCGGTGGTTGCGCGGAGGACGAAGGCAGCAACGCCGAGACCGCCGTCATCGTGCAGAGAGCAGGCCGGGCCGCCGGCGCCCGCGCTGCCACAATTGTAACCAAGTCCCGCGCCGCGCAGCACATTCGGGTGACGCAGGCTGCCTATCCCGCGCTGGCGCCGGCGATCCCCGCCGGCCACAGCGAAGGACAGGACAATGGTCAACATCTTTTCGGAACCCTACAAGAACATCTATCTCGGCACCGGTGACGACACTGTCATACTGGAGACCGTCGGTAGGTATTACATCACTGATGAAGGTGGTAACGACAAGATCACCCTTAACGCCTACAGCAGCGACATCATCTGGGCCGGCGACGGTAATGACACTGTCCGCAGCGGCGCCGGCGATGATATCGTCAGCGGCGGCAATGGCAACGACGTGATCTATAATGGCAGCGCGCTCTTTACCGATTACACCAAGGGGCGTCTTTATGGCGGCGCCGGTAACGACGGCATCTTCGCCGGTATCGGCCGGGACGAGCTCCATGGCGACGAGGACAACGACGTGTTGCACGGCGGCCTCGGCATCGACACGCTCTACGGTGGCAGCGGTGATGACACGCTGATGGGAGGTTCCCCCTTAGACCGCGACTATGATGCCGACTATCTCTACGGCGGCACCGGCGACGATACCTACCAGATCGACAAGACCGGCAACGACACGCTCTACGAAAAGGCCGGCGAAGGCACCGACACCGTCGTGGTCAGCGCCGGCATGGCCTACAAGCTGGCGGAAAATTTCGAGAATCTCTCGGTGATGCAGCTGTTCGACGATGGCCCGGGCGGCAATGTGCTGACCGGCAACGACGTTGCCAACAAGATCACCGGTCTCAACCGCGACGACACGCTGAGCGGTGGCAAGGGCAACGACACGCTGAACGGCCATACCGGCAATGATTTCCTCAATGGCGGTGAGGACGACGACAATCTGATCGGCGGCGCCGGCAGCGACACGATGCTCGGTGGCACCGGCAACGACGTTTATGTGGTTGACCAAGCCGGTGACAAGGTCGTCGAAAAGGCGGACGAAGGCATCGACACGGTCGCGACCGACCTCGACAGCATGGCGCTCGGCGCCAATGTCGAAAATCTGACCTTTGTGCTGGCGCCGCTCGAGAAGAACCCCGCTCCCGAATCCGGCACCGGCAATGGCCTCAACAATGTCATGACCGGGTCGGACGCCGCCTCGAGCCTGTTCGGCTTCCAGGGCGACGACACGCTGAACGGCGCCGGCGGCAACGACAAGCTGTTCGGCGGTGAAGGCAAAGACGTGCTCGATGGCAGCGCCAACGAAGACATCCTGTCGGGCGATGCTGGCGACGACAAGCTCTACGGTGGCGCCGGCAATGACGCGCTGACCGGCGGCGCCGGCATCGACCGGCTGGAAGGCGGCGAAGGCGCCGATCGCTTCATCTTCACCAAGACCAGCGATTCGACGGGTGCCGCCGCCGACAAGATCGTCGGCTTCGACTTCGGCCAGGATCGCATCGATCTTTCCGACATCGATGCCGACGTCACGGTCGCCGGCAACCAGAGCTTCCACTTCGTCGGCAGCAAGCCGCAATTCACCTCGGCGGGCGATCTCTGGGCGGAGATCGGCGGCGCCGGCGTGCGGCGGATGGGCGACACCAATGGCGATGGCGTCGCCGACTTCACCGTCGGGGTCTATGGCATCGACATCTTCGGCCCGAGCTTCTCGGCAGCCGACTTCATGTTGTAGCGTCGGCGTCCGGCGGCCGGGGTCGGCGTGACGGCAAAGTCACCCGGCTCCGGCCGGCCATTCCCGGATCGAGCCGCCCGGCAGCGGGGTGGCAACGGAGCTGAGCGACCATGACAACGACCTTCCCGATGACCGCCGTCGCCCATGTCGCCGGCGGCCGCACGGCCGCCGAGGACGATGGCTGGGATGCCGAAACCGCCGACATCGTGCTGGCGCCGGGCTTCGACCCCGACGCGCTGCTCGGCCTCGATGCCTTCAGCCATGCCGAAATCGTCTTCGTCTTCGATCGCCTGGCGGAAAGCGACATTACCACGACCGCCCGCCGGCCGCGCGGCAACCCCGACTGGCCGCTCGTCGGCATCTTCGCCCAGCGCGGTCGCAATCGCCCCAATCGCATCGGGGTGTCGGTCTGCGCGATCGTCGGCGTCGTCGGCACGCGCCTGACGGTGCGCGGCCTCGACGCCATCGACGGCACGCCGGTGCTCGACATCAAGCCGGTGCTGTCGGGCTTCATCCCGCGCGGCGCGGTGCGCGAGCCCGATTGGGCGCGGGCGATCATGGCGGACTATTGGTAGCCGCCGGCCACCTCAGCGATACAGGCCGGCGCGCTCCAGCGGCCGCATCACCGGCAGCACCGAGGCGAAATCGTCGCGCCACGCCGGCACCGACGTCCGCGGCACCAGTGGCCGCCAGGCGCCGAGCCCTTGCACCTGCGCCAGCCGCGCCGGCGAGCGGCTGAGCGCCACCCAGCTCGATTTCGAGAACATCTGGCCGCGCCGCTGCGGTGCTGCCGGCGAATAATCGCGCAGCACCGCCTGCCAGCCCTCGGCGGCGGCGATCGCCGCGATCACCGGCTCCAGATCGAGGAAGCGGTTGGAGATATGGACGAGCAGCACGCCGTCGGGCTTCAGCGCGCCGCCATAGACGCGGAAGGCCTCGCGGGTGAGCAGGTGCAGCGGGATGGCGTCGGAGGAGAAGGCATCGACCGCCAGGGCGTCGAGCCTGGCCGCCGGCTGCGCCGCCACCGTCAATCGCGCGTCGCCGAGGACGATGTTCAGATCGGGAGCGCATTTCGCCAGATAGGAGAAGCGTGCGCGCGCCAAGTCGACGATGACGGGGTCGATCTCGAACGCCGTCCAATTCTGCCCCGGCCGGCGGTAGCAGCTGAGGGTGCCCGTCCCCAGCCCGATAAAGGCCATCTGCGCGCGCGGCCCGAACAGCGCCGGCGCCGCGCCGAAGACCAGCCCGACGCCGCTTTGCGGCGCATAATAGGTCATCGGCAGCGTCGCCAGCGCCGGGACCAGCGCCTGCTGGCCGTGCAAGGTCGTGCCGTGCATCAGGAAGCGCGACGGCCCGATGTCCTTGACGGTATAGACGCCGAAGAAGCTGCGATGATGCGCGCCGGCCGCCGACAGCTTGAGCTGGCCCCAGCCACCAAGCGTCAGGACCAGCGCCGCGAACAGCGCGGTGAACATTGCCGGGCGGCCGATGGCGGTGATCGCGGCAAGATAGATGACGATGACGATGATGCCGAGCGATCCCGTCGCGCCGCGGCCGCTGATCGGCTCGGCGCCCAGCCCGAAGGCACCGATTGCCGAGGCAGCGAACACCGCGACGACGAGCAGCCACGCCACCACCGGCCGCTGCCACAAGGGCCGCAGCAGCCGCGGCACCGCCGCCGGCACCACCGCGGCGACCGCCAGCAGCAGCAGCGGATGCTCATAGGGCCAGTCGAAAACCAGCGGCGCCACCAGCGCGCAGAACACCCCGCCCAGCGCGCCGCCGACCGACAGCCAGACGTAGAAGTCGGTGAGCTGCTCGGCCGGCGGGCGTTCGGCGGCGAGCGTGCCGTGCAGCGCCAGCGCGACGATGAACAGCAGCGCCAGCCCGACGACGGCGAAGGTCGTGCCGACTTCGGCACCCGCCTGGAAACACGCCCAGCTGCCGCCAAGCAGCAACGCCACCGGCGTCATCGCCACCGTCGCGCGGGTGATCGCAGGGCCGGCGTTGGAAAAGGCCAGCACGAAGCTCAGCAGATAGAGCGCCAGCGGCACCACCCAGAGCAAGGGCATCGCCATGATGTCGGTGGTCAGGTGCGTCGTCGTCGACAGCAGCAGCCCCGAGGGCAGCGCAGCGAGCAGCGTCCAGCGCGCGCGCTTGCCCCAGCTTGTCGCCTGCTCGACACGCGGCGCCGGCACCGCGTCGCGCACTGCCAGCCCGGCGAGCCCGGTCAACAGCGCCAGCGCGACGAAGCCCGCCGACCATAGCCAGCGCTGGTCGGCAAGGCCGAGCCAGGGTTCGACGAGCAGCGGATAAGCGAGCAGCGCCGCGAAACTGCCGAGGTTCGACGCGGCGTAGAGGAAATAGGGATTGGCGGCGCGCGGATCATTCGACCGCGCAAACCACGCCTGCAGCAGCGGCGATTGCGCCGAAACCACGAAGAACACCGGCCCGACCGAGACCGCCAGCAGCCCGATCAGCCACAGCGTCGGCGCGGCACTGCCAGCCGGCGGATACCAGCCGGCGATGCCGATCGGCAGGCTGAGCGCTGCCACCGCGAACAACGCCAGGTGGAGCCCGAGTTGCAGGCGCGGGCTGAGGCGGCTGACCCGGTCGGCGTAGAGATAACCGCCGAGCAGCGCCGATTGGTAGAACAGCATCGCGGTGTTCCACACCTGCGGCGAGCCGCCGAGCACCGGCAGCACCAGCCGCCCGAACAGCGGCTGGACGAGGAACAGCAGGAACGACCCGAGCAGGATCGCCGCGACGAAGCGCAGGCGCAGCAGCCCGGTTGCCGGAACGGCGGCGGCGCCGGTCACGCGGCGCGCCGGCGGCGGTCGAGAAGGATGGCGGCGCCCGCCATCAGCGGCGGCAGCGTGAGGCCGGCGACGATCATCCACCAGGGATACGGCTCGCGAATGAGGCTGCCGACCACCCCAAGCAGAGTCCAGGCAGCGCCGGGGAAGGCCAGCCACCAGACACCGCCCAAGCGGACGGCGGTCAGCGCGCCGGCGAACGCCGTCAGCCCCCAGGTCGCGACAATGATCAGCTTGGCCCCCCGCGGCAGATTCATGATGTAAACGAAAGCCCCATCGAGCGGATACAGCCAGAGGTCGATCGCCTCGCAAATCAGCGTGACGAACACCACCGAAATCAGCGCGGCGAAGACCGCACCCAGCATTTTTCCCATCGCAAGCCCCCCGCCCGCTTCGGCCCGTCAGAAATTACAATCGAGAATCCACACCTTGCCCGGTCGGTCGAAGACGATCCGCGAGCACTGCCCCAGCACGTCGCGGCCGATCAGGATCCACGGGTCCCGCCCCTTCTTGCGCGCGGCGGTGACGGTAATGGTATCGGCGTCGTCCTCCGCCGTGCTGGTGCCGGCCTTGGCGGCGGCATCGAGGCGGCGCGCCGTGGCTTCGTCGATCCGCACCCCGGGGCGGGCAAGCGGCAGCCCGAGCAGTTTCGCGCCCGGCTGCGGCGTCAGCCGCTCGAAGGGCAGTGCCACCCCCGGAAACGGCCGCCAGGCGCCGACCGTCCCCGAACGCTTGACCAGCCCGGCGTTGAGCAGCGCGGCGGCGGCGCGGGCATTCATCACCGTATCGGGCGAATTCAGCTCGAACATCACGTCGATCGTCTCGTCGCCGAGCTTCGCCCGCATCGCCACCGCGCCGCGGTCGGGGCGGGTCAGCGTATAGGTCTTGCTGCCCGGCGCCGTGGGCCCGAGCTGAAACACCAGCCGCTCGGCCTTCAAGGCGGTGATCGACAGCACGCCATCGCCATCGGCGGCGATCGGCTTGTCGACCCAGACCGCCGGCACGCCTGCCTCGGGCAGGCCGACCGGCGTGATGTCATAGAGATTGAAGCGGAACGTGGCGGCGCCACCGGGGATGAAGGCGTTCTTGAAGGTGCGCTTACCGAGCAGCGGGAAGGCCTTCAGCCCGGCGCGCGCGGCGGCGGGGCTGTTGAGGATCAGCGCGGTATCATAGCTCAGCGCCAGGCGGACATCGACGTCGGCGCGCTTGATGCGCAGGCCGATATGCGGCTGGCCGCCGGGCGGCACGGCAATGGCGAATTGCGGTACCGGCGGCGCCGCCAGCGCCGGGGCGGCCGCCAGCAGCAGCGCCAAAACGAGCGCCCTCACCGGCGATCGGCCGCGCCGCCGGCGAGCACGAAGCGCCGGTCGCAATAGCCGCAATCGGCAAAACCTTCGGGCCCGAGTTGCAGCCAGACGCGGGGGTGACCGTCGCCCAGATGCTCATCGCCATCGCAGAAGACGCGGGCGCTGTCGGTCACATAAGTCTCGGGCGGCGGGATCGTCTCCATGGCGCCGCCTCTATCAGCGCCCTGCGGCCAAGTCACCATGACTTGGGCTGGCGCCTTGCAGCTTGGGGGTGCCGGGTCTAAGCCCCGCCCACGATGACCGACGCGGCGATCTCCCTCCGGGGCCTCGAAAAAACCTATGCCGGCGGCAAGCGGGCGCTCAAGGGCATCGACCTCGATATTCCGCGCGGGTCCATGTTCGGGCTGCTGGGGCCCAATGGCGCCGGCAAGTCGACGCTGATCAACATCCTCGCCGGCCTCGTCAACAAGACCGCCGGGACGGCGCGCGTCTGGGGCTTCGACATCGACGAGCATCCGCGCAACGCCAAGCGCGCCATCGGCATCGTGCCGCAGGAACTGTTCTTCGACGCCTTTTTCACGCCCTTCGAAACGCTCGAACTCCAGGCCGGGCTGTTCGGCGTGGCGCCGAAAGCGCGCCGCACGATGGAGCTGCTGCGCGCCGTCCGCCTCGAGGACAAGGCGCATGTCTATTCGCGCACGCTGTCGGGCGGCATGAAGCGCCGGCTGCTCGTGGCAAAGGCGCTCGTCCACAATCCGCCGGTGCTGATTCTCGACGAGCCGACCGCCGGCGTCGATATCGAGCTTCGCCAGCAACTCTGGGACTATGTCCGTGAGCTTCACGCCGGCGGCACCACCGTCGTGCTGACGACGCATTATCTCGAGGAAGCCGAAACGCTCTGCGACCGCATCGCCATCGTCAATCGAGGCGAGATCGTCGCCAACGACATGACCTCGACCCTGCTCGCCACCGCCGGCGACAAGAAGCTGATGGTCACTGTCGACCGCGACATTGCCGAAATCCCCACCGGGCTCGGCGAGCGCACCGAGATCGTCGGCGAGCGCCGGCTTGCCATCACCTATGACAAGCGCCGCCACCAGGCCGGCGAACTCCTCGCCGCCGTTGCCGCCGCCGGGCTGATGGTCGTCGATGTCTCGACGACCGAAGCCGATCTCGAGGACGTCTTCCTCGAACTGACGCGCGCCTGAGCCGCGCCATGGCCAAGCGACCGCCCTCCGAACCCCGCGCCTATGACGTCATCGTCATCGGTTCAGGCGCCGCCGGGCTGACAGCGGCGCTCAACCTCGCGCCGAACCTGCGCGTCGCCGTGCTCGCCAAGGGCGACATCGGCGCCGGCTCGACCGCCTGGGCGCAGGGCGGCATCGCCGCGGTGCTCGAACCCGGCGACACGGTCGAGGCGCATGTCGAGGATACCATGGTGGCAGGCGCCGGCCTCAACCACCGCGCTACCGTCGAACTCGTCGCGCGCGGCGCCGCCGCCGCCATCGACCGCCTTGCCGACCTTGGCGTCGCCTTCAACCCCGGCGAGACGGTGTCGGAACGCTGGCATCTGACGCGCGAGGGCGGCCACAGCCACCGCCGCATCGTCCATGTCGACGACGCCACCGGCTGGGCGGTCCAGCAGACCCTGCAGAAGGCCGCGGCGAGCCACCCCAATATCGATCTCGTCCCCGGCATGGTGGCGATCGACCTCATCACCGAACGTCATGTCACCGGCGAGCGTTTCGCGGCGCGCGGCTGCCATGGCGTCTATGCCCTCGATACCGCCGACCGCCATGTCCATCGCTTTACCGCCAAGGCCGTCGTGCTGGCGACCGGCGGGGCGAGCCGCGTCTATCTCTATTCGACCAACCCCGATGGTTCGACGGGCGACGGCATCGCCATGGCGTGGCGCGCCGGCTGCCGGGTTTCCAACATGGAATTCAACCAGTTCCACCCGACCTGCCTGTTCCACCCCAAGGTCAAGAATTTCCTCATCACCGAGGCGGCGCGTGGCGAGGGCGGCCATCTGAAGCTGCCGAACGGCGAGCGCTTCATGCAGCGCTATGACGAGCGCCTCGAACTCGCGCCGCGCGACATTGTCGCCCGCGCCATCGACGCCGAGATGAAGCGCCTCGGCGTCAGCCATGTGCTGCTCGACATCGCCCAGCTGGGCGCCGATTTCGTCCGCCAGCATTTCCCGACAATCCATGCCCGGCTGCTCGACCTCGGCATCGATTGCACGCGCGAGCCGATCCCGGTGGTGCCGGCGGCGCATTACAGCTGCGGCGGGGTGATGGTCGACCTCGATGGCCGCACCGACCTCGCCGGGCTCTGGGCGGCGGGCGAAGTGACGCAATCGGGGCTGCACGGCGCCAATCGCCTCGCGTCGAACTCGCTGCTCGAATGCCTGGTCTTCGGCCAGGCCGTCGCCGACGACATCACCCGGCAGTGGAACACGCTGGCGCCGCCGCCGACGGTACGCGCCTGGGACGAAAGCCGCGTCACCGATTCGGACGAGGAAGTCGTCGTCACCCACAATTGGGACGAGCTCAGGCGCTTCATGTGGGATTATGTCGGCATCGTCCGCACCAACAAGCGGCTGGAGCGCGCCTCGCATCGCGTCAAGCTGCTGCGCAAGGAAGTCGCCGATTATTATGGCAATTTCCGCGTGACGCCCGACCTCATCGAGCTGCGCAATCTCGTCACGGTCGCCGACCTGATCGTCCGTTCGGCGCGCGCCCGCAAGGAAAGCCGCGGGCTGCACTTCACCAGCGACTACCCGCGCACCGCCGAGGTGGCGCGCGACACAGTCCTCGATCCGGTGATGGTCCGCTCGTGACCGCGGCGCGCCAGTCGTTAACAGGGTGACATGAATCTTGCGGTGATGCGATCGCTGGGCGTGACATTGACGCATTTGCAATAGCGCCCCGGTGCGGGGCGATCACTGCGTCTTGACGGACCCTTGGAAAATCCTTAGCGATCCGTGACATCGGCGTGATTTTTACATCTCCGTGACAAGTTGCCGGGGGCGGGTGGGGTTGATGAAGCTGTTCGAAGCGCTCAGGCGGTTGTTCGCCTTACGGCTCGGCACGCTGTTCGCGTCGCGGCGCGGCAATGTCGTGGCCAGCTTTGCCCTGATGACGCCGGTGATCATCGGCGCCATGGCCTTCGGCCTTGAATACAGCAATGCCGAGTATGTTCGTAACAACAACCAGCGCATCGCCGATGCCGCCGCCTATGCCGGCGCGCTCGCCTATAATGCTACCGCCAGCCAGACCGACATGACCAACGCCGCCAAGCGCGTCGGCACGCTCAACTCGATACCGGTGGCGAACATGGCGGTGGCGCTGGTGGCGTCGCCCGCCGATTCAAGCCGCAACGCCGTTCAGGTGACCGTCACCGAACGCGTGCCGCTGTTCTTTTCGAAATTCTTCCGCGGGCTGATGTACAGCAACACCACTAACGGCCTCGGCGTCGTGTCGCGCGCCACCGCCGAACTCATCAGCCAGACCGCCAATTGCATCCTGGCGCTCGATCGCAACAGCACCGGCATGCAGCTTTCGGGCGGCACCAACATCACCGGCAACCGCTGCGGCGTCGCTTCCAATGCGCAGGTGCGGGTCAGCAATTGCGGGTCCTACGTCCAGGCGCTGTCGGTTTCCTATGGCACCAGCCTCAACGTGCCGACCAATTGCGGCGGGCAGTTGCCGCTGCGCAAGGCCGATGGCTCGGCGTTGACGCCAACCAGCCGGACGACGGTGGACCCCTATAGCGGCAGCGCCGTCGTCGCGACCGCGGTCGGACGCCTGACCACCGCGCGGAACCTCGTCGCGCCCGCGGCACCGACCTTCGCCTTCCAGTCCACCGGCACGGCGATCAGCTTCGGCTATGACACCGCCCAGATGGGCAGCGCCAATGCCGCGACCTGCGCCGGAAGCGCCAGCACCGCGTGCCAGGCCTGGCGGATCGGCTGCACGGCGAGGATGTCGGGCAGCACCTGGACGGTCAACTGCCCGGCCGGAGCCACCGCCAATTTCGGCACGGTTTCGATCTCGGGGGGCATCGCGGTCTCTTTCAACGCCCAGGGCAGCAGCGCCACGACGGTCATGAATTTCGCCAATACGCTGGCAGGCCAGGACCGGATGACCTTCGGGCCCGGCATCTACACCATCCGTGGCAACTTCATCGGCGGCTATGGCGGCATCGCCTTCGGTGGCAATGCTCTCAACGTCACCGGCTTCGTCAATCCCGGCAATTCCGGAACGGCGAGCTTCGGCGCCGGCACCTACAACATCCAGGCCGGCATGTTCCTGAACGGCAGCCTGACGGCGACCTTCGGGACCGGAACCTACAATATCGGATCGGCGACGATCGGCTGCGGCGGCGGCAACTACAGCCTGTGCGCCTTGACCAGCGGCGGCGTCACTTTCACCGGCCCGACGGTGCTCAACCTGACCGCCGGGCTGCGCACCGGTGGCGGCGCGGCGATTTCGATCGGCACCGGCAGCACCGCCAACAGCTTCGTCTTCGGGCCGAGTTCGGACGGCTATGCCTTCCGCGGCGACGGCGGTTCAAGGACCGTGCTGGCCAGCAGCAAGACCGGCGCCGATCGCGTCGACTTCGGCGGCCATGTCAATTTGACCGGCGGCGGCAGCTGCCTCGTCGTCAGCGAGGCGACCCACCACGACATCAAAGGCAACCTTTGGGCGACGGGCGCGATGTGGCTGCAGCCCGGCCAATATACCGTCCTCGGGACGATCAACTTCGGCGGCAGCGGCGGCGGCAACTCCAACTGCAACGGCAGCAACATCGGTCTCTACGCCGATGGCGTGACGCTGGTCGTCGGCGCCGATGCCAGCGTTACCAGCAGCAGCAGCGGCGATTGTTCGGGAACCTCCTTCTGCCTGTCGGCCGGCTATTCGTCGGTAACGCTCAAGCCACAGGCCGGCGGCGGCCAGGCCGGCTTCGCGGTGATCGGCCCGCAGTCGGCGACCAACCTCGCCGGCGGGGTGTTCACCTCGGGCGCCGCCAACACGGTGATCAACGGCGTCTTCTACATGCCCAACGGCCCGCTGGTGTTCAGCGGCGGTTCGCGCACCGGCGACGCCGGTGGTTGCCTTGAAATCATCGGCAAGGCGATCACCGTCAGCGCCGGCGGCCTGCTTGGCAGCAACTGCCTGTCGACGGGCGGCGCCCAGTCGCTCCGCGTCCGGGTCGTCCAGTGACGCGGCGGCGCCTTCTGGAGGCCTTCGCCCGGCACCGCGGCGGCGCCACCACCATGGAATTCATTCTGCTGTTTCCGGTGCTGGCGATCATGATGTTCGCCGCGATCGACCTTGGCAACGTCATGTACACCCGCCTCCGCCTGTCGACGACGATCGCCGCCGGCGCCAGCTATGTCACGACACGCTCGGCCGATGTTTCCAACACCAACGCCGGCGATCTGGCGATGTCGACCGCCAATATCGTCGGCAACGCCAATGGCACCGATTGGGCACGCGCCAAGGTTACCGTCAACAACGGCCCCGAAGCGCTCAAGAACACCGGCAACTCGTCACTGACCAACAGCACTACCCCGGGCACCACCAACGGCCTGTGCTATTGCCCGACGAGCAACAGCAATTTCGGCGCGGCGGCGACCTGCGGGACGATCTGCGGCACCGGCGGGGTCGCCGGGCGCTGGGTGCGGATCGCCGCGCAGCGCCGGGTCTGGCGGCTGTGGTCGACCTATGGCCTGCTCGCCGAAGGCCAGTACATGACCAAGATCGCCATGGTGCAGACCGAATGATCGCGGCCCGTCGCCTGCTTGCCGACCGCCGCGGCGCCGTCGCCGCCGAAACCGCGCTGATCGCGGTGCTGTATTTCAGCGTCCTGATGAGCATCGGCGAATTCGGCCGCTACGCCTATATCCGCAACGAACTCGTCCAGATGGCCTATGCCGGGGCGCGCTGCGCCGGCCTGCGCGCCGTCGCTTGTTCAAATGCCCCCAGCGTCTCGACCGACGTCCGTGTCTATGACGCCGCCAAGACGCAGACCTATATCATCAGCTCGGCGGCGGCACGGGGCATCACCCTGCAGGCGCGCAACATCCAGCTGACGGCGCTGGCGACGTGCAGCGGGCTGTCGGGGTTCGTCCGCGTCAGCATCAGCCGGCGCTTCGGATCGCCCTTCCTGCGCGCCGCCGGGCTCGACAACGTCTATATCAACACCAGCGCCTGCTTCCCGCAGCAAAGCTGAGGCGCTAGCCCATCAGCTCGCGCACATCGGTCAGCCGGCCGGTGATCGCCGCCGCCACCGCCATCGCTGGCGAGACGAGATGCGTCCGCGCCCCCGGCCCCTGGCGACCGACGAAATTGCGGTTGCTCGTCGAGGCGCAGCGCTCGCCCGCCGGCACCTGGTCGGGGTTCATGCCGAGGCACATCGAGCAGCCGGGCTCGCGCCAGTCGAAGCCCGCTTCGGTGAAGATGCGGTCGAGCCCCTCGGCCTCGGCCTGGCGCTTGACCAGCCCCGACCCCGGCACCACCAGCGCCTGGCGAATAGTGCCGGCGACACGGCGGCCCTTCGCCACCGCGGCGGCGACGCGCAGATCCTCGATGCGGCTGTTGGTGCAGCTGCCGATAAAGATGTTCTGGATTTCAAGGTCCTGCATCGCCGTGCCGGGGGTCAGCCCCATGTAATCGAGGCTTTTGGCGGCGGCGGCGCGCTTGGCATCGCCGAAAGTGTCGAGTGCCGGCACGCGGTCGGTGATGGCGACGACATCCTCGGGGCTGGTGCCCCAGGTGACCAGCGGCGCGATGCCGGCGCCGTCGATGACAACGCTCGCGTCGAAGCGCGCGCCGGGGTCGGTTGGCAGGGTCCGCCAGTAAGCCAGCGCCTTGTCGAGCGCCTCGCCCGTCGGCGCGCGCGGGCGGCCGATGACATAGTCAAAGGTCTTGGCGTCGGGCGCCACCAGCCCGGCGCGCGCGCCGGCCTCGATCGCCATGTTGCAGACCGTCATCCGGCCTTCCATGCTCAGCGCTTCGATGACCTCGCCGGTATATTCGAGCACATGCCCGGTGCCGCCGCCGGCGCCGAGCCGGCCGCAGATCGCCAGCGCGACATCCTTGGCCGAGATCGAGAAGCCGAGGCTGCCGGTGACGCGCACTTCCATCGTCCGCGCGCGCTTCAAGAGCAGCGTCTGGGTCGCAAAGACATGCTCGACTTCCGACGTGCCGATGCCGAAGGCCAGCGCGCCGAAGGCGCCATGCGTCGCGGTATGGCTGTCGCCGCAGACGATCGTCAGCCCCGGCAGGGTGAAGCCCTGCTCCGGCCCGATGACATGGACGATGCCCTGTTCGGGCGCATCGATGGCGAACATCTCGACGCCGAAATCGCGGCAATTCTGGGCAAGCGCCTCCAATTGCGCCTTCGACATCGGGTCGAGGATCGGCAGCCGGCGGTCGGTCGTCGGGACATTGTGGTCGGGCACCGCCAGCGTCAGGTCGGGCCGCCGCAGGCGTCGGCCCGCCAGGCGCAGCCCCTCGAAGGCCTGGGGGGTGGTGACTTCGTGGATGAGGTGGCGATCGATGAAGATCAGGTCGGTGCCATCGTCGCGGCGGGCGACGACATGATCGTCCCAGATTTTGTCGTAGAGGGTGCGCGGTGCCATGGCGCGGCTATGCCCGGAAAGGCCAGGGCAAATCCAGCCCCCCGCCTTCCTGCGGCAAGCAACGGGGTGCTGTCGCGATTGCAGGCGCTCGACCACAACCGTCACCCCCGCGAACGCGGGGGCCCATCGCCGGCGCTTCGGGAGATGGGCACCCGCGTTCGCGGGGGTGACGATCGGATGCTGCAGGAATTCGGGCTGCCGCAATCCGCCTCCAACCCGGCAATACCACCGCCCGCGGTGCCTTGGGCCGCCGCGCCGCTTGCGCCAGCACCGCCGCCGGATCGGCCGCCGACCAGCGGTTGGCGGCGGTCGCCTCGGCGAGATCGTCCCACGACAGCGGCATTGCCACCCCCGCCCCCTCGCGCGCCCGCACCGAATAGGGCAGCACCGCCGTCGCGCCGCGCTGGTTGCGCAGATAGTCGATGAAAATCCGCCCCTTGCGCCGCGCCTTGGTCATCACCGCGACGAAGCGCTGCGGCTCATCGGCGGCAAGGCGTTCGGCAAAGGCCTTGCTCCAGGCCTTGACTGCGGGCCATTCGGCCGCGGGCTGCAATCGCGCGACGACATGCACGCCCTTGCCGCCGCTCAGCATCGGCAGCGACGCCAGCCCCGCCGCCTTGAGGCGATCGCGGACCAGGAAGGCAGCGTCGCGACAGGCGGCGAAATCGAGCCCCTCGTCGGGGTCGAGGTCGATGACCAGCCGGTCGGGGCGCTCGAGGTCGTCGACGGTGCTGCCCCAGCCGTGGAATTCGATCGTCCCCATCTGGACGCACGCGAGCAGCCCGGCGGCGTCCTCGACATAGAGATAGTCCTCGGTCTTGCCGTCGCTTTCGACGATCGGGACGTGGCGGACGCTCTCGGCGAACATGCCGCTGTCGTGCTTCTGGAAGAAGCATTGCTTGCCGCGCCCCTGCGGGCAGCGAACAAGGCTCACCGGCCGGCGCGCCAGGTCCTTGAGCATCGCCGGCGCCAGCGCGACATAATATTCGGCGAGCGCCAGCTTGGTGAGACCAAGATCGGGAAAGACGATCCGCTGCGGCGACGAGATGGTGACGCCGAGCCTGGCCAACCTGCTCCCCTCCCGCTTGCGGGAGGGGCTGGGGGAGGGAAGTGCCACGGCGGGCGATTCTGAAGCTGAGGCCCTCCCCACCCCCGACCGCTGGCGCTGCGCGCCGTCTTCGACTCCCCGCAAGCGGGAGGGGCGTTCGGCGACCACCTCCCCCGCCGGCTTGTCCTCGCGCAGCCCGAGAAAGCTCGCATGCCGCACATTCCCGTCCGGCGTGAACTCCGCAAACGCCACCTCGGCGACCAACTCAGGCCGCACCCAATGCGCCTGCCGCCGCGCCTCGGCGCTGAGCTTGCCGGCAAAGGCCGGCTTGTCGGCGGCAAGCCCCGCCAGCCGCTCGGTCAGGTCGGCAAGCAG